>NZ_VJZC01000085.1 GCF_009377185.1 Streptomyces spongiae
CCACCCCTCGATGCGGGCTTCAGGTCGCGACCGGGGTGCCGGCCGGGGCACTTCCTGCGGCAAGGCCGGCGGCCGGGCCGTCGGCCTTGTGCTGCCTGGGCATGAGCAGCGCTACAGCCGCTGCCAGGGCGACCGCGCCGGCTCCGGCCCAGAGGGCCGGGATCAGCCCGTCCACGAACAGTGCGGCGGATCCGTAGCCGCCCTGGGCGGAGAAGACCGCGGCCAGCGTTGCGACGCCGATGGCGCCGCCGACCTCGCGGATGGCGTTGTTGGCGCCGGAGGCGATGCCCTGCTCCTGGGGGCGGACGGTGCTCAGGACGAGGTTGGCGCTGGGGGCGAAGAACATGCCCAGGCCGATGCCGCAGACGATCAGTGCGGGCAGCATGTGGGTGTAGGCCTCATGCGGCTCGACGGTGATCGCCCACAGGCCGAGGCCGACGGCGTTCAGGGTCATGCCCGCCGTGACGACGGGTGCGCCGCCGATGCGGTCGGACAGGGCCCCGGCCAGCGGTCCGGCGATCATGGGCATGGCGGTCCAGGGCAGCATCCGTATGCCCGCTTGCATCGGCGAGTAGCCACCGACGGTCTGCAGGTACTGGCTGAGCAGGAAGATCGACCCGAACATGCCCAGCAGCATCAGCAGGCTGGCGGCGTTGATGGCGCTGAAGGAGCGTATGCGGAACAGGCGCATCGGCAGCATCGGGTGCTTGGCGCGCAGTTCGTACAGGACGAAGCCCACCAGCAGGACCGTTCCGGCGAAGAAGCCGCCCAGCACCGGGGTGCTGCTCCAGCCGTCGGCGTTGCCGCGCACCAGGGCGTAGACGATGCCGAACAGTCCGCCGCTGGCCAGAACGGTGCCGACGAGGTCGAGGGTCGGGTTGGGGCCGCGGCTCTCGTCGAGGCGCAGCAGGGCGAGCGGGATCAGCGCCAGCCCCAGGGGCACGTTCACCCAGAAGATCCACTGCCAGGAGAGGTTCTCGGTGAGTGCGCCGCCGATGAGCGGTCCGGTGGCCACGGCGATGCCGCTGGCCGCGCCCCACACACCCAGCGCCGCGCCGCGCCGTTCGGCGGGCACGGCGGCCGAGAGCAGGGTGAGCGTCAGCGGCGTCACGATCGCGGACCCGACGCCCTGCGCCGCCCGCGCGGCGATCAGTTCACCCATCCCCGGTGCGAGGGCGGCCGCGGCCGAGGCCGTGGTGAAGATCCCGAGCCCGATGGCGAACAGCCTCCGCCGTCCGAACCGGTCACCCAGCGAGGCGCCGAACATGAGCAGGACCGCAAAGGTGAGGGTGTAGGCGCTGACTGTCCATTCGAGGTCTTCGAGCCCTCCGCCCAGGTCCTTGCGGATGGAGGGGAGGGCGGTGGTGACGATCAAGTTGTCGAGTGCGGTGATGAATCCCGCCGCGCTGGTGATGGCCACGGCCCAGACGGCGCTGCCGCCCCGAACCCGTTGCTTGCGTTGCTGTTTCATGGCGTTCCCTGCATTCCCTGGGCAGACGTACGTGGCGACGGATCAATGGATGTGGACGCCGGCGGGTGACGGCATGGTGTGCGACAGCGAGCATCGGCACCGAGCGGGCTCGGGGCGGATTCCTGGGTGGCTGTCCTCAGGGGAGCTGCGGGTAGAGCACGGAGACGCCTCCAGCGAGAGCGGCCTGTGCCTGGCGGGAGGCGTCGTCCGCGACGATCTCGCAGGTGACGGTGGCGCCGCGCTCGAGCAACTCGGCGGCCAGGGCGCGGCCGAAGCCCCGGTTGGCTCCGGTGACAAGGGCGGTGCTGATGGAGAGGTCCATGGAGAGTTCCTGGTGAAGTGGAGAGGAATGAAGGTCAGAACGCCAATGGCGTGCCGAGAGGGCCAACCTGTTAAATTACGATCATAATGTTAAGAGGGTGGGTCGGTGATCGCAACCGATCCATGTTTCTGTGATGCCGTCGGGGTTTGGCTCTGTGCGACGCCAGGGTGTTTCGATCTTGCGCTGCGACTGACGCGAGAGGGCCCCGCCGCGCGCACGGCACGGCAGGCTCCTCCTCCCGGCGTGAGGGAGGCGGATTCAGAGCTTGACGATCATCTTTCCGATGTTCTCGCCCCGCATCATGGCGAGGAAGGCGTCCAGGGTGTTCTCCAGGCCGTTCCGCACGGTTTCGCGGTAGCGGAGCTTGCCCTCGGCGAGCCAGCCGCCTACCTCGCGGACGAAGTCCGGCTGGAGATCCAGCTCTTCGCTGACCATGAATGCCAGGATGTCCGAACGCGTCACGGACAGGTTCCACAGGTTGCGCGGGCCGACGACCTTCTCGTCGTTGTACTGGGAGACCATCCCGCACAGGACGATCCGTGCGTGCAGCTTGAGGGCGCCGATCGCCGCCTCCAGGTGCTCGCCGCCGACGTTGTCGAAGAAGACGTCGATGCCCTCCGGGGCCGCCTTGGCCAGCTGCTCGGCGACCGGCCCGTTCTTGTAGTTGAACGCGACGTCGTAGCCGTACTCCTCGATGAGCAGCTTGACCTTCTGGTCCGAGCCCGCGCTTCCGATCACCAGTCCGGCGCCCTTCAGCTTGGCGATCTGGCCGGCCTGGGTGCCCACGGCGCCTGCCGCGCCGGAGACGAAGACCGTGTCGCCCTCCTTGATCTTCGCGAACCGCTCCAGACCGATGTACGCGGTGAGGCCGGGTACGCCGAGCACGCCCAGGTAGGCGGGAAGAGGGGCGAGGTTCGGGTCCACCTTCTGTGCGCCCGCCGCGTCGAGGATCGCGTAGTCGCGCCAGCCGAGGACGTGCACCACATGATCACCGGGAGCGAAACCCTCCGCGTTGGACACCAGGACACGGCCGACCGCCGGGCCGTCCATCGGCGCGTCCACGTCGTAGGGCTCGATGTAGGACTTCTTGTCGCTCATCCGGCCACGCATGTAGGGGTCGACCGAGAGGTATTCGTTGGCGATGAGGAGTTGCCCGGCGCCGGGCGTGGGGAGGGCCACCTCGCGCAGCGAGAAGTTGGAAGTGGTCGGCCGGCCCGCCGGGCGGGTGTCCAGGTGCCAGGCGTGGGCGGTGGTGGGCAGAGTCTGCTCGGACATGTTGATCGGGTCCCTTCGGTGGAGCAGTTCGGATTGGCCAAAGGTCTGGCTACTGAAGAGAAAGGTCTGTCTGCCGGGAGCAGGAAACGAGCCGCGAACGGTCGCTTCCAGGAGCTATCGGGGGCAGGCTGCGTCGAGCAGGTCGCGCGCCGCCCACCTCGCGGCCCCGGCGCCTTCCACGCGGGTCGCCGCCGGTGTGCCGTCGATGAGGAGTGTGAGCTGGAACGCGAGTGTGCCTGGGTCCGGGGCACCGGCCGGTGCGGCCAGGGTGCGCACCTAGGCTCGTACGGCGCGGTTGTGTTCGGTGGTGGATGGCGTGCGCGGTGGTGCCAGGGGCGTACTCCGCCACCGTGTTGATGAACGCGCAGCCGAGTACGCCCTCTCGCAGCGTTCTCCAGCGCGGCGAAGACGCCGGCAGGAGCGACCTCCGCTGCCAGAACCGGGACACCGGCCGGGTCCTGGAGGTCCCCCCAGGGGCCGCCATCTGAGCACGCACGATCGGAACCTTGATCACCAGGGCGGTGACGTTCAGGCCGTCGTCCGGAGCGATGTAGCTGTGCACCCGCACGTTGCCCTTGTCGATGACGGTGACTGTGCCGCTCATTTACCGCACCTTGTGTCACAGCAACGGGTGAAACGATCAGCTGTTGCCGGCACTGCGCAGGTCACAGTCCCAGCCGCCCAGGCGTTCCACGTGGCCGGACTCCGCCGCGACGATTGTCCAAACCTTCATGGAATCTGCCGATGTGGCAGACCGCCACGGGTGAGTCGGCCTCGTCGAGCATCGCGGCAGACTCTCCCGCGGCGAGAAGGGATCAGGAGGTCTGGTTGGCCAGTCCGACGTACTCGCCCAAGTGGTATTCGACGTCGAGACCCTTGTCGGCGATCAGCGTGCCCAGCGCCACAGCACGGGCCAGGAACCCTGGGTTTGTCAGCGAGTCCACGAACCCGCTGTAGCTGGCGATCAGGTCGGCGTCCGGCGGCAGCGTCGCTCGGTTGACCATCGACTTCGCGGTCGTCAATGCCTGCCGGTCGAAGGAGGCGAGGCGGGCGACCGTCGCGTCGACGAAGGCGTCGAGTTCCGCGTCGGGCAGGGCTCGTGTGACCCACCCCCAGCGCTCGGCCACGTCGGCGTCGTAGTCGACGCTGCTGAGAATGGCCTCGAGCGCTCGGTCGCGGCCGATGGATCGGGGGAGTCGCTCGGCTCCGCCTCCGCCGGGAACGATTCCGATGCCGACCTCGGGCTGCCCGAAGATCGCCTTCTCGCGACTGGCGTACCGCAGGTCGCACGCGAGAGCCAACTCGTTGCCGGCGCCGCGGGTACGGCCGCGGATGGCCGCGATGCTGACGTACGAGGCCTTACTCAACCGCATGACCATGTCGGTCCAGACCGGCGGGTCGTCCTCGTGCTGGGGTACGGGCAGGTCGCCCGCCGCGGCGCCGTCGAAGTGGTTGATGAAGAAGTCGGGGACCTCGCTGGAGAAGACGACGACCTGGATATCCGGGTCCTCGTCGAACCCGCAGACGATTTCGTGCAGCCTCACCACGGCCTCGGGAACCATGAGGTTCACAGGAGGATTCGCGAAGGTGATCCTGGCGGTCTGGAGGGTGGTGCGCTCGAGGTGGATCGCGCTGGGCTGACTCACGAGAGGGCTCCGTTTCCTAACGGACAGTGGTGCTGGGCGGCAGACAAGAAGCAGTAGGAGATAGGGGGCTCAATGCGGTCATCGGGCTGACCGGACGCCGCGTGCTCGAACGGGCTCAGCGCTGATCGAAGGTCGACGCCTGCTCGTTCACGGAGGCCTTGGACCGGTCGCGGAGATGGGTGATCCTGAATAACGGTGCTTTTGGCCCTGGCACCACCAGATCCGCCAACATCCTGTCCTTGCTTCCGGTTTCGATGATCGCGGTCGCCATGTCGTCTCCCGCGGCGCGCGCGAGTGCGCTGACCACGCCTGACGCTACTTACAGCGAGCTGAAAGCGGATCCGTCATCGTATCGGTCACGGAGACGGCGAAGATTTGGAACGCAGGTAGCACGAGCGCTCCGGCGGCAGCGGCCATGAAGCTTTCAAGCGGAGGGATCTGCGCGGACGGCGTCAGGAGCAGGCCGCCCTTGAGCGGATCCTTGACGATGCCGTCAGGAATGCGGAGCAACCATGATGGTGTGGGGTTACCCGGGGGCCGGCCAAACGCTTTGCTCAAGCGCGTGGCCGGATCCGTCGTGGCAGACTTCACCGTCCTGAGATGTCACGGCACTCGTCTCAAGTCGGAGTTGGGCTTCGCCGCGCTGCACGAACTGCTGTGGCCGGTGACCGAGCGGATCAGCAGGCAGCCGCAGCCGCAGCCGCAGGCCAAGCCCCTGAACGAGGCTCGGCATGAGCGGCGATGTGGAGGACTGGTTCCTGATCGGCGTGGCCGTACTGAGCTCGTCGGCGAGCTGGCCGAGGAACGGCCGGTGCTCATCATCGCCGACGAGGCTCAGTGGCTCGACGAGCCATCCGCAGTGAACATCCGGCTCCTGCTCGAGGCCGTGGACCTCTAGGAAACGGACACCACCTTATGAACCGCCCACTCAGGGCTGCAACTGGGCGAAGAGCGACGCCAGGTCGATGAGGCCCCAGGCCTCGGTGATCTTCCCGTCAACCACCTTGAACATACGGAACTCCAGCACCTTGATCGGTCGGCCGGTGGCGGGAGTGCCGTTGAAGGGCCGGGTGCTCGTGCCGGCCCAGATGAAGGCGATGGCGAACCAATCGTCCTCGGCGATGACACGGACCGGCGTGAAGGTGACGTCGGGGAACGCGTCGAAGACCGACGCCAGCACCGCGCGGTTGTCCTCGACGCCGGTGGTGGTGCCGTCGGCGGCGTACAAGCGGGCGTCCGGCGCGAACGGGGCCAACGCGCTGTCGGCGTCCCGCAGGTTGAGTTGCCTCATCAACTCATCGGCGAACTGGTGCAAGTCAGTGGTGGACGTTTGGGTTTCGACGTTCGAGGAAGACACGTGCTTCTCCAATGTGGATGGCCGGAGCTGCTCCGCCCGGTGATTGACTACGCCATTGTCTTACGATCGTAATTCCATCAAGGTGATCAAGAGGCCGCAAGCGAGTTCCGAGGCGAGTGGGATCGTGTGGCGGCCTACCAGTCGAGCACCGGCGCACGCCGTCAGCCGTGAACGTCACGGCGGACAAAGGCCTCGTCAAGCTCGATGCCCTCACCAGGCCGACGCCGACAACTTCACCAGGCAGCGGTAGCCGACCGAGCCCCCCGCGACCAGCTGCCCTGCACCAACCTCACCGGGCAACGGACATCACTCCACGAACCGCCCTGTGACAGCCTCAACCGAGGCTGTCACAGAGGGAGGCAATGAACCGCCGATCAAGGCGGGATCACCACATCGACTCGATCTACTCGCTTGGGCTACTTCCGAATCGCCCGGCGGCGAGTGCTCGCGCGTACGTGTCACGATTCAGCAGAGGGAGCTCGCCGGTGGCGTCCGTGGTGGCGATGTATTCGAGCATCCGCCGCTGAGCTTCCTTCGATTGATCTCTGACCAGGAACTCGGCGTGCTCGAGCTGCAAGCCGTCCTCGAGCGACAGGGAGCTGCCGAAGTAGATGGATCGCTTGATGGCTCCGAGAGATTTCTTCGAGCGGAGGCTCAGATACTCTGCGCGCTCGATCGACCGTGCGAGGACCTTTTCCTGTGGCACCACTTCGTCGACCGCACCGAGCGAGAGAGCCTCCGCAGGCGTGAACGGCCTGCCTTCGAGAACGGCGACCAACGTCTGCTGCCTGCCGATCAGACGAGGCAGTCGCTGAGAGCCGCCGCCACCCGGTGTCAGTGCGAGCAGGACTTCTGTCAGGCCGATAACGTGCTCCCCGTCTGCCATGATGCGCAGATCACAGGCAAATGCCAGTTCCGCGCCGACGGCAAGTGCCGAGCCGTTGAGTGCCGCGACGAAGATGGTGCCGCTTGCATTCATCTTCAGGAAGGTGGCATGGAAGCTGTCGAGCTGCAGAAGTGTCTTGAGCCGGGTCATCCCCGCGAGCGTTCTGACAACCGGCACCCTGTTGATGAGCCTCGCCGTGCGCGCCACGAGCTTGGCGATGCGCGTGTTGATCGGCGGGAATCCAGTGCCCCCTTCCTGTAGCCAGCGCACATCGGAATGGCTCAAGAAGCGGTCAGGATGCGTACCGGTGAAGACGACCGCGCGGATGTCCGGATCGCGGTCCGCACGATCGACCAGCTCTTTCAGTTGCTTGGTGATCTCGGGATCGAACAACGCATGCGGGCCTCCGTCGATACGAGCGACAAGCACCCCGGCGTGGCCCTCGACGGCGATGTGTCCTGCGGGCTGCGAGCTACTTCTCGACGTGCCCATGTGGTCCTCCGGTGAGTTGGCTGTGGTTTCCGGCGCTCGCGCGGGTCACGCTCCTCCCTGAGACGGCGAGGCATTCCGTGTGGGGCGTGCCGGCCCGGCGACCGGGGTGGCAGGTCGGGCGCGGTCATGTCACGCAGACGCCGCGTGCTCGGGCGGGCTCAGCGCTGATCGAAGGTCGACGCCTGCTCGTTCACGGAGGCCTTGGACCGGTCGCGGAGATGGGTGATCCTGAATAACGGTGCTTTTGGCCCTGGCACCACCAGATCCGCCAACATCCTGTCCTTGCTTCCGGTTTCGATGATCGCGGTCGCCATGTCGTCTCCCGCGGCGCGCGCGAGTGCGCTGACCACGCCTGACGCTACTTACAGCGAGCTGAAAGCGGATCCGTCATCGTATCGGTCACGGAGACGGCGAAGATTTGGAACGCAGGTAGCACGAGCGCTCCGGCGGCCGATCACGACGCAGCTGGGAGGCCGTGACCTCGATGACGACCCAGGTGCCGGGTTAGTCGATCGCGGCGTCGGCGATGCGCTGGCGGCCTTCGCTGGTCGCGTTCAGTCGAGGATCTTTGAGATTGGGCAGCCCCATGCCACACCCGGTCTGTCGGGTCCGTAGAGCGTGGGACCGCATGCCTGGAAGAACTCCTGTCGGCTGGCCGCGTTGTCGCCGTCCTGGGGGACCAGGCCCAGGAAGGTGTGGCCTGCTTCCTGGGCCCGGTGGGCGATCTCGGTGAGAAGTGCCCGCCCGACCCCGCTGCGACGATCCGTATCAGCGACGGCCATGGTCAAGACGAACGTCTGCTCGCCGGGATGCGCCTCTCGGCCCTCGTCGTGTCCGAAGCCGCAGTGGAGCTGGAACTCAGCGACCCCGATGACGGTTCCGTGGAGCTCGGCCACGATGACGTCCAAGCCCTCGGGATCGTAGAACCTGCCGTTTCCCAGATGGTTCGAGTACAACAGCTCCTCCACCACCGAATAGTCGGCGTGGGCGATGTCACGGATGAGCGGCATGGGCCGAGTACCCCCAGGCAGCAGCGTGTACCCGCTCTCACGGCATCCAGTGGCGGGTATCCGCCCGCCACTGGATGCCGTTGTGGTCTCGTTGGAGGAGACCATCCGCCACCGATTCTCGGTTCGGGAACGACACGACGTAGAGCGGTGGAGGCGAAGGGTTCCATCCCTGCACAGCAGCGCAGCACCCGCTGATGGCAGCGGCCCGACCGGAGCTGTTGCCGCGACTGAGTGCGGACGCCACTCGGCGCGGGGCGGGTGCGCCTTGTAGAGCCGGAAATCCAGGTTTCGCTCTGGGAGGTTGGCGACCGTGCTGCAACTCACCCCCGGATCTGCTGCATTGAACGGAAGGCATCGCCGAACGCGGTTACGTGCAGGCCTTCTGCCGCCCTCGGTGGGCGCGCATAGGTGTCCCATGTTTCGGTGAAGTGGGCGTGCCGTGAGAGCGCTTGGACGGTCTTCGGGTCGTGCTGGCCTGGTCCGCCGAGTGTGGTGGTGTAAAACACCTTATTCCGCAAAGCGTTCTGTGCTGGGGGCGATCTCGTCCCACTGTTCGGCGATGGTGTTCAGTGGAGAGTCGACACGGCCGTGTAGCGTGTGGATAGGTCCTCTTCAGGCAGCCTACTGAGTTCCTCGAAGGTCAGGCTTGCTTGCTGCAAGGAGCCATCGATGAGGTCGAGTTCATCGTTCGCCGTCTTGATGAATGCGTCGAAGATCGAGTCAAGTTCGGACCGAGTGAATTCCCACGTGCGCCCACGAAAGTGTGAGCTGCTCTTGAGGATGCCGAGTTTTTCGAGATTTTCGCGGAGGGCATCTCTCTGCCTTCGCAGCGCAGTGCAGGCTTCGCGGCCGATCGAAACTTCCTGGACCCACAGGTACGCAGCGAGCAGGTCGGCATCGTCGGCTTTACCCAACGCGTTGCCGATCCTGCTGCGTACGTCGCGGTCGGGGTAGCGGGGAGGGACGACGCGAGCGGTACGGTCAATGATCACCGGGGGAGCGTATACGGGGTCACTGACATTCCAAGGCGGCCTCCCGCCCTACTGTTCATACGTGAAAGGGATACTTGCCTCGTCGCTGGCAGTGCATGTGATGCTTGATCGTCTCTGAAGATTCGCCTGTTTGATGTCCGTTCCGAATCGCGTGTGCGGTGGAGCGTTTTAGCGGACGTGGTGCTTGGGTTTGAGCCGGGAGGCAACTAAGTCGTCGGTTTGCCCGGCCAACCAGAGTTCGGCGGGTAGCCGAACAGGTGTGGGGTGACCGTGCGGCGGGGCATATGTCCGCCTCCCGGTCGGTATGGGACTGCAGTAGAGGCAAATCTCTTCGCCGTACGTCGGCCTGCCGATCATGTTGCGGTCGTGTTGGTGGGGGCGAGGCTCGGCGGGTAGCCCTTTGCGCGGAGCCAGGTGTCGAGGGCGAGAGCGACGATGTCTCCGTGCGGTAGGCCGGTGTCGGCGTTGTAGCGGCGGATGCGTCGCTGGAGCTGGAGGTCTGCGGGGACGGCGTGGTTGAACTGTCCGCGTTTGGTGTGCCGGTTTCTGATGACGTCCAGAGTGTCCGGATGCGGCGTGAGAACGTCATCGGTCGGCTGGGGCTCGGCGTCGAGCGCGTCGGCGATTTCACGTAGTCGGCGGGCGTAGGGGGAGTGATCAGGCATGCGAGCTGCTCCGGTCGGTCCGGATAGGCGGATAGCTATCCGCCTATTGGGTTATTGGAA
Source organism: Streptomyces spongiae (assembly GCF_009377185.1). GTDB lineage: Bacteria > Actinomycetota > Actinomycetes > Streptomycetales > Streptomycetaceae > Streptomyces > Streptomyces spongiae. The sequence continues at coordinate 10,177 of NZ_VJZC01000085.1, forward strand.
TAGTCGGCACGGGGCGGCCCGCCCCTTTGCGTGAGGGTGGCCGCCCTGTGCCTTGCGGTCGGGTCAGAACCCGCGGGTGGTGAGCCACTCGTCCAGTGCGACCGAGACGATGTCGCCGATGGGCAGGTGGTCGAGTTCGTTGTCCAGCGCGAAGCGCTTGAGCCGCTTCTTCAGCTTCAGCGCCGCGGGGACCGACGAGTCGAGGCTCTCGCGCGCGATGATGCGCTGGTTGAGAACGACGGCGGTCTCAGGAATGTCCTTGGGACGGCCGGATCCCTGAGCCCACGGTGTTCCTTGGCTGGGCGTTGTCTGTGATTGCGCATCCTGTTCCTGGTGAGCCCGTGGAACATCGGTCCTCACCGGGAATCCGTTGCCGCCTGCCGTTGGGGAATCTGCAGGGCGAAGCGCCACCTCGGCGCCCCAGGCTGCGCCGGGAGCCGCGGACGTGCCGTGCTGCACAACGGGTTTGGCTGGCTGCGTGGGCTGGATGGCAGGTGCTGCGGGCTCGGCAGCCGGGAGTGCAGGCGGTACCTGCCGCTTCATCGGCTGACCGGCGGATTCTGTCCCCGCCTTGGTGGCGGCGACGGCCGGGCGAACTGGCTGACTGGCGGCCGGCTCCGGGACGGGGCCGCCCGGTGCCTCGGCAGTCGGCTGGGCGGACGTCTGTGCCACTTCGGGCATCGCCTTGGCCTGGCCCTGTGCCGACCCCTCGGGGTTGGGAACGGTGGAAGGAGCGGGCTGAATCTGCGGCTCGCCGGCCGCGGGACGGCCTTCGGACGGGGTAGCGGCCTGTTCGGCAGCGTACTGCTCGGGGGTGAGCTCGGCGGTCGGGGGAGGAGGCGGAGGGGTGGTCTTCTTGGTTCCGCCCAAGGTACGACCGCCCGTGCGGCGGGCGGGGGGCTTCATGCGTTCGGTCATGCCGCGGTCAGCTCCTTCATCAGCTCGGCGTACTCGCTCAGCTCGGTCGGGATCTCGCCGAAGGCCTCCATGTAGTGGACCCAGGAGTGGATGGTGGTGTCGGCGAGCGGGAACGCCTCGTCGCGGTCCGGGCCGATGCCCTCGCCCTTAACGGGGTCGAGGAGCTTGTCTTTCGCGTTGCGGGGCAGGCTGGTGCGGTCGTCGGCCTTGACCATGACGACGTGGGCGGTGACGCCGTGTTCGTTGCGTGCGGCGGCGCGCTCGGCCTCGTCGAAGGTGGCCACGAGCTTTCGGCGCTCGATCTTGGTGGGGGCGACCGGCACGAGCAGCAGGTTCGCCTCGGTGACAGCCTCGTGGAAGATGCGGGCGCTGCCGCCGCCGGCGTCGACCACGATCGCGCCGAACTCGGCGCGCTTGGCACGGATGTACTCGGCGATGTCGTCGAACGGGTACCGCTCGACGACCAGGTTGGCGGGGATCTCGAAGCCGGCGGCCTGGGCGACCTTGAACCAGTCGTAGGCGGACTGGCTGGTCGCGTCGGCGTCCAGCAGCAACGTGGGCAGGCCGAGGACGACGGCGTAGTAGAGGGCGATGAACCAGGCCGAGGTGGTCTTTCCGGTGCCGCCCTTGAGCATGCCGACGACGATCACGAACGCGTCCCAGACGTGGTCTGTGGCTGCGGCCAGGGTCTTGTGGCGGGTGTTGGCGTTCACGTGTGCTTGATCTCCTGAAAGGGAAAGGGGTGTTGTCGTGTGTGATTCGGTGGAAGCGCTGCTCCTGTGGAGGCACGTCTCCGTCGGACTGGTGGAGGCGCCCGTGCTCCGCAGCGGCAGCCGGGATGCCCTTGGGCAGAGCGATTGAAAGCTCTGGCTTCGGCTCTCATAGTCGGTTTCCGTCACGGTGAGCGGAGCCGTGTCGGTGCTGGGGCCGCATTCGCGTCTTGGCCTGGTGCAGGAGCCGGTAGACCGTGGCCACGGAGTAGTTGCACTCCTCAGCAAGCTCCGGCACCGTGGCGCCGGCCTCGTACCGCGCCCGCAGAGACAGCGCGAGCTTCTGCCGCTCAGGGGCCCGCGCTGCACTGCGCATCCGCAGCGTCTGCTGGGTAGTGCGCACGGTTCCGCCGGCCTCGATCAGCAGACGCCGGGCAGCACGTCTCGAATCTCCCGCCGTTGCGGCGAGTTCGGTGAGGGTTGCGCCGTGCTGCTCGTAGAGGGTGCGCAGGTGAGTTGCGAGGCGCTGGCGGGCTTGTGGGTTCTGCCGCATCCGGCGGGTCTGCCAGGAGGTGCGCATGACGGTCCCGGCGTCGTGCAGCCGGTTGAGGACGCTGCCGTAGGACAGGCCGCTGGCGGTGACGACTTCGTCGACCGTGGCACCGGACTCGTACTGCCGGCGCAGGGACTGGGGCGTCACCGCCTCGCTCGCATCGGAGGTGGTCGGTGGATGTGGGTTCATGCGACGGACTCCCATTCGCTGAGGGCTTCGGCATGGGCAGCGGCCAGCTCGTCGTAACTGCGCTGGTCGGATGGGGTGATGAGGATCAGGCGGCCGTCGGTGGCGACCCGCCAGTCGGTGGCCGGACGACCGGTGAGCGGGTCGAGGACGCGTCCGTCGGGGGTATGCCACGCGGGCGGGATCTCGTCGGGGCGCGGCGCGGGTATCAGGACCTGACGACCGTCGCGGACGATCACTACAGCCTTGCTGCGGTGCTCCCCCAACCGGCTCAGTGCCTCCTGGTAGGCCGCCCGCTCCGCCGTGTGCAGGGCCTTGCGCCGGGCCGCGATGCCCCAGGTGCCGTGCTGCTCGGCGATGTTGGCCCAGCCCTCTGCCGGCGTGTGGCTGTTGTCGGCGTCCGGGAGGGGGATACCGAAGCCCTCCAGCGCACGTGGCGCGAGGTTCCAGGTCTCTCCGGTGTGCTGGACGAGTCCGTGGTCGGCGAGGCGTTTCAGGGTCCGGTAGGTGGTGGCGCGGGAGACCGAGGAAGTGCCGACGAGCTCAATGACCGTCTGGTCCGGGTGCACGTGCAGGGCGCTGATGATCATGAGGGCGGCGCTGCCGAGGCCGTGGTGGGCGAAGGCGTCGTGGCCCATGAGATTGCCGAGGACGGTGGAGTCGATGTCGGCCGTCGTGGCCGTCTCAGAGGTGGTCCACTCCCCAAGTGCCGGGTCGGGGGGGAACTGAGTGGACCGGAAACGAGACAGCAAAGCCGGGCCACCGTGACCCGCGATGTTGCCGTTGCCCAGGTACCAGGTGGAGCCCTCCCGGCCATGGCCCACCCGCAGACGCCGCAGCCAGCCACGCGGCCGGAGGACTGTCTCGTAGATGACCCGCAGCGTCGTGCGGGACACCCCGGCTTCCTCCGCTGTCTGCCGCTCACTGGCGTGGTGCAGGGGGCCGCCCGCGATCTCGGCGAAGTTCAGGTGCGCCCGCAGCACCCGCAGCGCGGTCCGTCCTCGCTCCCCGCGCCAGGGCGTGGTCTCGATGCGGTCCCGCAGCGCGGCGAGAATCTCGTACGCGTCGTGCCGGGAGCTCAGCGCGATGGTGGTGCTGATCGTCTTGGAAGCGCTGTTCCAGATCCGGCGGATGTAGTCCAGGGCGCGGGTCTGCCCGGAGCGCAGCGCGATGTGCCGGGTGTGCCGTCCGCCTTCGTGCTCGGGATGCAGCAGGAGCTGCGTGAGCTGGTCGATGCTGCCGCCGGCGCGGGCGACGTGGCAGGCGATGGCCGCGGTGATCCGGTGTCCGTGCTCGGCCGCGCCCTGGCGGTCCCCGCGGGGGATCACGGTCCGGCCGTCGGAGGAGAGTCGGCTGTAACTGCCGGTGGCGTAGCGGCCGGTGAGGTCTCCGAGCAGAATGAGATCGGTTGCGGCCGACGGAAGTTGGGTGTAGCCCAGAACAACGCCGTTGAATTGGGATGCGTTTGGTCGAGAGAGGTCGTGATGGGTGTTGTGCGTCACGGTGGGGTCGTCTCGCAAAGACGTGGACGCCACCCAGGCCCGCTAAAACCACGGGTGGTGTCCGGAACCGACCTCCAACGGCGCCGGCAAGGTCTCCAGGATTGCCGTCCTGGAGGCCCTCGTAAGCCCGGCCCCGAGCGGAGGCAGGCGTCCCCATCGCAGCTCGACCGAGGTCGAAACAGAGCCCCGCCAGAGTCGCTCACTCGTGATCCACACCGGCCAACTCAGGTCCCTCAAAGGCCAGTTTCAGGGGCTGCTGCCTCTGACTGCCTCCGAGCGACCCGGGTCGAACCGGGGTCGAATCAGAGCGGTTTCCTCTGACTGCCTCCGATCGCCTCTGCAACCCGTCCTAGCAGGTCACAGCCTCATCGCCTCGCATAAGCGCAGGTCAGAAAGATGCGCTAGCTGTACCACTGGTTCCTGGCGAAAGCGGTGATGTGCGGCATGGCAGTTCCCGTCCCTGTCGGCGGGGCGCCCTCGCCCCGCGTGCCGTGGTTGGAAACAGGGTCGTGAGACTCGTGTCGGCTCGGCAAGACGGCTTCTGCCAGGCGGAAGAACTTCTGTAAAGAGGCTGGTCAGAGCCTTGTTCTGTCAACGCCTAGTCGCCAGAGTGGAGTGCCGCGTGGTGCGGCCATTCGGTTCGCGCTCGGGCGAGCCGGAGAGGGCGACAGCGAGAGCGACTACTCACTGCGTGGCATTAATCGCCCGAATATGTCCACTTAGTTTCGATTGCGAGACTCCTCTGTCGACGGATGGTCAGTACAGCGGCAAAAATCAGCATTATCGCAGGTCAACTGCTGACCATTTTGGAGTCTGGAGCCCTCGGGTCGAATCCGGGTCGAATCCGCACCCTTCTGGGTCGTTGAGGGTGTCGCCGCTGGTCAGGACGGTGTGAAGGCACCTGGATCGCATCGCGGATGGGGTGGCGTGGCGAGTAGTCGAACCGGCGAGCCGCTGAACAGGCGTTGAGTGGCTGTGGTGGGCTGCCAAGGGCAGGAAACTCACCAGCAGATTTTCGCTGCTGGCGGTGCACGCTTCTCGCGATCATGTCCTGCGGAAACATCATCAGGCGAGACGGCTGATGCGCGACGCCCGGATCTGGCGGTTCTTGGCCGAGACCGACCTGCCGAGCGTCAGAGGCCATCTAGTACTCCAGCCGGAGAGGCCCGGTCAGCACGCCCTGCCCGACGAGCGAGCCGACGCGCGTGCGGCGGGCGCCGAAGCGGCCGATGACCTTGGAGCCGTAGGCCCCGGCGACGGCCGACAGGCCCAGCGTCTCCTCGAAGTACAGGGTCAGCACGAACACCAGCGTCGACATCATCGAGAAGGTGAGCAGACCGCCAACGTAGCCGACCTGGGTTGCCTCACCGGCACCCCGCACGGGACAGCCGAGAACGACACCGGATCTTCGGTTTGTATGGCGTGTCAGGGCGTGCTCCTGTGGCCCGGCCGGTCGTTTCCGCGTCGGCTTCCCGATGAGTGGGACAGCCGCCTCCGGTTCGGCGGCTCGTTTGTCGTCAACAAGCAGCCGACAGGCTGTCGAGGCGCAAGGGGGCACCGGTGCGCGCTGCGACGTGGTCCACGGTGACGCCGGGCGCGGTTTCGACGAGGGCGAGGCCGGCGTCGGTGATGTCGAGGACGCCGAGGTCGGTGATGACGCGGTGGACGCAGGCCTCGCCGGTGAGGGGGAGGGTGCACTCCTTGAGGATCTTCGGGGTGCCGTCCTTGGCGGTGTGTTCCATGAGGACGATGACGCGGCGGGCGCCGTGGACGAGGTCCATGGCGCCGCCCATGCCCTTGACCATCTTGCCGGGGATCATCCAGTTGGCGAGGTCGCCGTGTTCCGAGACCTGCATGGCGCCGAGGACGGCGGTGTCGATGTGGCCGCCGCGGATCATGCCGAAGGACAGAGCCGAGTCGAAGAAGGAGGCTCCCGGCAGCACGGTGACGGTTTCCTTGCCTGCGTTGATCAGGTCGGGGTCGACCTCGTCCTCGCTCGGACAGGGGCCGGTGCCGAGGATGCCGTTCTCGGAGTGCAGCACGACGTGCACTCCGGGCGGTAGGTGGTCGGGGACAAGGGTGGGCAGGCCGATGCCGAGGTTGACGTAGGAGCCGGCGGTGAGTTCGGCGGCGGCGCGGGCGGCCATCTGGTCGCGGGTCCAGGGCATCAGGAACGTACCGTCCTCTTCTCGATGTGCTTGTCGGCTGCTTGCGTCGGCGTCAACTCCACGATCCGCTGTACGAAGACACCGGGCAGGTGGACCATGTCGGGGGCGAGTTCGCCGGGTTCGACCACTTCCTCGACCTCGGCGACGGTGACGCGGCCGGCCATCGCGGCGAGCGGGCTGAAGTTGGCGGCGGCGCGGCGGAAGACCAGGTTCCCGTGGCGGTCGCCACGCCAAGCCCGTACGAGGGCGAAGTCGGTGGTGATGCCGTGCTCCAGAACGTACGCGCGGCCGCCGAACTCGCGGATTTCCTTGGGCGGGGAGGCGGCGGCGACGGAGCCGTCGGGGGCGTACCGCCAGGGCAGTCCGCCGCGTGCGACCTGGGTTCCCACGCCTGCCGGGGTGTAGAAGGCGGGAATCCCGGCCCCGCCGGCTCGCAGGCGTTCGGCGAGGGTGCCCTGGGGCGTCAGCTCCACCTCCAGTTCCCCGCTCATGTACTGGCGGGCGAACTCCTTGTTCTCACCCACGTACGAGCTGGTTACCCGGCTGATGCGACCGGAAGCGAGCAGCACGCCCAGCCCCCGCCCATCGACACCGCAGTTGTTGGAGACGACCCGCAGGCCCGACGTGCCCTGCGCATGGAGGGCCTCGATGAGGACGCCGGGGATGCCGGAGAGGCCGAATCCCCCGACGGCGAGCGAAGCGCCGTCAGGAATGTCGCCCACCGCCTCGGCGGCGCCGGCGATGACCTTGTCCACGGTGTTGCCTGTTCCTTTCAGTGGGGAGGGCCGGCCGAGCGGTCGACCAGCCGTCGCTGACGACGAGTTGCGAGCCGGAGCCGCTTTCCGGTCCGGCCGTTTCACGGGCCCTCCGCTTGCAGCGCGTCCGAGACGGACTTGACGCCGCCGTGCGCGGTGAGCCCACCGTCGACGGCGATCTCGGCGCCGGTGATGAAGGACGAGTCGTCGGACAGCAGGAAGACGACAAGGGGAGTGACCTCGTCGACCGTGCCGGTCCGCCCCAGGGGCGTCTCGCGGATGTTCGCCTCACGGAAGGCGGGCGCGGCGGAGGCGGTCATCTCGGTCTCGATGTATCCGGGGTGGATGGTGTTGACCCGGATGCCCCGGGGGCCGAGTTCGAGCGCCGCGGTCTTCGACAGGCCCCGCAAGGCCCACTTGCTGGCCGTGTAGGCGACCGGATAGTGGCCGGTGAGAGCGGCGGAGGAACCGACATTGACGATGGAGGAGCCGCGTGGCATCAGCGGGGTGAGGTGCTGGATGCCGAGCAGCGGGCCGGTGACGTTGACGGCGTGGACGCGTTGGAAGTCGTCGGTGCGCACGTCGCCGATGCGGGCGCGCCAGGTGATGCCCGCGTTGTTGACCAGGCCGTGAACCTGGCCGTACGCCTCCTTCAGTTCGGCGGCGAGTTCGGACCATTCCTCTTCGCTGGTGACGTCGAGCCGGCGGCAGCCGGGGGCTCCTGTCACATCGGTGGCGATGACACGCGCGCCTTCCCTCGTGAGGGCATCGGCCTCGGCCGCCCCCTGACCGCGGGCCGCTCCGGTGATGACGACGACCTTGCCGAGCAGCCGCTTGCTGTGGAGTTCACTCACGGCCGCTCCCGCGAGCGGCGCCTGCCGACCGGCAGGGCGACGGGTTCGGGACCGGGCACGACGGTGTTGGAGACGGTGCCGATGCCCTCCACCGTGAGGGTGACGACGTCGCCCGGATTCAGCGGGGGCGGCGTCCGCTCGCCGCGCAAGCCCCACAGCTCTGCCAGGCAGCCACCATTGCCGCAGGTGCCGGAGCCGAGGACGTCACCGGGAACGACGCGGGTGCCACGGGAGGCGTAGGCGACCATCTCCTCGAAGGTCCAGCTCATGTTCGACAGCAGGTCCTTGCCGACGACCTCGCCGTTGACCTCGGCGGTCAGGGCCAGACGCAGGAAGCCGTCCGGGTCGCGGAAGGGCTCCAGCTCGTCGGCGGTGACCAGGTACGGCCCGAGCGTGGTGGCGGTGTCCTTCCCCTTGCAGGGGCCGAGGCCAACCTTCATCTCGGCGGACTGCAGGTCGCGGGCGGACCAGTCGTTGAAGATCGTGTAGCCGACGATATGGTCGCGGGCCTGTTCGGGGGTGAGGTCGCGGCCTTCGCGCCCGATGACTGCGGCGACCTCGAGTTCGAAGTCCAGAACGCTCGATCCCGGGGGTACAGGGATGTCGTCGTACGGGCCGACGACCGCGTAGGGATTGGTGAAGTAGAAGGTCGGGGCGGCGTACCACTGCTCGGGCACCCCGGTGGCGCCGTCCACGGCCCGCCGTACACCCTCGACGTGCTCCTCGAAGGTGACGAAGTCCCGCACGGTAGGCGGTTGGAGCGGCGAGAGCAGCCGCACCTCGGAGACGTGCGGGCCGGCCGGGACGTCCTGCGTCACGCTGTCTGCAGCCAGCAGGTTGCGGAGGCTGCCCCCCTCGGCGAGCAGGTTGGTGAGCGAGCTGACACCGGGCAGGGGGTAGAGCGTGCCGTCCTCGTCGACGACGGCCACACGGCGACGGCCGCGGTACTCGTAGGTGGCGAAGCGCATGGGGGCTCCTGTCGGAGGGAGTGCGGGCGCGCGGGCCCGGAGGCGCTGCGGGCGGACAAAGCCGACCGTCGCTGCGCCCCCGGACGGGCCGGACAGGTGGGAGGTCAGACCGGAGGGGCGACGAAGCAGCCGCGGTCGGGGTCGTTGAAGGACTCCTTGGCGACCAGTTCGTTCATCGGGTTGGCGGTGCCCCACTGGTCGGTGACCTCGGGCTGGGAGAAGTCGTAGACGTGGGGGTGCCAGGTGTCCTCGTCGAGGCATTCCAGCTCGGTGGTGTACTCGACGGTGTTGCCGTGCGGGTCGAGGAAGTAGGTGAAGGTGTTGTCGCCGGCGAGGTGCCGGCCCGGGCCCCAGATCTTCTTGAAGCCGGCGCGGATCACCCGGCCGGAGCCGCGCATGTACTCGTCTATCCCGCGCATCTCGAAGGAGATGTGGTGCAGGGAGGCGTGCGGGCCCTGCGCGATGGCCATGGAGTGGTGCTGGTTGCTGATGCGCATGAAGTGCATCGCCTCGCCCATCCTCGGGTGCATGAGGGTGTCGGAGAGGCGGAAGCCGAGGTGGCGCTCGTACCACTCCCGGGTGCGGTTCAGGTCGGGGGAGTTGAGGACGACGTGGGACAGCTTGACCGGGATTGATTCCTTCTCCTCGATCCTGCGGTGTTGCCGCACCTCGACGTCGGCCGAGACCTCGATGGTGCGGCCGTCGACGTCGAAGAAGCGGAAGCCGTAGCCGCCGCCGGGCGTGTCGATCTTGCCTGGCTGGGAGACCAACTGCACTCCACCGGCGAGGAGTTGCTCGGCGAGGGTGTCCACGTCGGCCGGGCTGCCCGCGCCGTAGGAGACCAGGTCGAGGCGCTTCTCGTCGGCCCTGCGCAGCCGAACGACGTACTGTTCGGGGCTGCCCTCGGCGGCCAGGAAGGAGATGCCGGAGTCCTCGGAGACCTTGGTCAGGCCCCAGACGCCGGCGTAGAAGTCGAGCTGTTTGTCGTAGTCGGGCACGGCGAGGTCGACGTGCCGCAGATGGGTGAGCAGGCGTGCGCTCATGATGGGTTTTCCTCCTGTGTGGGGGTCAGGTGAGGCGCAGCAGCGTTGTCGCGTTGCCACCGCGCACGGCGTGGAAGTCGTCGTCGGGCAGGCGTGCGGCGCGCAGTGCGCCGACGGGGTCCTCGGTGCCCATGTCGAAGGGGAAGTCGGAGCCCAGCACCACCCGGTCCGCGCCGGCCGCGCCGATCAGTGCCCGCAGTACCTGGGGGTCGTGGACCAGGGAGTCGAAGTACAGGCGCTTCAGGTAGCTGCTGGGCAGGTGGGCGCAGCCCGCGCCCGCGTCGGAACGGGCCGACCAGGCGTGGTCGGAGCGGCCGATGTGGGTGGGCAGATAGCCGCCCCCGTGTGCGGCGATGACCTTCAGCTCTGAGTGCCGGTCCAGGACCCCGGAGAAGATCAGGTGGGAGAGCGCGACGGCGTTCTCGGTGGGCTGGCCGACGGTGTTGGACAGGTACCACTGGTCGAGGCGTTCGTCGAGCGTGCAGCCGAAGGGGTGCAGGAACAGGATCGCGCCCGTCTCCTCGGCCCGCTTCCAGAAGGGTTCGTACGCCGGGTTCGACAGCTCGCGGCTCGGCGCGTGCGAGGAGATCTCCACGCCCGACAGGCCCTGTTCCAGGGCGTGTTCGAGGGCGAGCACGGCCTGGACCGGGTGTTGCAGCGGGACCAGCCCGAGGCCGTGCAGCCGGTCCGGCGCCTGGGCGCAGTGCGCGGCCGTCGCCTCATTGGCGAGCCGGTACACCTTCTCGGCCGTCGCCTCGTCCGCCCAGTAGTGGTAGTGCGAGGGCGAAGGGCTGACCAGCTGGACGTCCACGCCCTGCGCGTCCATCGCGGCGAGGCGTACGGCGACGTCGGTGAGGCGCGGGATGCGCTCGCCCACCATCGGCCCGCTCACGGCGAGGGCGGCCGGACCGTTGCGGCGGGCGTCCAGCGCCCGGGCCGCGGCGAGATCGGGGTGATCGGCGACGGCCTCCTCCACCTCGGGGACCAGGAGGTGGGCGTGGACGTCGACTGTCGGTGTGGTCAAGGCAGTTCCCCGAGCGGGGTGAGGGTGCGGGCGATCAGACCGGGTACATCGGCGTCGCGCACGCCGTCCAGCTGCCACTGCCCGACCTGGACCGACGCCTCGACGATCGGCCGGACCCGTCTGATGCGGCGCTCGTAGAACTCCTGGAGCAATGCGTCGTCCCAGTCCCGCCCGCCGGTCAGCAGCTCGGCCAGAACGGAGGCGTCCTCCAGGGACATGGCCGCCCCCTGGGCCAGGGTGGGCGGGCAGCAGTGTGCCGCGTCGCCGATGAGGACGACCCGGCCGCGATGCCAGGAGCCCTCCACCAACAGGCGGTCGAACCAGGTGTAGTTGACCTTCGCCGGGTCGGTGATGTGCTCGACGATCTCGGTCCAGTGGCCGCCGTACGCCTGCGCGAGCCGGCGCATCTCGTCCGCGTAGGTCTCCGGCGGGATCGAGGCGCGGTCGCGGTTGGCCTCGACGACGTACGCGTAGAGGGTGTCCTCACTGGTCGGACAGTATCCGGCGATGAAGGCCGGGCCGCCGAACGCCAGGTTGGTGCGGACCAGCCCCTCGGGGCGCGGGGCGGGGGCGCGCCAGATCGCCATGCCGGTGGGCTCGGGCTTGTCGGTGATCCCGATCGCCGCGCGGGTCACGGAGTTGAGGCCGTCGGCGGCGATCACCAGACCGTAGCGGCCCTCGGTGCCGTCGCTGAACCGCACCGAGACGCCCTCGGCGTCCTGCTCCAGGGTCTCGGCGGTGGTGCCCAGGTGCACGTCGGCGCCGGAGGCACGGACGGCGTCGATGAGGATCTGCTGGAGCCGCGGGCGCTGCATGCCGACCGTGGCGGGCAGGTCGTCACCGCCGGTGCGGATGTCGTCGTGGGCGAAGAGCAGCGTGCCGTCCGGGGCGGTCACACCGAACGACTCGAAGGCGAACCCGGAGGCCTCGACCTGTTCCCACACGCCGAGTTCGCGCAGCACGCGCAGCGCGTTGCCCTGCAGTGTGATGCCGGAGCCGGCGGTGGCGTTCCAGTCGTCCCTGGCCTCGATCAGGTCCACCTCGACGCCGGCGCGGCGCAGCAGGATGGTCACGGCGTTGCCGGCGGCGCCGCCGCCCACGACAAGGACTCTGCTGGTGTTGCTCATGGGGAACTCCTTCGTTCCGCTGTTACTTGACGGCGATCGGATTGACCGGGGAGCCGACGGCTCCGGTGATCGGCAGCGGTGCGGCGGTCAGCCAGAACTCGTACACGCCGTCGACCGCGCAGTCCTCGGCGAGCGACTCCAGGTCCCACATCTCACCGATCAGCAGGCCTATGTGCGGGATGGCCACCTGGTGCAGCGGCTGGAAGGCGTGCTCGAACTCGTTCGGCCGCACTTCGAAACCCCAGGTGTCGGTGGCGATCGCGGCGATCTCGCTGCCGTGCAGCCAGCCCGCGGTGGTGAACGACAGGCCGGGGGCCGCGCCGCCCGCGTAGTCACCCCACCCCTCGCGCCGGGCACGGGCAAGCTGCCCGGTACGCACCAGCACGATGTCGCCGCGCCCCACGGTCACCCCGTGCGCCGCCGCGGTCGCGGTCAGATGCTCCTCAGTGATCGCGAAACCGTCCGGCAACTCGCCCCCGGTGCCTACGGCCCGGCCCACGTCGAGCAGAACGCCGCGTCCCGCGACGTACGCCGCCATGTGCTCGATACCGGTGACGAGGTCGCCCTCGGAGGTGACCACCTTCTCGGACGCCCGACCGTTCCAGGCCTTGCCGTGGTCGAAGATGTGGCCGAGCCCGTCCCACTGGGTGGAGCACTGCAACGGCATGACGATCACATCGTCGGCCCCGCCGATGCCGTGCGGGAAGCCCTGAATACCCAGGGCCGCGTCGGTGCCGGTGTCCAGCATGGTGTGCACCGGGTTGGTCCGCCGGCGCCAGCCCTTCTGCGGACCGTTCATGTCGAACCGCTGGGAGAGGGAGAAGCTGACGCCCCGGCTGACCAGGGCCGCACCCTCCCGACGCTTGCCCTCGTCGAGGAAGTTGAGCGTGCCGAGCACGTCGTCCTCGCCCCAACGTCCCCAGTTGGAGCATGCCTTGGCCGTGCGCGCGATGGAGCCTTCCGGATCACGGCTGTTCAGGGTCACGACGCGGCCTCCGTGACACATCTGGTGCGCTGCACACCGAGCCCGGTGACCGAACCCTCCATCACGTCGCCGTCGCGCAGCAGCCGACCCCAGTGCATGCCATTGCCGGCCGGGCTGCCGGTCAGGATGAGGTCACCGGGCAGCAGGCGAGTGGTCTGGGAGGCGTACGCCACCATCCGGGCAACGCTGAAGATCATGTCCTTGGTGGACTCGTCCTGCATGGTCCCGCCGTTGAGCTTGAGCGTGACGCGCACGTCGTCCGGGTCGGCGATCGACCCGGCGGGCACGATCCAGGGTCCCAGCGGGGTGAAGCCGGGTGCGTTCTTGCTGCGCAGCCAGTCGGTGCCGATCTGCGGCATGTCCCGGCGGAAGACGGTGGCACGGTCGGTGAGGTCGTTGGCGATCGTGTACCCGGCGACGTGTTCCAGAGCCTCCTCCACGGACACCTGGTAAGCGGGCTTGCCGATGACGGCCGCCAACTCCAGCTCCCAGTCCGGCTTTTCAGCCCAGGAGGGCAAGACGACATCGTCGTACGGGCCGGTGATCGCGCTCGGCAGGCCGATGAACATGTACGGCAGGTCCTCGGCTGCCCGCCGGTCCATGATCTCGGCGGCCTCGGCGCGCCGATCCTCCTCGGAGCGGTCGTCGTCGGGGTCCCGATGGGCCACGTGCAGGTCGATCACGTGCTGCCGGTAGTTGGCTCCCGACTGCAGCACCTGGCGCGGCTCGACGGGAGCATGCACCCGGAAGTCCACCAGGGGCCGCCGTTCGGTCCCGGGGTCGGCGGCGAACTCGTGCAACAGGGGGAGTACGACCGCCCACTGCTCGAGCAGACCGCGCATCGTCAGAGCGTCGTCCCGCAGGGCCGCTCGGAGGTCGACTACCTGACTGTCGGCCGTGACCAGGGCGGGGAAGCGCGGCCGGCCCGGGGCCGAGAGGGTGGCGAGGGCGAAAGGGCCCGCGAACAGCGCGGATGCGGGTTCGGGTTTCACGGACATGTCCTCCTGATTGCGGTGGGACTTAATCTGGGGCCGCTCACCCTGATCAGGGAAATCGATTCTGTGGATATTCGCGATCCGCGACGTTAATATTCGCTGATCAAAGTATTGCTAAGTTGATCAAAGTATTGCTAATGGGAGTCCCGTGAACCTGGCCCGCCTCGATCTCAACCTCGTCGTCGCGCTGCGTGCCCTGCTGGAGGAGCGCAATGTCACCCGGGCCGGGCGTCGCATGGGCCTCAGCCAGCCCGCCATGAGCGCCGCGCTCGCCCGGCTGCGCCGCCACTTCGACGACGACCTCCTCGCCCGAGCCGGCGGCCACTACGAGCTCACCGCCCTCGGGCAGGTCCTCCTCGACCGCACGTCCACCGCCTGCGACCTGCTGGAACGCCTCTTCAGCAGTCAGGGCCACTTCGACCCGGCCGCCGAGAGCCGCGAGTTCGCACTGCTTGCGAGCGATTACGCCGTCGCCGTCTTCGGCAGCGATCTCGCCCGCGTCGTCCATGAAGAGGCGCCGGGTATCAGGTTGCGCTTCACCCAGACCCCGCCAACCCTGCTCGACGACACCGCCACACTGCTCAGCACGACGGACGGCCTGTTCATGCCGCACGGTGTGATCAGCGGCTTCCCCGCCACCGATCTCTACGACGACCGATGGGTCTTCCTCGTCGCGGACCATCACCCCGAGGTCGGTGACCGCATCACGACCGAGGACCTGGCCCGGCTGCCGTGGGTGACATACCAGCGCACCTATGACGCCCCGGCCGTACGCCAGCTCGGCATGCTCGGCATCGAACCCCACGTCGAGGTCTCCGTCGACAGCTTCCAGACCCTGCCCTTCCTGGTCGCCGGCACCCGTCGCATCGCCCTCGTCCAAGGGCGCCTCGCGGAGCGCCTGCGCGGCATCGCCCCGGTACGGATCATGGAGCCGCCCTACGAGGCCGTCCCTCTCCGGCAGGCCCTGTGGTGGCACCCGGTCCACACCCGCGATGCCGCGCACATCTGGCTGCGCGAGACGGCCGCGCGCGTCGCTGCCTCCCTCACCGGGCCGACCACCGCCATTCACAGGCTGGATGAACACGATCCAGGAGTGTGATCGCGCAGAGGGTAGCCGTCCGGGGGAGCCTGGCTCATAGTCGTGCCAGTTCCTGACGCCCGCTCTCGGGCGCATTCCCCTTGGGTGCACCTGCGCCCCGCAGCCTGGCACAGCCACGGCCACCGCGGGGGCGCGGTCGCGCGC
>NZ_VJZC01000851.1 GCF_009377185.1 Streptomyces spongiae
GGCTCGGGCAGCCCGTCCAGTGCGCCCCGCCAGGCGGCCTGCGCGGCTGTGCGGTCCTGCCGGGCCAGCCAGGCCAGGTAGTCGCGGAAGGCGGGCGCCGGAGGCAGGGCGATGGGGTGCTCGCCCGCGTACAGGGCGGTGAACTCGCGCACGAGGAGCTGCTTCGACCAGCCGTCGAGCAGGATGTGGTGGTTGGTGACGACGAGCCGGTACCGGTCCTCGGCCCACCGGACCAGCAGATACCTGATCAGCGGCGGCTTCGCGAGGTCGAAGCGGCGGGTGCGCTCCTCGTCCAGCAGCCGCTCCCACTCCTTGTCGCGTTCGTCCTCGCCGTGCGCCGACAGGTCGGCCTCGGCCCAGGGGAGTTCGACATCCGTGGGCACGATCTGCACCGGCTGTCCGGCGTCCCGGCGGCGGAAGCAGGCGCGCAGGTTGGGGTGCCGGTCGAGCAGGGCCTGTCCGGCGGCGCGTACGGCGGCGGGGTCGACCCGACCGGTCAGCTCCCCGGTCAACTCCAGGATCTGCTGGGCGGCGTAGACGTCGGGGGACTGCTCGTCGTCGTACAGGGCGTGGAAGAGAAGACCTTCCTGCAGCGGCGACAGGGGCAGGATGTCGGCTATTCCGGACCGAGTCACCGTGAGTTACCTCCACTCGCTTCCGAACTCGGCTTCGAGTTCGTCGATCTCTGCTTGGGACAGGGCCACCAGGGGCAGGTCGGACGGGGTGTACCCGCCGGCCGGGGTGCCGTCGGCCTGGGCGGTGAGTTCCTCGCACCACAGGTCGGCGAGGGCACGGACGTCCTCCTCGGCCCAGATGCCCGGGGACCAGGACCAGGTGGCCGTGAGCCGTCCGTCGCCGGTGGTCGCGGCGGTGATCTCCAGACCGTGGGCGACGGGCATCGCGGGGTCGTGGGACGCCCCGAGGTCGGGCAGCGGTTCGGGCACGGGCGACCAATCGCCGTCGGCCGAACGGGCCGCGCGGCCCAGGTAGTTGAAGCCCACCTCCGGGACCGGGAGGGCGGCGAGGACCGGACGCGTCCCGGGGTTGAGGTGGCGGAGCAGACCGTGGCCGATGCCGTGGTCGGGCAGGGACCGCAGCTGCTCCTTGACGCTCTTCAGGGCGTGGGCCCGGTCGCCGGGGTCGGCACCGGTGAGGTCGAGCCGCACGGGCACGACACTGGTGAACCACCCCACCGTGCGTGACACGTCGACGCCGTCACCGATCTCCTCGCGACCGTGCCGCTCGATGTCGAGCAGGAGTGCCGGGTGGCCCCACCGGCGTCTGAAGGCGATGGCCAGCGCGGCGAGCAGCACGTCCTCGGGACCGGTGTGGAAGGCGGCCGTGACGGTGGTGAGCAGCTCGGTGGTTATCTCGGCCGGGAGTTCCCGCATGAGATGGCGCATGTCGCCGACCACGTCCCGCTCCGGGTCGGGGCGCCGTGCGCCGAGGAGCGGGGCGGGGCCTTCCAGCATCCGCCGCCACACGTCGAGTTCGGCCGCCCGCTCCGATGCCGTCCGCTCCAGCAACAGGGACCAGTGCCGGAAGGAGGTGCCCGGCGCGGACAGCTCCTCCCCGCGCCAGGCGGCGGCCAGGTCGGCGCGGAGGATGTTCCAGGAGACGGCGTCCACCGCCAGGTGATGAACCGTCAGCAGGAGACGTCCGGGGCGGCCGGGTCCGGCGTCGAACCAGATCGCACGCAGCAACTCGCCTGTATGCGGATGTAGTTGATGCTCCACCTGGGAAAGCGCGAGCACGAAGTCCTGTACGGCCACCCGCTCCAGCAACGCACCCGCGTCCACGGTCCCGGGCGGCGGCACGACCGCCGCCCAGTCGTCGGCACCCAGACGCATGCGCAGGGCGTGGTGATGGTCCACGAGGGCCTGGAGCGCTGCCGTGAGCCGCTTCTCGTCGGCTCCGGCGGGTGTGACGAGGAGGGCGGACTGGCTGAACGAGCCGATCGGACCGCCGCGTTCACGCAGCCGGTGCATTGCCGGGGTGAGGGGCAGGTCGCCGACCGCCGGTTCCTCGTCCCCCGAGGGGCCGTCGGGGGCCGGGCGGGTGGCCGCCAGGGCGGCGAGTCCTGCCACGGTCCGCTGCTCGAACACGTCACGCGGGGTCAGCTTCAGCCCTGCGGCGAGCGCGCGGCTCACCAGGTGGATGGAGGTGATGCTGTCGCCACCCAGGTCGAAGAAGCCGTCGTCGACGCCCACCTCGGCGGTGCCGAGCACCTCGGCGAACAGCGTCTGGAGGATCCCTTCCTCCCGGGTGCGGACCTCCCGGGTACGGGCCGCCCTGCTCGCCCCCGCCGTCTCCCGTGCGGGCGCGGGCAGGGCCGCGCGGTCCAGCTTGCCGTTGCCCGTCATCGGCAGTGCGTCGAGCACGACGAGCGCCTCGGGGACCATGTGGGCGGGCAGTTGCCGGGCGCAGTGGGCGTGTACGGCAGGGAGGTCGGCCTCGGTGGCCCCCACGACGTATCCGACGAGGCGCCGGACCCCGGTCCCGTCCTCGCGCACCACCACCGCGGCCTGGGTGACTGCGGGATGGGCGGTGAGCACGCCCTCCACCTCGCCCGGCTCGATCCTCAGCCCGCGGATCTTGAGCTGTCCGTCCGCTCGCCCGCGCAGCTCCAGCGTCCCGTCGGCCCGGCGCACCGCCAGGTCTCCGGTGCGGTACATGCGCCCCCACTGCCCGGAAGGCGTGGGAGCCGCCCCCACACCGGGCGGCGGGCCGAACCGATCGGCGACGAACCGCTCGGCGGTCAGGCCCGGCCGGTTCCAGTAGCCGCGGGCCACATGGTCGCCTGCGACGTACAACTCGCCCTCGACGCCGACCGGTACCGGGTTCAGCCGCCCGTCCAGCACATACGCCCGGGTGTTCCACATGGGGCGGCCGATGGGCACCGGGCCGGTGGGCAGGTCGTCTCCGGGTTCGATGCGGTGGTCGGTGCAGCCGACGGTGAGTTCGGTCGGGCCGTAGTGGTTGATCAGGCGTACCCGCGGGTGGTCCTGGCGCCAGGCGCGCAGGGCCTCCCCGACCAGGGCCTCGCCGCCCAGCATGAACTCCTCGGCGGGCGACAGGTCGTGCGGCAGGGCGGGGAGCAGGGGCAGGTGGCTGGGGGTGGCCTTGAGG
>NZ_VJZC01000852.1 GCF_009377185.1 Streptomyces spongiae
CACCCCGGCCGAGGACACCCCCGCCCGCTCGCCCGAGGAGAACGCCCGCATCCTGGGCGCCTTCGCCCGCGGCACCCGCCACGGCCGCGCGGCGGGGGAGCGGGCCGCCGACGAGGAACTGCGGCGGGAACCGGCAGGGGAGCCGGTACGGCACGACACCGAGCCGGACCGGGACCGGTACGCGTTCTCGTGGGAAACCGCCGGCGAACCCGTGCGCGACGAGGCCGCGACGGAGGCCGTACGGGACGAGGCCGCGACCGAGGCCGTACGGGACGAGCAGGCGGACCGCTACGGGTTCGTTCGCGACGGCGCGAGCCCCGAGCCCGCGTCGGACGCGCCGCGGTACGAGCCCGTGTGGGAGGTCCTCGACAAGGAACCCGAGCCGGATCGCGGCACCGGAGCCGTACCGGACGATCCCGCCCCGCACGAAGCCGCGCACGCGACGCCCCACGACGACGAAGGGACCCACCACGCATGATCGAGCCCACGACCAACGAGCTGGGCTGGATGCTCGACGAGGTGCTGAAGGTGCCCGACGCGCGGCACGCGATCCTGCTCTCCGCCGACGGCATGCTGCGCGCCCACTCCGCCCACATCGACCGGGACGACGCCGAACGGCTGGCGGCCGGGCTCTCCGGGCTGCAGTCCATCAGCCGGAGCACGGCCGAGTTCTGCGGCGCCCCCGACACTCCGTGGCGGCAGACGCTGATCGAGTTCGGGCACGGCTTCGTCTTCCTCGTCGCCGCCGGTGAGGGCGCCTACCTCGCCGTCTCCACCAGCGAGCAGGTGGACATGGAGGCCGTGACGTACCGCATGCACAAGCTGGTCGACCGGCTCGGCAAGGAGCTGACCAGCCCGGCCCGGGTGGACACCGGCAGCCGCGCATGACCCCCCGGCGCCGCCCCCCGGAACGACTCGTGCGGTCGTACGTCGTCACGGACGGCCGCGCCTTCCCGTCCCGCAACACCCTGGACCTGGTCACGATGGTGGTCACCGGCGAGGACCTGCCGCTGACCGGTCTCAGTCCGGAGAAGTGCCGGGTGGTGGAGCTGTGCCGGCCCGGCGCGCTGTCCGTCGCCGAGGTGGCCGGGCATCTGGCGCTGCCGGTCAGCGTCACCAAGGTGCTGGTCGCCGACCTCATGGACAGCGGGCACCTCGTCACCCGCGCCCCCTTCGTCCCGGTGAACCAGGCGTCCAACATCCGCATCCTCGAGGAGGTCCTCGATGGGCTCCGCGCCCGCCTCTGACGCCCCGTCCGACGTCTATCTGCGTCCCACCGTGAAGACCGCGGCCAAGCTGCTGGTCGTCGGTCACTTCGCGGTCGGCAAGACCACGTTCGTCGGCGCGCTCTCCGAGATCCGGCCCCTGCGCACCGAGGAGGTCATGACCCAGGCGGGCGCCCTCGTCGACGACCTGGCCGGGACACGTGACAAGACGACCACCACGGTCGCCCTCGACTTCGGCCGGCTCACCCTCAGCGACCATCTGGTGCTCTACCTGTTCGGCACGCCCGGTCAGCAGCGCTTCACCCAGCTGTGGCAGGACATGACCCGGGGCGCCCTCGGTGCGCTCGTGCTCGCCGACACCCAGCGGCTCGACCAGTCCTTCGACGTCATGGGCGTCCTGGAGGAGCTGGGGCTGCCGTACGCGGTCGCCGTCAACCACTTCGAGGGCGCGCCCCTGCACGAGCTGGACGAGGTGCGCGAGGCCCTCGACCTGCTGCCCGAGACCCCGCTCGTCCGCTGCGACGCCCGGGACCGGGAGTCGTCCACACGGGCGCTGATCGCCCTCGTCGAGTACCTGATCGGCCGCAACGGCGAACTGGAGCGCACGTGACCTCCGTACCACCCATGCCGTCCGCACCACCCCCGGGCTGCCCGGCCCACGAGCCCCTGTACGGCGACGGGTTCGCCTCCGACCCCGGTGCGGTCTACCGTCGGCTGCGGACGAAGGGGCCGACCGCGCCCGTCGAACTCGCGCCCGGGGTACGGGCCCGGCTCGTCACGTCGTACGCCGCCGCGCTGCACGTGCTGCGCAGCCCGGAGACCTTCGCCAAGGACCCGCGCCGCTGGAACGACCTCGCCGACGGCACCGTCCCCATGGACAGCCCGGTCGTGCCGATGATGATGTACCGGCCCAACGCCCTGTTCACCGACGGCGAGGAGCACCGCCGGCTGCGCGGCGCCATCACCGACAGCCTGGCCCGCATCGAGCCGAACACGCTGCGCGGCTATGTGGAGCGCAGCGCCGACACGCTCATCGACCGGTTCGCGCCGACGGGGGAGGCGGACCTGCTCGGCGAGTACGCGCAGGTCCTCCCCCTCCTGGTGTTCAACCACCTCTTCGGCTGCCCGGCGGACTACGGGGTCCGGCTGGTCGAGGGCATGTCCGGGATCTTCGACGGGGTGGACGCCGAGAAGGCCAACGAGCTGCTGACGAACACGCTGATCGAGCTGGTCGAGCTGAAGCGGGCCCGGCCGGGACACGACGTGACCTCCTGGCTGCTGGCGCATCCGGCACAGCTCGCGGACGACGAGATGGTCCACACCCTGGTCGTGCTGATGGGCGCGGGCACCGAGCCGCAGCAGAACCTGATCGCCAACAGTCTGCGGCTGCTGCTGTCCGACGACCGGTTCGCGGGCAGCCTCGCCGGGGGCAGTCTGCCGGTGGAGGACTCCCTCGACGAGGTGCTCTGGACCGATCCGCCGCTGGCCAACTACGCGGTGCACTATCCGAAGCACGATGTCGTGTACGAGGGCACGTTGCTCAGGGCGGGCGAGCCGCTCGTCGTCAGCCTCGCCGCCGCCAACACGGATCCCGCCCTGTCGTCCGATCAGCGGGCGGGCAACCGCGCCCACCTGGCGTGGAGCGCCGGTCCGCACAACTGTCCGGCGCAGAGTGAGGGGCGGCTGATCGCGGCGGTGGCGGTGGAGAAGCTTCTCGATCGTCTGCCGGATGTCGAACTGGCCGTGCCGGTGGGGGAGTTGCAGTGGCGGCCCGGGCCCTTCCACCGGGCGCTCGCCGAGCTGCCGGTGACGTTTCCGCCGACCGCGGTCTCCGCGTCGGCCGCGGAGGGTGTGCCGATGC
Source organism: Streptomyces spongiae (assembly GCF_009377185.1). Classification (GTDB taxonomy): domain Bacteria; phylum Actinomycetota; class Actinomycetes; order Streptomycetales; family Streptomycetaceae; genus Streptomyces; species Streptomyces spongiae. Next base: position 3,088 of record NZ_VJZC01000852.1, read on the forward strand.
CCCGGAGCGGGCCGGTGCCGGAGTACCCCCGCCCCGCCC
>NZ_VJZC01000853.1 GCF_009377185.1 Streptomyces spongiae
CCTCCATACACATCCGCGAGAGTGACCACCCCGCCACGCACCTGACCACCAGCCCCACCCCTCTCCGCGCTCTCCTTACCGTCCTCAAAACCGGGCACCTTGACTGATCCGCAGCGCACCCTCGGCGCCTGTGACGGCCGCTGATACATGGCGGACAGGCGGAGAGACCGCGCAGGTGAGCGCGCGAGTGGTCGAACGTAGTTGGCGACTTTGGTCGGCGATAGCTGGCGAGCCAATCCCTTGTTTCAAAGGCGGCTATGACCAGTGGCCCTATGGAGGCGCGAAGTGACGCACAGCCGGGTGCAAGCGTACTATCGGCGGGAGCACGGAGATAATCCGGTTTTGCTTCAAAGCCCAAGCGATGTTGACGCTTTGATCGACGCGCTCCTTGCAAGCCGACCATCGGAGAACTTGGCCGCGCTGCACAGCTTGGAACGTCCGCTCATGCCGGCAGGGGTTCCTGATCACGAGTTGCTGGTTGGGGCTCACGGAGACCTTCAGGTCGGGGTCCTCGGCTTCATGGACAACGGAAATTGGGTTTCGTTTGATCCATCGGGCGGGCGAGGAGAGGTCTCCTACTCCATTATGGAAAATGCCACCGAATTTCCAAGTCACTCCGAAATACCCATCGCTCTTGTGCGTCAGGCTGTAAAGGAGTTCTTGTCCTCTGGGGGGCAGCGTCCAACGTGTATCCAATGGCAAGAGCCAGAGTTCTGGTGAGCTGTCCGTCCCACGTGCGCGGGGCATACCGGAGTTCGTTGAACTCAGGTCGCTGTTCGCCGATCGCGTTGAAGATGTGGGACCTGGGGAGTCCTAGCCGGGCCCGTCGCTTCCGCCGTAGTGACGGGCCCGGCCCCTTGGCAGCGGGCGCCTCGGCTCCGCCGTCTGGGCGCTGCGGACGACCGACTCGTACGAGGCTGCCGTCCGCGCCGCCGTCGACCTCGGCGGTGACACGGACACCGTCGCGGCCGTGACCGGGGGGCTCGTGGGGGCCGTGTACGGGGCCGGCGACATCCCCGAACGATGACTGGCCGTGAGGTCGGCTGACCAACGCCGCTCGCCGCCGCACGGGTGGGGCCCGATTCACACGAGCGTGATGTGATCCCCGCGCCGGATCGTTCCGCCCGAGATCACGTCGGCGTAGACCCCTACGTTCACCTGGTTGTGCCGCGCCGCCGTACGCAGGATGCCCGCGTCGTGCGGCAGGTCCCCCTGGGGCAGCGTGATCATGACGCAGCGGGGGCAGGAACCGGTGATCCGCAGGCGGACCTCGTCGCCGATCGCCACCGTGCGCCCGACCCAGTCGTTCTCCACGAAACCCCGCAGTTCCGGACGGGTCTCCACGATGATGTTCGGGCGGAACCGGCGAGCCTCGAAGCGTCCCTCGGGATAGAGCGCGCGCAGCTGATCGATCGTTGCCGTCGTCAGCAGGTGCACCACGGCGAGATCGAAGAAGGTCCCCGTCGGCAGGTCCCAGTCGGTCACGGTGTCCCGGTGGTCGAGCCCTGCCATGTCCGGCCAGTACTCCTCGGCCGTCGCGCGGGACGACTCACCGTCGCCCTTGGCTGTCCCGAGGGTCGCGAGCGTGACCTCCCGGCCCAGCGCTTCGGACAGCAGCCTGGCCGCATCGGGCTGGGTGCTCGTCAGGACGGTCCCGTCGGGCAGGGTCAGGCGGACTGCAGGCAGGTGTCCGCCCGCCCGCGGAGGGTCGACATACGCGGCTCGGAACTCGAAGAAATTTCCCCACTTGTGCGGGTTCTTGGCACCCGCGACCTTGCCCGTCGCCGGATCGACCACGGCGAACCGCCGATCCCCGAAAAGCCCCTGTTCCGTGACCTCGGAGGCGTTCAGCTCCTCCCCCATCATCGACTTCACGGGGTAGCGCCACAGTCCGGCAACCGCGCCGGCAGCGCCACCAGCCTCAGCAACGCCAGCAGCGACATCCGCCGACGGGCGGTGCGACGAATGCGTTGCCATGACGGCCTCCTCGGTCATGCTCCGCGTCATACGCCGAAGCCGAGAACGCCGCGTCGACGTCTCGTCACCATCGCAAACCGCCGGCTACCCCCTGTCAAACGGTGACGTGCCTGACACGGAGACCGCCCCGCCGCTTTCCAAGGGGCAACAGAATCAGCGCCTCAGGCTTCACCGAGACGGAGCACGCCCGGATGCGCATCCCTACAGCGCCCGCAGCGCCGCCGCCGTCGCCCTCGACAGGCTCGCCAGGTATTCCTTCGGCAGCTTCGGGCCCCGTACGACCAGTGCCCGCCAGTACAGCGGACCGGAGATCAGGTCCAGGGTCAGGTCCTCGTCGATCCCGTCCCGCACCTCCCCGCGGGCGACCGCCGCCGCGACGATGCCGCTCGCCACGCTCTGCTGGCCCTCGCGCAACGCCTTCTGCATCGCCTCGGCGATCTCGGGGTTGCGGGCCGCCTCGGCCTGGAGGTCGGGGATGATCTGGCCGGCCACCGGGTGGCGCAGGGCGCGGGACGTGACCTCGTACAGCAGCCGCAGGTCGCCTTCCAGTGAGCCGGTGTCCGGCATCGGCAGGCCCTGGACCGCCACCGCGGAGACCAGGTCGAGGACAAGGTGGAGCTTCGAGCGCCAGCGGCGGTACACCGCCGTCTTGCCGACTCCCGCGCGCCGGGCGATGCCCTCGATGGACATACGGCCGTAGCCGACGGCCGCGAGTTCCTCGAAGACCGCGGCCCGGATGGCCTCGGTCACGTCCTCACGGAGCACGGCCGCCCCGGCGGGGGCCCGGCGGCGCGGCTTCGGCTGCGCGGGCTGCCGCGTCGACTGCGCTGCGGGGGCGTCGGCGTTCGAAGTCATACGAACCAGCATAGGGGCGTTACGACGAGACGGTTGCGTTCCGACGTCGTTTCGTCCTACGCTCGCGTTACGACGATACGGTCCCGTCCCGACGTAAGAGCAAGGCAAGAGCAAGGCAAAGAGCAGTACAAGGCACACGGGGACGTCCCCCTGACCGAAAGCAGCGGATGTGAGCAGCCCAGTCCTCCACACACCGCCACCCGCCACGCCCCCCGCGCAGGCACAGGCACAGGCGCAGGCACCCACCGACGAGTCCCCCGAGGAACTCGCCGCCCGGTACGGCCTCAGCG
>NZ_VJZC01000854.1 GCF_009377185.1 Streptomyces spongiae
GAGCGACCCGGAGGACGGGTCGCTCCCGCTGACCCCGCTGCGCGTGATCACGATCCTGGGCATGGCGTCGGTCCAGGTCGCCCTGGTCTGCGTATGGCGGCTGGTGACGATGGTGCGACGCGGAACCGTGTTCTCCCACGCTGCCTTCCGGTACGTGGACGGCGTGATCGGCGCGATCGTGGCGGCTGCCCTGGTGTGGTTCGCGGTCACGGTCATCAATGCGCCGGGCCAGCGGGACGACCCGGGCGTCACCGTCATCATGGCCGGGGTTGGCGTGGCCATCCTGGGGGTCGCGCTCATCGTGCTGCTGCTGCGCATGCTGCTCGCCCAGGCTGTCGCGCGCGACAGCGAAGCGGCGCAGATGCAGGCCGAGTTGGACGAGGTGATCTGATGCCGATCGCCGTCGACATCGACGTGATGCTGGCCAGGCGGAAGATGTCCGTGGGCGAGCTCGCGGACCTCGTAGGGATCACGCCCGCCAACCTGGCGGTACTCAAGAACGGCCGCGCCAAGGCGGTGCGCTTCGCGACGCTCGCCGCGCTCTGCGAGGTGCTCAAGTGCCAGCCGGGCGACCTGCTGCGCTGGGAAGCCGAGGACGCCACAGGCGGATGACGCGCCCTTTCAAGATCATGAAGTTCTCGACGCCCCGTGATCCGAGTGGAAGACCGTGCCTCCCGACGCATCATCGCCGATCCCGCCTGCCTCTTGACCCACTCCGCGAGCATCCCGGGGCCGTGCCCTAGGAGATTCCGGGCCTGCTGGAGCGGCTGACCGAGGTGCCCGACCGTCGCGATCCGCGCGGCGTACAGCTCGATCTTTTCTCCCGGCACGTGCATCGGTGCCCCCAGCGGGAGATGCACAAGCGTCGTCCCACCGCAAGGCCTCAATTGGCATCAAAACCCGCGAACATCACTTATTCGAACGCGCTGGCGACATTTCAAGTCACCGACGAACGACATATCCCTACTCGCAGACACAACCACTGATGGAATGGCAGCACGCTTTCCACCACACCCCGCTGCACCTGGGGGCGGCGAACTGTCCACCGAGCCGGGCAGGGTGCTGGTGCAGTCCGAGGACCTCGGGCGGTGGGCGCACGCCCAGCGTCTGAGCTGCGACAAGCTCACGGCCTTGCAGCAGGGGATGTGCGAGCACATCCTCGGGATCACACCCGCGACCGAGGACGAGAACCCAGGCCGCGCCGCACGCAGGCCGACAAATGGGCGCTGAACTACGCCGCCGCCCGCAAGTTCTACGCACGCGAAGGACACCTCCGCGTGCCGCGCAAGCACGTCGAGCGGATCGTCATGGCCTGCTCGCTAGGCCCCCAGGCTTTCTGGCGGCACGGTCGCTGTCACCGCTGCGGGCAGCCGACCATTCAGGATTTCCTGGCGTGGCAGTGACAGCCCGAAGTGCTGCTGCAAGGCGGTCAGGGTCGCACGCGACGAGTCGAACTCCTCGCTCACGTCATCATCGAGGAGTCCGGCTTCTTCGAACGCCCGGAGCAGGAACGCCATGCCCTCGTCTGGGATGTCGCCGATGTCGAAGCGACCGACCGTTTGGCCGTCGCGGTAGTACCAGCACTCCCTGGGCGGGTCGTCCGGCTTCTGGGTCAGGTGCAAGACTTCCACCCCGCCTGCGGAGACATCGGGGTGAGCCCACGAAGCCTTGGAATGCCAGCCCTGCTCCACCGCATATGACCAGCCCGCGCACTCACCGAAGCGTGCCACGCGGGCTGATTCACGGTCGTTGAACGTCAGCCGCTCGGCCTCGGCGAAGGTGATCGGGCCGAGCACTTCTCCGGGCAGGGCACCGAGCCGGACAGCGAGGTCGCGTGGACTGATGCCGCGTGCGAAGGTGACGAACAGGATGGGGGCGTCTCCGCGCCAGGCGTCGGTCAGCCACGTGATGCCGTCGCTCAATGTCTTCTCCTGGTTTTAGGGGGGCGAATGGGACGGGAGGGTGCCGTCATCCCGCCCCTCGTGGAAGGGCCGTCCGACCGCCAAGGGACGGAATCAGCGAACCGGCTGCGGCCGATGCCCACTTGCTCACCGCACTGAGCGTTCCAATGCGGCCCGATGATCGGAAACCCACTGATAGGCCGTCTGAACCTGCCTCACCGCCCCTGCGTCACGGAGCCGGATCATGGCGACGTCACCCGCATCGGCCTGGGTCTTGATGCCCCGCCAGCACCGGTCCTGCCACCACAAGATCGTGGACACGAGACGTTGCCGGTCGGACAACCCGTAGCTGTCAACGATCAGCCTCATGAGCCGAGCTGCCTCCTCGACGTCGGCGACCGAAGGACCCAGATCGAGGTACTGCCAGCAGACATGAGCGATGTCGTGGATCCGGGCGCCAGGCGCAGCAAGGTCCCAGTCGATGAATGCCGTCGGGCGAAGCTCGCCACTGGACAGCTGATAGACGGTGTTCTTGGGTGACAGGTCGTTATGACACACGACCTCTTGCTCTCCGGCCAGCGGGGTGCCGGCCGTAAGGTCGTGGAACTCACGCACGAGCCGGGCGACCGTACCCAGACTCTCGTCCGATGACACAGCAGCAGGTTGTCGCTGCTCCCATGCCACGTGGCCATCGAGGTAACTGAGGACCTCTCGGCCCTCGTCATCCACACCGAGATACCGCGGAGCACCACTCCAGCCACCGGATTCAAGCAACCTCAGCAGATCACCCACGAACTTCGTGCGAGCCGAGGCTGGACGGCACACCCTGTCCCCGGCACGAACGACCGCATTGACGAAACCTCCAGGCAAGAACGACTCAGGCATCCGTATACCCTGCCTGATCACTACCTGCGGCCCTGGAACACAGCGCTGCCCGGCCCGGCCATGACGATCCTCAAAATGTGCAGGGCTCTCCACCGCGACCTCACCAAGCAGGAACGATCCCTGTACCTACCAGCACACATGACCGGCCCCGTGTGCCGGAACACCAAGTAACCATGAACCTGAGCAACCCGTCCTGGTCGCTGGAGGGTCTGTACGGTGGATGGTGTAACTCCCAAGCTGGAAGCGACAGTTGATGACTGACGTGACGAGTGACACCGAGGCCGGGAAGGCCGCTGTGAGTGGGACGGGCGCCGTGGACGACGGGCTGGTCG
>NZ_VJZC01000855.1 GCF_009377185.1 Streptomyces spongiae
GTCCGGTACCCCGAGGGCCACCCCGCCCTCCAGTCCGTCGACCGCCTCGGCTCCGTACGCGCCAGCGCCGACACCGGCACGCCCGAGGCCGCCCGCGAATGGGCCACCGCCCGCCAGTGGCCCCCCGACACGGTCCACGCCCTGTGCACCGTCCTCCGCAGCCGCGGCCGCACCCTGGGCGTCGTCACCTTCCTCCGCACCGCCGGCCGCACCCAGTTCGTACGCCCCGACGCGACGTACGCGGAGGACGTGGCGGCGCGGATCGCGGGGGCGCTGGATCTGGCGGGGTTGGTGGAGAAGGAGTAGCCGCCTCTGGTGGGCCCTTGGGCGGTCGATTGGACTTTCGGCAGTGTCCGGCGCGCTCGGATGTCCGTACCGTCGCTTCCGTGGCCAGTGCAACGTTCAACAGAGGGTCCGTTCTCCCGACCGGAGCCGCGGCCGTGGCCGCCGGGCTGAGCATGGTGAACCCGTGGTGGGCCGTACCGACCGCCGTCGCCGCGTTCCTGGCCGGGCGGCGCCCCGGACGGGCCGGGCCGGTGGTGCTCACCCTGGTCGCGACCGTCGCCGTCGGCGTGGTGGCCGTGTCCGTCGTACCCGCCTGGCTTCCGCTGGGGAGCCGGTTCGTGGCCGTGGTCGTGTTCGCCGCGATGCTGCCCTGGTTCGCGGGCCGGTTCCGGCGCCAGTACCAGGAGCTCGTCCGGGCCGGCTGGGAGCGTGCCGAGCAGTTACGGCGCGAGCAGGAACTGGTCGCCGAGCAGGCACGGCTGCGCGAGCGGGCCCGTATCGCCCAGGACATGCACGACGTGCTCGGCCACGACCTCAACCTGATCGCGCTGTCGGCCGGCGCCCTGAAGCTCGCCCCGGACCTGGACGAACAGCATCGGAGGGCCGCGGGCGACATCAGGGCGAGGGCGGCGGCCGCGGTGGAGCGGCTCGGGGAGGTGATCGGTGTCCTGCGGGACGGGACAGACGACTCGTCGGCGCCGCCCGTCGGCTCCAGTGGCACGCAAGCGACCATCGCGGACCTGACCGCCGGGGCCACCGCGTCCGGGCTCGCGGTCGAGCTACGCGCCGACGGCACGGCGGACGACCTCCCGCCCACGGTGGAACGGGCCGCCCACCGCGTCGTACAGGAGGCCCTGACCAACATCGCCCGGCACGCGCCCGGCGCGGCGGCGACCGTCCATGTGACGCACACGGACACGGAGACGCGGGTGGTGGTGGAGAACGGTCCGCCGTCGCCGTCCGCTGCGGTCGCCGGGGCGCCCCGGGGCGGAGGACACGGCCTCATCGGCCTCGAGGAACGTGTGCGATGGGCCGGCGGTTCCTTGCACCACGGCCCGCGGGGCGGGGGTGAGGCGGGTTTCGCGGTCGTCGCACGGCTTCCGCACGTTGCCCCGGCCGGGCCACCGCCGCCACCGGCCACGCCCGCCCCCGCCGAATCCGCGCTGCCGCTGGAACACCACCGTGCCTGGCTGCGCGTACGCCGGGTCCTCGTCCTCGCCGTCATGCTGCCCCTGCTGACGGGAGCGGTGCTGAGCGGAGCGCTCATGGCGTGGGAGACGTGGTCGGCGTCCCGGTCGGTCCTGGAGCCCGGCGCCTACGCCCGACTGCGCGTGGGACAGGATCGTTCGACGGTGGAGCGCCACCTGCCGGACCGCCAGACGAACCACCGGCCGTCGGCCACCGAACCGAGAGGAGCCGACATCACGTGCGAGTACTACGCGATGACCGCCGACCGCTTCGACGACCGCTCCGGAGACGCCTACCGGCTCTGCTTCCGGAACGACACCCTGGTGTCCCTGGACACGCTGACCCCGTGAGCGCCCGATGATCCGCGTCCTGATCGCCGACGACGAGCCGATGATCCGCGCGGGCGTACGCGCCGTGCTCACCACCGCTCCCGACATCGAGGTCGTCGCCGAGGCCGCCGACGGGCACGACGCCGTGGAACTGGCCCGGCGGCACCGCCCCGCCGTGGCCGTGCTCGACATCCGTATGCCGGGGCTGGGCGGTATCGAAGCGGCGGCGGAGATCCGCAGCGCGGTGCCGGCCACGGGCGTCGTCATGCTGACGACGTTCGGCGAGGACGACTACATCCTCCGGGCTCTCGGCGGTGGCGCGTCCGGCTTCCTGATCAAGTCGGGCGAGCCCGAGGAACTGATCGCCGGGGTCCGCGCGGTGGCCGAGGGCGCCGCCTACCTGTCACCGAAGGTCGCGGCCCGCGTCGTCGCGCACCTCGCGGCGACGGGCGCCGGAGCCCTGGCCGGTCGCCGCTCCACCGCCCGTGCCCAGGTCGACGCCCTCACCGCCCGCGAACGAGAGGTGCTGACCTTCCTCGGCAGCGGCCTGTCCAACGGACAGATCGCCCGACGGCTCCACGTGGTGGAGGGAACGGTCAAGGCCCACGTGAGCTCCATCCTGGCGGGACTGGGCGTGGACAACCGCGCCGCTGCCGCCGTCGTGGCCCACGAGGCGGGCATCGTCCCTCCCCCACCGTGACAGGCACCGTGCCGCGACCCGCTGGGCGAACGGCAGCGACGCGACCAGCACGGCCACCACGACGGCACTGCCGAGCACCGCACCGGCGAGCACGTCGTGCGGATAGTGCACGCCCACAAGAACCCGCGACAACGCGGCGGCCCCGGCCACCGGCAACGTGAGCACGGCCAGACGGGGCCGCACCACAGCCACACCCACGGCCAGCCCGGCCGCGAGGGTGGCGTGATTACTGGGAAACGACCAGTCCCCCACCGCGGGACACTCCGCGACGGAATCGACCCCCGCCCCCAGCACCCGACAGGGCCGCTCCTCGTCCACCACCAGCTTCACGGCCTCACTGACGGCATAACCCACCACGGTCCCGAACCCGGCCAGCACGGCTCCGGCAACCTCTCGCGCCTCCCTGCGGCGAACCCCCGTCCACCACACCCAGACCAGCAGCAACCCGAGCACCACGAGGGTTCCCTCGGAAGCCACCTCCAGCAGCGTGCCCAGCCACGCCGGCGCCTCCGCCGCCACCCCGGCCAGGGACCGGTACGCATCCGCCGAGGCCCCACCGGTGACCTCGACGGCACGGGCGTCCCCCAGCCCGCCCGGAGACAACCAC
>NZ_VJZC01000856.1 GCF_009377185.1 Streptomyces spongiae
GCGCTCTCCTACACCCCACCCCGCGAAGCACCCCCCGCAGCGAGCAAGGACCGATGCGTGGGCGCATCCGGCACCGCCGCCGCCCGCCCCTTCGCGAACTCCTCCCGCAGCACCGGCACGACCTCCTCCCCCAGCATGTCGATCTGCTCCAGCACGGTCTTCAGCGGCAGCCCCGCATGGTCGACCAGGAACAGCTGACGCTGGTAGTCACCGGCGTACTCCCGGAAGGCCAGCGTCTTCTCGATCACCTGCTCGGGCGTCCCGACCGTCAGCGGCGTCTGGTCCGTGAAATCCTCCAGCGAGGGCCCGTGCCCGTACACCGGCGCGACATCGAAGTACGGCCGGAACTCCCGCACCGCGTCCTGGGAGTTCTTCCGCATGAAGACGTGCCCGCCCAGCCCGACGATCGCCTGCTCGGGCGTGCCGTGCCCGTGGTGCGCGTACCGGGTGCGGTACAGCTCCACCATCTGCTGCGTGTGGCTGGCCGGCCAGAAGATGTTGTTGTGGAAGAAGCCGTCGCCGTAGAACGCGGCCTGTTCGGCGATCTCGGGCGACCTGATCGACCCGTGCCAGACGAACGGCGGCACACCGTCCATCGGCCGGGGCGTGGATGTGAAGCCCTGGAGCGGCGTACGGAACTTGCCCTCCCAGTCCACGACGTCCTCGCGCCACAGCCGGTGCAGCAGGGCGTAGTTCTCGATGGCGAGGTTGATGCCCTGCCGGATGTCCTGCCCGAACCACGGGTAGACCGGTCCGGTGTTGCCGCGCCCCAGCATCAGGTCCACCCGGCCGTCGGCCAGGTGCTGGAGCATCGCGTAGTCCTCGGCGATCTTCACCGGGTCGTTGGTGGTGATGAGGGTGGTGGCCGTGGAGAGGATCAGCCGCTCGGTGCGGGCGGCGATCCAGCCCAGCATGGTCGTGGGCGACGACGGCACGAACGGCGGGTTGTGGTGCTCCCCCGTCGCGAACACGTCGAGCCCGACCTCCTCGGCCTTCTGCGCGATCGCGACCATGGCCTTGATGCGCTCGCGCTCGGTCGGCGTCCGGCCCGTGGTCGGGTCGGGGGTCACGTCGCCGACGCTGAAGATCCCGAACTGCATCATTGTGTGCCACCCTCCAAGTTGTTTACGGTTCAACCATACCCGCGAACGGGGGCCCCAGCCCGACTATTCCCGCACTCCTCCCGGCAGCGGCGGCCCACTGTCAGACCCCGCCTCTACGATCCCCTCATGGCCGCCCCACGCCGTGACACCCGAGGCATCGTCGACGCCCCGGAGCTCTTCGCCCGCGTCCGCTTCCGCCGCCACGAACCGGCCGCACCGCTCCGCCCCTACCTGGAGCACTACTGGCTGATCGACTGGGACCTGCCCGAGCCCTACGTCTCCCATGTCGTCCCACACCCGTCCGTGAACATCGTCTTCCAGCGCTACGAGAGCCAGGACCCCACCGGCTTCGGGGAGATCGCCGGCATCGGCCTCGACCTCTTCACCCAGAAACTGGAGGGCCGGGGCCACGTCTGCGGCATCCAGTTCCGCCCCGGCGGCTTCCGCCCCTTCGCACCCGACCGACCGGTGAGCGACTGGACCGGCCGACGCGTACGACTGCCGGAGGCGTACCCGGGGCGCGACACCGCGGCAGACACCGAAGCCGTCCTCGGTCCCGCCACCGACGACGCCCGCGTCACCGCCCTCGACGAGTTCCTGCTCGCCCTCGACCCGAAACCGGACCCCCAGGCCGACCTCGCCATGACCCTCGTTGACCGCATCCGCACCGACCGCACCATCCGCCGCGTCAGCGACTTCGCCCGCGGCGAGGGCATGTCCGTACGGCTCATGCAGCGCCTGTTCGCCGCGTATGTCGGCGTCGGCCCGAAGTGGGTCATCCTCCGCTACCGCATCCACGAGGCCCTGGAACGCGCCGAGACCGACCGCGCCGTCGACTGGGCCACCCTCGCCGCAGACCTCGGCTACGCGGACCAGGCCCACCTGGTCCGCGACTTCACAGCCACGGTAGGCGTCCCGCCGACGGCATACGCCGGAGCCACGTCACACACGTGACAAGGGCTCACCGGTCACAGCTCCCGGTGCACCTTGGTGTTGGAAGCCTGCGCACGCGGCCGCAGCACCAGCAGATCCACATTGACGTGACTGGGCCGCGTCACCGCCCACGCGATGGTGTCCGCCACGTCGTCGGCGGTCAGCGGCTCGGCGACCCCCTCGTACACCTTGGCCGCCTTCCCCTCGTCCCCACCGAACCGGGTCAACGCGAACTCGTCCGTCTTCACCATCCCCGGCGCGACCTCGATCACCCGCACCGGCGTACCGACGATCTCCAGCCGCAGCGTCTCCGCGAGCACATGCGCACCGTGCTTCGCGGCGACGTACCCCGCACCGCCCTCGTACGTCCCGAGACCGGCCGTCGACGACACCACGACCACCGTCCCGTCACCACTCGCCGTGAGCGCCGGCAGCAGCGCCTGGGTCAGATTCAGGGTGCCGATGACGTTCGTCTCGTACATCCGCCGCCAGTCCTCCGGGTCACCGGTCGCGACGGGATCGGCCCCCAGCGCACCACCGGCGTTGTTCACCAACACACCGATGGTCCTGAACGCGGTCGCGAACTCGTCGACGGCCGCCCGATCGGTCACATCCAGCGCGTACGCCACCGCCGAGTGCCCCGCCGCCCCGATCTCCTCCGCCAGCGCCTCGATCCGGTCCTTGCGCCGCGCGGTCAACACCACCCGATACCCGGCCTCCGCCAACTGCCGAGCCGTCGCGGCCCCGATCCCACTACTCGCCCCCGTGACGACGGCGATACGAGAGGCCGGGGACGGGGCGGCGGGGGCAGTCATGGCCGTAACTCCTCAATCTGGGGTTCGCTCCCCGCAAGGATAGGCAGGCGTCAGTTCCCACCCCGCGGCGCATACATGATCACCGCAACCCCGACCAAACACACCAACGCCCCGACCACATCCCACCGATCCGGCCGATACCCGTCCGCGACCATGCCCCACGCCAGAGACCCCGCCACGAACACCCCGCCATACGCGGCCAGAATCCGCCCAAACTCCGCATCAGGCTGAAGCGTCGCCACAAACCCATACACCC
>NZ_VJZC01000857.1 GCF_009377185.1 Streptomyces spongiae
GGCGGGGCGGGCACGGAGCGGCGCTCCGGGATGATCCCGGACGGGTAGAGGAGCAGATGCCCGGCGAGGATCGCGAACTCCAGAGCGGTCGCCTTCAGGAGGGTCACCGACAGCCCGGCCAGCCTGACGGGCCACAGGCTCTGGCAGAGCGGCAGAAAGGGCAGAGATGCCCGGGTGACCTTCATGGCCGACCTCCCGTCGGCACGCGGGAGGACGTCCCGGTCCCCCGCTGTGCCCTCGTAGTGAGCCCCCGCGGAGGTGGGCGACTGGTGCGAGTGTGGCGTGTGCGACGCACGGGGCGCCGGTGACGCGACGGGGCTCCCTGCCGTGCCGGCGGCGTGACATCCCGCCGTCCTCACGGCACAGGCTGTCCCGGACTCCGTACGACCGTGATTCCCCGCTTCCTTGCTCGTGCCATCGCCGAAGCGCCTCATCGCCGCTGCCGTCTCCCGCCGGCGGAGCGGTGGTGCGGCCACCTCGTGGCGGCTCTCCTTGCGCACGCTCCGCCCGTGACGCCCGTGTCCCGGATGCGTGCGGCCCGGATGCCGCCCGCCTCCGTGACACGTGTGCCGCGGGAAATCGGAACCGTGCGCGGCGAACGTGTCCCACCGTGTGATTTCCCCCTCGGTCCCCACCGCGAAACTGCCGGTTGCGGGATGCTGGCGATAACGTTCGTTCACTTCCTCGGCCGGACCGGTACGGGGCGCCTGTGTCCGCGGACGCATCCGGCGCGGTGGGCGGCGGTATAAGCGATATGCGCGGTGCGCGTGCCGCGTACACGATTCGTACGGTGTGTGGCTGTACTGGGTGTACGTACTGTGGTGGCTCGTGTGCTGTGTGTGTCGTGACGTTCGGTACGGGTTCGGTGCAGTCGTTTGATGGAGGCAGTGATGGGTGTGGCAGCCGGTCCGATCCGCGTGGTGGTGGCCAAGCCGGGGCTCGACGGCCACGATCGCGGGGCCAAGGTGATCGCGAGGGCGCTGCGCGACGCCGGTATGGAGGTCATCTACACCGGCCTCCACCAGACGCCGGAACAGATCGTCGACACCGCGATCCAGGAGGACGCCGACGCGATCGGCCTCTCCATCCTCTCCGGCGCCCACAACACGCTCTTCGCGGCCGTCATCGAGCTCCTCAAGGAGCGGGACGCGGAGGACATCAAGGTCTTCGGCGGCGGCATCATCCCCGAGGCCGACATCCCGCTGCTGAAGGAGAAGGGCGTCGCCGAGATCTTCACCCCCGGCGCCACCACCGCGTCGATCGTGGACTGGGTGAACGCGAACGTGCGCCAGCCGGCGGAGGCGTAGTCCTCCATCCTCGGTCCGGCCTCTCGGTGAGCGGAGCCCCAAAGAGGGTGGCCGCCCACCGCAGGGTCAGCTCCTCAGCTCAGATCCTCAACTCAACTCCTCCTCCATCGCGGCGCGCAGACGCAACGTCGTGACGAGGCGCTGGAAAGCCTCGGACCAGTACCCGCCGGCACCCGGAGACGCGTTCTCCTCCTCCTCGGGGGTGGCCGTCAGGGCATCCAGACGTGCCGCCTCCGTGGGGGACAGGCAGCGCTCGGCGAGCCCCATCACACCGCTGAAGCTCCACGGGTAACTGCCCGCGTCCCGAGCGATGTTCAGTGCGTCCACCACCGCGCCCCCCAGGGCCGGAGCCCAGGGCACCGCACAGACCCCGAGCAACTGGAACGCCTCCGTCAGCCCGTGCGTCGCGATGAAGGCCGCCACCCATTCCGCCCGCTCGCCGGCACCCAACGTCGCCAGGAGCTTGGCACGCTCGGCCAGCGACACCGCCCCCGGTCCCGCGGCCCCGGCGGCGGACGGCGAGCCCAGGAGCGCCCCGGACCAGTCGGCGTCCCGCTGCCGCACCGCCGCCCGGCACCACGCGGCGTGCAACTCCCCCTGCCAGTCGTCCGCCACCGGCAGGCCCACGATCTCCTCCGCCGTACGCCCCCCGAGCCGCGCCGACCACACCGCCAGCGGTGCCGCCTCCACCAACTGACCCAGCCACCACGACCGTTCCCCCCGACCCGCCGGGGCCTTGGCCACCACCCCGTCGCGCTCCATGCCCGCGTCGCACTCGTGAGGCGCCTCCACCACGATCGCGGGCACGTCCCGCATCCGGTCGACGGCCACGCACGCACCGGCCCGGTCCGCCATCCGCGCGGCGAGCGCCGAACCCGGCAGCGCGGACAGCAACTCCGCGGCCGTCGCCCGCACGTTCCGGCTCCGGTCCGTCAACGCCCGCTCCAGGAACGGCTCGTCGTCCGCGCCGAGTCCCGTCCGCAGCGAGTCGAGGAACATGAGCCGGTCCTCGGCCCGCTCCGTCGCCCATGTCGTCTCCAGCAACTCGCGTGCGGCCGCGGGCTCCTGTGCCCGTACCCCCGTCAGGAGCGCCACCCGCTCCGCGAACAGCCCCTCCTGCCACAGACGCCGGATCCGGTCGGTCTCCTCCGGACCCGGCAGCTCGGCGCCGCCACCCGGTGTTGCCCGCAGGGCGAAGCGCCAGTCCTGGTTCAGCCGGGCCAGCCAGAGCGCGCGCGGGCCCGCGAAGGCCAGGGCCGCCGGGCGCAGGTCCGTACGGCCCCGCGCCGTGTCCAGAAGGGTCGGCAGCGCCTCGGGCGGTGCGGCGAACCCGCGTGCGTTCGCCAGCGCCAGCCACTGCGGCAGCAACTCCATCAGGTCGGGCGCGGTGCCCCTGCGGCCCCCGCCTCCCGCGCCGGGCCGGTCGGCCAGCAACTGTGCGAGCCTGCGCGCCGCGGCCGGCGGCAGCGGCGGACGCGGATCCGGTGCGGCGGGTTCCGGCCGCGTCGCCGCTCGCGCGGGCCGCACCCCCGCCCTCCGCCGCACGGTCTCCACCGCCGCCGCGTCCAACAACGCCACCGGCGCCTCCCGCCCGGCCCCGGGCCCGGGTGCGGCACGCCGATCGGTCCCGAGCAGGGCGACGGTGACGAGCTCTTCCCACGAGTTCTCGGGAGGAGCCGAGGTGCTGTTCATGAGGGTCCCTTCCGTTCGCGTTTCAGTTGGTCGGCGAGATCCGGAGCGGACGAGCCGGGCACGGATGACACCCGGCTCGTCACGCCTCGTCTCACCCTGTCTCTT
>NZ_VJZC01000858.1 GCF_009377185.1 Streptomyces spongiae
CCGTATCGGCGTCGCGGCCGCCGTGGGCGTGGCCGCGGCCGGAGCCGTCGCGGCGCTCGTCGTCCCGGCCGGCGGCGGTCCGCCGGAAGGCAAGGGAGCGTCCTCCGCGTCACCGTCGGCGGTCACCTCCGGCCCCACCGGCGACCACGACCGCGGCCCCTCCTCCCCGTCACCCACCGTCGCCGGGACCTCGCGCCCGCCCAGCATCCCGGCCGGGGCCGAGCGCGAGGCCGGGCTGTACGCGTGGGTCCCGCCCGAGGGCTGGCAACGGGTGGCGCAGAGCGGCGCCGAAGTGCACTACACCTCGCCCGACCGCCAACAGGAGATCCTGGCCAACGCCGCCCCGGCCCAGGGCGACCTGTTGAGCCAGTGGCGGGACAAGGAGGAGAAGGACACGAGCAAGGGCCTCGACTACCGCAGGATCCGCCTGGAGGAGACCACCTTCCGTGGCGCGCCCGCGGTGGTCTGGGAGTACACCGTCACGGCCAGGGGCCTGCCCTGGCACGTCCGGCTGCTCGGTTTCCGCTCCGGCGGCACGTCCTACGAGATCAGCACCTGGTACGCCCCGGACATCGAGGACCGCGCCCTGCCGGCGTACGAGCGGGTGAGGGACAGCTTCACGCCCCTGTGACCCGTACACCACGGCGCGCCCTCGTACCCCCGAAACACCACCGGGGCCCGACAGCCGAAACTGTCGGACCCCGGTACTCGCACTCGGTAAGTCAGCTCCTGTCGCCAGGAGCCCCGGCCTTGGAGTCCGCCACCTTCGCGGAGGACCCGGAGGACCCGGGGGAGCCCGAAGCCCCCGCAGACTCAGAAGCCTCAGAAGCCCCCGGCGTCGCGGTCCGCCCGCCGCCCAGCACCTTGTCCTTGACCAGCGAGACCCCCACCACGAGGGCCGCGACCAGCAGCGACAGCAGCAGGATGTCGCGGTTGCCGTGCTCGGTGTCGGTCAGCATGTAGCCCAGGACGAACACGATCAGCGCGATGGTCGCCCAGGTCAGGTACGGGTACAGCCACATCCGGACGACCAGCTTCTCCGGCTCCTCGCGTTCGATGACCTTCCGCAGCCGCAGCTGGGAGAAACAGATCGCCAGCCAGACGAACAGGGCCACGGCGCCGGAGGAGTTGACGAGGAAGAGGAAGACCGTGTCGGGGTACGCGTAGTTGAAGAAGACCGCGACGAACCCGAAGACGACCGAGGAGAGGATCGCCGCCATCGGCACACCACGCGCGTTCGTACGCGCGAACGCCTTCGGCGCGTCACCGCGCGTGCCGAGCGAGAACGCCATCCGGGAGGCCGTGTAGAGACCGGAGTTGAGGCAGGACAGCACGGACGTCAGCACGATGAAGTTCATGATCTGGCCGGCGTGCGCGATGCCGAGGGAGTCCAGGGCGGCGACGTACGAGCCCTTGTCCTCGATGGCCGGGTCGTTCCACGGCAGCAGCGTCACCACGACGAAGATCGAGCCCAGGTAGAAGACGGCGATACGCCAGATGATGCTGTTGGTCGCCTTGGTGACCGCCTTCTGCGGGTGCTCCGACTCGCCGGCCGCCAGGGTGGCGATCTCGGTGCCCATGAAGGAGAAGACGACGAGTAGGACGCCGATGAGGATCGCGCCCGGACCGTTCGGCAGGAATCCGGTGTGCTCGGTCAGGTTGGACAACCCGGCCTTCTCGGCGTCGACGCCCGGCAGCACCCCGAAGACGGCGAGCCCACCCACCACGATGAACGCGGCGATCGCGACGACCTTGATCCCCGCGAACCAGAACTCGAACTCACCGTACGAGCCGACCGACACGAGGTTGGTGGCGGTCAGCACCACCATCACGATGAGGGCCCAGCCCCACTGCGGTACCTGGGGAATCCACTCTTCGAGGATCTTGGCGCCGGCGGTGGCCTCCACGGCCAGCACGACGACCCAGAAGAACCAGTACAGCCAGCCGATCGAGAACCCCGCCCAGGGACCGAGCGCGCGGTCGGCGTGGGCGGAGAACGACCCGGACGTCGGGTTGGCGGCCGACATCTCACCGAGCATCCGCATCACGAGGACGACCAGCGTCCCCACGAGGGCGTAGGACAGGAGAATGCCGGGGCCGGCGGTGGCGATACCGGAGCTGGACCCTACGAAGAGGCCGGCACCGATGACGCCACCAATGGCGATCATGGACAGATGACGGTTCTTGAGTCCGGCCTGGAGGCCGCTGTCGGGCTCTCCGTTGCCGCCTGGGCCGCTTCCGGCCTTCGTTGGCGTGGTCGGCTGCGAAGTCATGGGGGAGTTCCTTTGCGCCGCTGGAGGGACGGGGCCAGACACCGGTGATGTCTGGCGCGATGTTGTGTTGCGTCTTGTGCGCCTGCCCCCTATTGGGGCCCTCCATGACTCCCGTGAGAGCGGGACACGGAAGGACGGCGAGAGCCCAACGCGGTGGCGGGCGCGAGAACGCAACCGGAGCTGAACAATTCGGTCCAGTGAATCGGAGGCAAAGGAATTCTTGAACCTTTGAATCCAGATCGTTACTTGAGGTTTTCTTGAGGTTTAATGGTGTTGCCTGGATTTTTCGCTGTCGGCCCCCCGGCGGGCCACCGCGAAACAGGCGTGTCACACTCGGACCATGCGCGTCTACCTCGGCTCCGATCACGCCGGCTACGAACTCAAGAACCACCTCGTCGAGTGGCTGAAGGCCGCCGGCCACGAGCCCGTCGACTGCGGACCCCACATCCACGACGCCCAGGACGACTACCCGCCGTTCTGCCTCCGTGCCGCCGAGCAGACGGCCGCCGACGCCGGCTCCCTCGGCATCGTGATCGGCGGCTCCGGGAACGGCGAGCAGATCGCGGCCAACAAGGTGACGGGCGTCCGCGCGGCCCTCGCCTGGAGCGTGGAGACCGCGTCGCTGGGGCGCGAGCACAACGACGCCAACGTCATCGCGGTCGGCGCGCGCATGCACACCCAGGAGGAGGCGACGAAGTTCGTCGAGACCTTCCTCAATACGCCTTTCTCTGGTGACGCACGCCACATCCGCCGCATCGACATGCTGTCGACCTACGAGAAGACGGGCGACCTCCCCCCGATCCCCTCGCACC
>NZ_VJZC01000859.1 GCF_009377185.1 Streptomyces spongiae
CCTCCCCCCCTGGCGCCGAAGCCCAGCTCCATTTCTCGCCACGTACGGACTCGTACAGACTCATCCGCCGCGTACCGGGGCCTGTCCGCCCGCCGCCCGCGTCAGTCGCGTCCCCAACTCCCGTACGTGCTCGACCAGTTCCGTCGGCTCATGCACCGTGAACTCGCAGTCGAGCAGTGCCAGCCGCACAGCCAGCCACTCCATGGGGCCCTCCGAGGTGGCCCGCAGCCGGCAGCTGAGCTCGTCGACCGCCTCGGGCGAGCCCATCCAGCGCGGCAACCGCGCCGCGACGAACTCCGCGGGCGCCGCGAACGTCACATCGAACTCGTACGCCTCCTGCCGTCGGTACATCGACTGCCGCAGATACTCCGCCGCACTCCCCGTCGGCAGCTCGCGCGGTGCGAACCGCGCGCCCGTCGCGAAGGGATCGCTGACCCGGTCCACCCGGAAGGTGCGCCAGTCGGCGCGGTCCAGGTCGTACGCGACGAGATACCAGCGCCGGCCGGTCGACACCAGCCGGTACGGCTCCGTCAGGCGCCGTGTCTCGGTGCCGTCCCCGGCGCGGTACGCGAACCGCAACCGCTCCTGCCCGGCCACCGCCGAGGCCATCACCGTCAGCGTCTCGGGCGCCACGGTCGCCCCGTCACCGCTGGTCAGGGGAGTGGTGGCGGCCTGGAGGGTGGAGACGCGGTGGCGCAGGCGCGAGGGCAGCACCTGTTCCAGCTTGGCGAGCGCCCGTACGGATGCCTCGTCCACGCCCTCGACGGCGTGCCCTGCCCCGGCGCGCAGCCCGACCGCGATCGCGACGGCCTCCTCGTCGTCCAGGACCAGCGGGGGCATGGCCTTCCCGGCCACCAGCCGGTAACCACCGTCGGACCCCTTGGTCGCCTGCACCGGATAGCCGAGCTCACGCAGCCGGTCGATGTCCCGCCGCACCGTGCGGCGGGAGACGCCGAGCCGGCCGGCGAGCTCACCGCCGGGCCACTCACGAGGCGTCTGGAGGAGGGAGAGGAGCTGCAGGAGCCGCGCCGGAGTGTCGGTCGTCATGACGTCGAGGATGCCGCACGTCTAGGCCAGGTTCTGACCTATAGCGGCTTGCTTTACTTGACTGTGGCCGCACGCACCTCCGTGCCCGTTTGTGTCTGACGAATGCCCGAACCTGTTTACTTTCTGGAAATCCAGGCGTAGCCTCCCTGCGAATCCACAAGTTCGGGCATCGGGCGGAGGCGAACGGACATGTACGCACCGGAGCGGCAGCAGGAGATCCTCCGGCTCGCCCGTGACGGCGGCCGGGTGGACGTGGTCTCGCTGGCGGAGGAGTTCCAGGTCACGGCGGAGACGATCCGGCGCGACCTGAAGGCCCTGGACAGGGCGGGCCTCGTCCGCCGCGTGCACGGCGGCGCGATCCCCGCGGGCCGGCTGGACTTCGAGCCCGACCTCGCCGAGCGCGAGGGCACCGCCATCGACGAGAAGGACCGCATCGCCCACGCCGCGCTCGCCGAGCTGCCGACCGACGGCACGGTGATCCTCGACGCGGGGACGACGATCGCCCGGCTCGCCGCCGCCATCCCGCTGGAGACCACGCTCACCGCCGTGACCCACAGCCTCCCCATCGCGGCCCGCCTCGCGGACCACCCCGGCATCCAGCTCCACCTGGTCGGCGGCCGAGTCCGGCACCGTACGCGCGCGGCCGTGGACGCCTGGGCCCTGCGGGCGTACGGCGAGATCCGCGCCGACGTGCTCTTCGTCGCCGCGAACGGCTTCTCCGCCGGACACGGACTGACCACCCCCGACCTCGCCGAGGCCGCCGTGAAGCGGGCGGCGGTGGCCGCCGCCCGCCGCGTGGTGCTGCTCGCCGACTCCTCCAAGCACGGCCAGGAGCACTTCGCCCGCTTCGGCGCCCTCAGTGACGTGGACCTGCTCATCACCGACAGCGGGCTGGGCCCCGAAGACGCCACCGCCATCGAACGCGGCGGGACGGAAGTGCTGCTCGTCCCGGGGGCCGAGGTCTTCAGCGGCTCAGCCGCGACCCCCCAGACCCCCAGCCGGAGAGACCGAGCATGATCCTCACCGTCACCCCGAACCCCTCCCTCGACCGCACCTACGAGGTCCCCTCCCTCGACCGCGGCGAGGTCATCCGGGCCACCGGCGAACGCATGGACCCGGGCGGCAAGGGCGTCAACGTGTCGCGGGCGGTCGCCGCCGCCGGACAGCGCACCGTGGCCGTCCTGCCGCTCGGCGGCGCCCCGGGCGCGCTGGTCGCGGACCTGCTCGACGCGCAGGGGATCGAGGTCGCGCGGGTACCGGTCGTGGGGGCCACCCGGTCCAACATCGCGCTCGCGGAGGCCGACGGCGTCCTGACGAAGATCAACGCACCCGGCCCCGAGCTCTCTGCGGCCGAGCAGGAACTGCTCCTGGAGACCGTGCGCGCGCAGTCCGTCGACGCCTCCTGGATCGCCTGCTGCGGCAGCCTTCCGCGTGGGCTGGCTCCGTCCTGGTACGCCGCCCTGGTCGCCCGCGCGCACGCGGCGGGCACCCGGATCGCCCTCGACACCTCCGGCCCGGCACTGCTGGCCGCCCTGCGTGAGCGCCCGGACGTCGTGAAGCCCAACGCCGAGGAACTCGCCGGGGCCGTCGGCCGCCCCCTCGCCACGGTCGGCGACGCGGTCAAGGCCGCCGAGGAACTGCGGGAGATGGGCGCGGCCGCCGTGCTCGCCAGCCTCGGCGCGGACGGCCAGGTGCTCGTGAACGACTCGGGGGCCTGGTTCGGCAGCGCCCGCGTGGACGCCGTACGCAGCAACGTCGGCGCCGGCGACTCCTCCCTGGCCGGCTTCCTGATCGCGGGTGGCGACGGCCCGGAGGCCCTCGCCTCGGCGGTGGCCCACGGCGCGGCCGCCGTCCAGCTCCCGGGCAGCGTGATGCCGACGCCGGGGGACCTGGATCCGGGCGCGGTGACGGTGACGGCGGACGTTCCGGTGGACCGAGTGCTGAGGGAGCAGGTGTCATGACGGTCGTACTTCCCCTTCCGACGGCCCCGGGCAGTGGCGGCTTCCCCTTACTCACGGCCCCCACTCC
>NZ_VJZC01000860.1 GCF_009377185.1 Streptomyces spongiae
GGCTGGTGGGGGTGTGGGTTTCTATTGAATTGCTCAAGTAGTGCACTTTGTTCTCTTGGCCCATATTGGGAAACGGAGTGGCGGGCGACACAAGGAACGGGGAGCCACGTGAGGATCCACATTTCGTTGCGCAGGTCCATGGTCCCTGGGGCGCTGGTCGGTGCCGCATTGCTGACGGCGGGTGCGTGTGGTGGTTCCACCGGTACCGGCGCCTCCGCCGCCGACGAGGAGGTCGAGGGCGATCTGTCCGGCACCATCCGGGTGGACGGGTCCAGCACCGTGGCCCCGCTCACCACGGTGGCGGCTCAGCTGTTCCAGGGGCAGAACCCCAATGTCAGGGTGACCGTGGGTACCTCCGGCACGGGTGGTGGGTTCGAGAAGTTCTGCGCGGGCGAAACCGACATCAACGATGCCTCGCGTCCGATCGAGACCGACGAGAAGACGGACTGCGAGGACAACAACATCGCGTACGCGCAGCTCCAGATCGCCAACGACGGGCTGTCGGTCGTGGTCAACAAGGACAACGACTGGGCCCAATGCCTGACCGTCGCTCAGCTGAAGAAGATCTGGGAGCCCGGCTCGAAGGTCACCAACTGGAACCAGGTCGACTCCAAGTTCCCGGACGAGAAACTGGAGCTGTTCGGCCCCGGTACCGACTCGGGCACCTTCGACTACTTCACCGAGACCATCAACGGTGAGGAGGGCGCCTCCCGTACGGACTACTCGCCGAGCGAGGACGACAACGTCACCGTGCAGGGCGTGTCCGGTTCCAAGGGCGGCATGGGCTACTTCGGGCTGTCGTACTACGAGGAGAACAAGGACGACCTGAAGATCCTGAAGATCAACGACGGTGACGGCTGCGTCGAGCCCACCACCGAGACCGTGCAGAACGGCACCTACAAGCCCCTGTCCCGGCCGCTGTTCATCTACCCGAAGGGGTCCTCGCTGGACAAGGCGGAAGTCGAGGGGTTCGTCGACTACTACGTCGAGAACAACGCCGACATCGCCGAGAAGGCCCAGTTCGTGCCCCTGAACAGCAAGCAGGAGAGCACGCTGAACAGCGAGTGGAACAAGCTGAGGGAGCAGCACACTTCATGACCCCCGCGGGCGTCCGGCGCAGGGCCGCCCCGGGAAGCTCCGGTTTCCTGAGGCGGTCCCAGCCACGCTATGTCGAGAAGGTGGTCAAGGTCCTGCTGGTGGCCGCCTCGCTGGTCTCGGTGCTCACCACCGTCGGCATCGTCATCGCGCTCATCCCGCCCTCCGTCGAGTTCTTCGGCAAGGTGAGCTTCGGCGACTTCATCACCGGCACCGACTGGTCCCCGCTGTTCAAACCGGCGAGCTTCGGCGTCCTGCCCCTGGTCACCGGCACGCTCGTGATCACCTTGATCGCGCTGGTGGTCGCCGTACCGCTGGGCCTGGGCGCGGCGGTGTACCTGAGCGAGTACGCCAGGCCCAGGGTCCGCTCGTTCTTCAAGCCGATCCTGGAGGTCCTCGCCGGGATCCCCACCGTCGTGTACGGCTTCTTCGCCCTGCAAGCCGTCACCCCGCTGCTGCAGGACATCTGGCCCGGCGGTGACGGCCCGGAGGTCTTCAACGCCCTCTCGGCGGGCTTCGTCATGGGCATCATGATCATCCCGACGATCGCCTCGCTCTCCGAGGACGCCATGAACGCCGTACCGAACGAGCTGCGCGACGGCGGGTACGCGCTCGGGTCGTCCCGTATGCAGGTCTCCACCCGGGTCGTCTTCCCGGCCGCGCTGTCCGGCATCGTCGCCGCCATCGTGCTCGGCGTCTCACGTGCGATCGGCGAGACGTTGATCGTGGCGATCGCCGCGGGCGGGCGTCCCAATCTGTCCTTCAACCCGCTCGAAGGCATGCAGACCATGACCGCGTTCATCGCGGCCGCCGGCATCGGCGACCTGCCGACCGGTTCCATCGGCTATCAGACGATCTTCGCGGTGGGCACGCTGCTCTTCGTCATGACGCTGGTGATGAACCTGGTCAGCATTCGCCTGGTGCGCAAGTACCGGCAGGTGTACGAGTGATGGGCACCCCCGTGCACGACGAGCGGCCGGAGGCCGGCGTACCGGAGGCGCCCCGGCTCAGGAGCGACGGCACCCCGTGGCGGGAGAGGCTGTTCCAGCTCGGCCTGTGGGCCTCGCTCGCCGTCGGTGTGGTCTTCCTCGGCTGTCTGCTCGTGTACGTCGTGGTGGAGGCATGGCCCCGGCTGGACCTGCGGATCCTGACGAACTTCCCCGACATCATCGACCCCTCCAAGGCCGGCGCCCAGTCGGCGATCATGGGCACCATCTGGGTGATCGCCTTCACCGGGCTGTTCTGCCTGCCCATCGGGTTTCTCACCGCCATCCACCTGGAGGAGTACGCCGACCCGGAGCGCTGGTGGAACCGCGCGATCGAGATCAACATCCAGAACCTGGCGGCGATCCCGTCGATCGTCTACGGCATCCTCGGGCTCGGCATCATCTCCCGCGGACTCGGCTTCGGGCAGACCGTGCTGACCGCCGCGCTCACCCTGTCGCTGCTGGTCCTGCCCACGGTGATCATCGCCGCACGGGAGGCGATCCGGGCCGTACCGTCGTCGATCCGTGAGGCGTCGCTGGCGCTGGGTGCCACCCACTGGCAGACCATCTGGCGCCAGGTGCTGCCCGCGGCCGTGCCCGGTATGGCCACCGGCTCGATCCTCGCCCTGTCCCGGGCCATCGGTGAGGCGGCGCCGTTGCTGCTGCTCGGCGGACTGACCTTCATCACCTTCAACCCGAGCGGTCCGGACAGTGCCTTCACCGTGCTGCCCATTCAGATCTTCAACTGGATCAGCCAGTCCCGTGCGGAGTTCGTCTCACTCGCCGCCGCCGCGATCGTGATCCTCCTGGTGATCCTGCTGGCCATGAACGCCCTGGCCATCTGGCTCCGCAACCACTACTCCCACCGCTGGTGACCCCGCCATGACCCCACAGACCTCCCGATTCCTCCAACGCCTTCGTGAACGGGGTGCTCTCCGGCGCTCGCGGGCGGCTAACGCTGCGTCCTCTGCTTCCCCCGCCTCCCCTGCCTC
>NZ_VJZC01000086.1 GCF_009377185.1 Streptomyces spongiae
GTGGGGGGAAACGCTGGGGGAACGCATCCCGGCGACGCCATGCCGGGTTCGGATCAGCTACGGCCGACCACGATCAGCTGCGCGAGAAGGGTGATGCGAGGACGCGAAAAGAGGGCGCCCGGACGCAAAGAGAGAAAAGAGGGAGAAAGTGGGGGAGAGAGGCGTCAGCGGCCGCGGCGACACGCGGCGGAGGCCACACGCAGCAGGTCGATGTGACCGCGCGAAGTGAGCATGACTGGACGCAACATGCGCTCGAACGTAACCAGATGGCCCGGTAGGGTCAATGGCGTCTCGCGGAGTGGACTCCCGGTATCGCGGAACGGTCGGTCGCTCCCGCGTGCGGCTCGGCGGGTGGGCGAGGATGGAACCATGTCCGATGCTTTCACCACGCGAGTCCTGAACGTCGCCTCCGGCTCCCGGGAGACGGTGGTCGACCTCACCCACGAGTGCGAGGAGTTTCTGCGGGAGGCCGCCGCCGGACGGGGCGGCCTCCTCAACGTCTTCGTCCCTCACGCGACTGCCGGAGTGGCCTTGATCGAGACGGGCGCCGGCAGTGACGACGACCTCCTCGCCGCGCTCCACTCCCTGCTCCCCGCGGACGACCGCTGGCAACACCGTCACGGCAGCCCCGGCCATGGCCGCGACCACGTCCTCCCGGCGTTCGTCGCTCCCCATGCCACTCTGCCGGTCGTCGACGGACGGCTGGAGCTGGGCACTTGGCAGTCGGTGTGCCTCGTCGACACGAACAGGGACAACGCGGACCGAAAGGTGCGGCTGTCCTTTCTCGCGGGCTCCTGACTCGGCCGACGTACCCATTCACCCGTCGCCGACGCGGTCCCTCAGCCGGCGATCGAGTCCAACTGCTCCACAGCGGGCCTGAGCTCCCAGAGGTCACCGCCGGGTGGTGGCTCCAACCGGGGCACCACCGCTCGCGCTTCGGGGTTCCCGGCGTCCGCGGCCGCGTGCACCACGTCGGTGGCCGCGTACCGGCGGAACCCCAGGTCCGGATGCGGCCAGGGGGCGGCTCCGGAAGCGGCGGGCAGCAGGTAGTCGACTGCCTTGAACAGGCTCTGCCCGTCGGGACCTTCGTACGACCACAGGTTCACTCCCACGTGCCGTCCGATGGCGGCCAGGCGTGTGTACGCGACCAGAGCGAACGTCGAGTAGTGCCAGCTCCGCGTCCTCGTGAGCTCCTGCGGCTGGCTGCCGTCCGCGGCGATCTGCGCGTCGATGCGCTTGGCGCGGGCGTCGAGGACGATCCGGCGCGTCAGCGCCTTGTCGCCGGTCGCGTGGGCGAGTGCGGCGAGTTGCATGTCGTGGAAGGTGCCGTGGTTGTTCTTCGCGGCGCCCTCCTCCTTGCCGAATGCGCTGTTCGCCAGCCAGTCACGGAAGTCGACGTTCCACGCGTGCATCGCGGAGCGGTCCTGTCGGGTCCAGCCCGGGGCTCCCGTGTTGAGGATCGCGATGGCGTCGAGGACGCTGGTGAAGGACTGTGAGAAGTCGATGATGCCGATCGCCCGGCCGTCGTACATGCAGGGGATGAACTGGGCGTGGTTCAGATGGGGGTTCATCCGGGTGGCCGGGTCGAGGAACCAGGTGCGCAGCACCGATGCGGCCTTCTCCGCGTACTTCCGTTCGCCGGTGTAGTACCAGGCGAGGGAGAGGTCGTACGTGGAGTCGAAGACCTTCTCCATGTCCTGGCGGTCGGTTCCGGTGTCGACCTCCGGATTGCGCTCGCCGTCGCGCTGGACGTACGGGCAGCCCCAGGGGTTGTCGGTGGTCCTGGGCTGTGAGGGCCACCAGTACGGGGCCTGGCTGAGGTAGTCGTGGACGTCACCGCCGGGCGCGGGCCGCGGTTTGTCGACGACCGTCCAGGGGCCCTTGTCGAGCCAGGTGTCGGCGCGTGTCGTCAACTGTCTGAGCGTACGCCGCAGTCGGTGATCGCCGCGGTCGAGTCGGAGCTTCGTCTGCTGGAGCCGCGCGCCGTCGAGGACCGTGGTCTGCGGGGCCCTCGGCGTCGGGTGGGCCGAGGCGGCTGGGATGACGACCGCGGTGAGGGTGGCCACCGTCACCAGCAGGGTGGCTAAGCGAGGTCTTGCACTCATCGAGTTCTCCAATCATCCATGTGAACGGAGTTCATGAGAAAGACCGCGTGAGCCTAGGTGTAGCTTGTTGAGGTTGCAATGCATCCGACAGTGGTTCATGGATGCGTAGTCAGATCACATGGGTGGTCAACCGGCGCACGGAAGCGCGCGGTGGTAACTCGGTGCTGGGCGTCTTGTGAAGGCGCTCGGTCAGAGTGCGGAGTTCTGTTTCAGGACCGACACCGCGGCCACGGTCCGGTAACCGCGCCATTCGAGGGCGGCGGCCGGCGAGTGGCTGGCGAAATCGACCAGCCAGCCACCGTCGTCCTGCTGTCCGGCAGCCAGTCGACTCAGGTCGGCGTCGACGACGTCCGGGGCGTACAGCCTGCGTGCGGGACGACGCGGAGTGGGGGCGACGTCGAGCGGTCGGATCACCTCGTCCGCGGCACCGCCTTCGACGGGCAGCAGGCCGTTGTCGGGGATGAACCGTCGGAGGCGGTCGAGCAGGGCGCCCGCCTCCTGGCGGATCTCGGACACGGCGTCGAGGAAGCGGATCGCGAACGACAACTCGATCGCGTGGGGCCTGTCGCCGATCGCTTCGATGGCGGTCAGGCAGTACCGCGTCGCCCGGTCGAGCCAGGGATGGGCGGCGACGGCCGGGTCGTGCGCGGCCACCCGCAGGGCGCCGCCGACCGCGAACGCCGTGCTCTGCAGGGTGGAGACCTTCGGGTCGGCCTGCGCCCAGAACGGCGCGCAGCCACTGGCGTCCTTGACGGGCAGCGCAAAGGGCAGGCCGCCGTCGGGCAGGGAGACCGACGCCAACCAGTCGCACAGGCGCGCCGCGTGTGGTGTCGTGGCAGGAGCGATGTCCTCGAACACCTCGAAGGCGTGCAGCGCGCCCGCGGGCTGGCTCTCGGGTGCACGGAGGTCCGGCTCGAGCCCCCAACCGTACCCGCCGTCCGGATTGCGGTAGCCGTCGACGGCGGCGAGGACGGAGCCGGCGTCGGCTTCGCCGAACAGCAGCTCGAACCGTCGACGGTCGAGCACTCGGGCATGTGCGGTCATGAAGGAGGCGGCAGCGGAGAGATCTACGTTCATGCACCCACCGTGGCACCGTTCCAGCCGTCCGGCTTGAACGTTTCGGACGTGTCTGCAAAGAGCCCGGAAGGTCACCGGGGTGTGGGCTCGTGGGAGCCGACCGTCGTACGCCACAACTCCCGTGCTTCGGCCGCCGCTTGCGGCGCCGACAGGAGCAACGGCTCGTCGTACGCCGGGAGTCGCGGCATCGCCACTGCGCCCGCTTCCGTCGCGATGAGCAGGGCCGGCAGACCGTCCACCGGATGGAACTCGCCGATCGCCGCGGCGGTCGCCCGGCCCGCCGCGACCTGGGCCAGGGACAGGGCGGTCGAGCCCATCACCCGTGCCGTGCAGTGGCGGGCGGCCAGTTCGGTCAGCAGGGCGTCCAGGCCGGGCCAGTGCGCGTGCGCCGCCCACTCCGTCAGGAACACGTGGCCCGTCAGCGTCGTGTGGTCCGCCGCCCGGATCGGTTCTCCGTTCAGGTGTGCGCCCCCGCCTCGCACCGCTGTGAACACCTCGCCGCGCCACGGGTCCGCCACCACGCCCAGCAACGGGGCGCCGTCCGGCTCCGCCAGGCCCAGGGAGAAGGAGCACCAGCCCAGTCCGTGGGCGTAGTTGGTCGTTCCGTCCACGGGGTCGATCAGCCAGTGCGGCGCGCCCGGGGCGGCCTCCTCAACGCCGTACTCCTCGCCGGTGATGCCCCAGTCCGGGAACTCCCGCCGCAGCACCGCCCGTACGTGCGCCTCCACCTTCTCGTCCGTGTCCGTGACGATGTCCGCCGGGCCCGCCTTCTGCCGGATCGGGCCCCCGGCCCCTCCGCCGCCGCTGCGGATCGTCTCCGAGGCCCACTCGGCCAGCTCCACGGCCACCCGCAGAGCGCCGTCCAGGGCATGGCCGGTCACAGCTCTCGTCACCCGGAGATCGTACCGGTCGGAGGAACGGGTTCACGCCAACTCGAAGATCATGTACAGGGCAGCCCTTAGAATGGCAGGCCGTAGTGCTCGCATGCGCACGGAGTTGCGTTCACCGCAGGGAGAGTGCCCATGGGGGCCGCACGTACAGCGTCCGACGGTGGGGTCCTGGACGGTCAGTCCGCCGGCCCCATGGTGCCGCGACTGGCGCTGGGCGCACGGCTGCGCAGACTGCGGGAGGAGCGGCACATCTCCCCTGAGGCCGCTGGGCATGTCATCCGCGCCTCCCGATCCAAGATCAGCCGAATGGAGGGAGGCCGTCACGGGTGCAAACCGCGTGACGTGGCCGATCTGCTCACCCTCTACGGAGTCACGGACGAGGCCGAGCGCGCTTCCTTGCTGACGTTGGCCGAGCAGACCAACACTCCCGCCTGGTGGCAGTACTACAACGACGTGGTGCCCGCCTGGATGCAGAACTACCTCGGGGTCGAACAGGCGGCGAGTCTCATCCGCTGCTTCGAGGTCCAACGTGTTCCCGGCTTGCTGCAGACCCGCGACTACGCGTGGGCCTCCGTCCGGCTTGCCCACCCGGGCGCCACCGCGGGGGAGATCGATCGCCGAGTCACGCTGCGGATGACACGCCAGCGGATCCTGCACCGGCAGCCGGCGACCCGGTTGTGGGCCGTGATCGACGAGGCGGCGCTTCGTCGCCCGGTGGGCGGCATCCGTACGATGCGCGCCCAGCTCAGGCACCTCATCGAGATCTGCCGGCTTCCGCAGGTCTCCCTCCAGATCATGCCGTTCCTCGCCGGCGGCCACGCCGCGGAAGGCGGCCCGGTCACCATCCTGCGCCTGCCCGGTGGTCAGTTGCCCGACGTGGTCTACCTCGAACAACTCGCCACCGCCCTGTATCCCGACAAGCCGGCCGAGATCGAGTGCTACTGGGATGCCATGAACCGCCTGGTGGTCGAAGCCGCGTCACCGGACGAGACTCCGACCATCCTCCACCGCATCCTCCAGGAGACCTGATCCCGGTCCCCTCCTCGCGTTTCAGCGCTTCAGGGCGACACCACCGTACTGATGAACCTCCGCCGGGAGGCCCCAGGCACCGGCGTCAGGACGCCAGCGCGAGCATGACGTCACGCCCGGTTCGAGCAGTTCCAGACCGTCGAAGTAGCGCTCGATCTGCTCGGGGCTGCGAAGGATGTACGGGAGCGAGCCGCCCTCGTTGTACTGCTGGATGGCCTTGACGTAGGACTTGCTGGTGCTGGTGCTGTCGTACTGCACGAAGTAGCTGCCGGAGGGCAGGGCGTCCACCAGTTGCCGCACGATCGAGCACGCCTCGTCGTGGTCCTCGATGTGGCCCAGGATGCCCATCAGCATGAGGGCGACGGGCTGGTCGAAGTCCAGCGTCTTCGCGGCCTCCCGCACGATCGTTTCCGGCTCGCGCAGGTCGGCGTCGACGTAGTTGGTGACACCCTCCGGGGTGCTGGTGAGCAGCGCGCGGGCGTGTGCCAGCACCAACGGGTCGTTGTCGACGTAGACGATCCGGCATTCCGGGGCCACCCGCTGGGCGATCTGGTGGGTGTTGTCCACGTTGGGCAGCCCGGTGCCCACGTCCAGGAACTGCCGGATGCCCTCCTCGGCGGCCAGATGACGCACGGCGCGGGCGAGGAAGTACCGGGCGGCACGGGCTCCGGTCTCGATACCGGGGAAGATCTCGCGGAACGCGTCACCGGCCACACGGTCGACTTCGTAGTTGTCCTTCCCGCCCAGCCAGTAGTTCCAGATCCGGGCCGACTGCGGCACGGAGGTATCGATCTTGGAGAGCGCCCCCTGCTCGGAGTTCTCTGCCTCTTCAGTCATGGACGCTCCCCGCGTGTAGGTGGTGTGAGACCCACGAATCCGTCGAACACCGGTCGTGTACGCCCACGTTATTCCTCACGGCTCGAATCAGGTGAACCGCCTGCATCAACTGTCACTGTTCGGCCGTCTGTTGGCTTGTTTGTCTCCCTCCGGCGTGGCCGAGGACGACACGGCGGCTCAGGACGACTGGGCCGTCCGGTAGAGGTTCTGCGCGTCCGCGCCGAAGTACGGGCCGTACATGGCCGTCGGCAGGAAGTTGTACTTGAAGCTGTTCACGGAGGACAGGAGCCCCGTTCCGGTGGCCTCGTCGAACTGGGTGAACCAGGGGCCGCCGCTGGAGCCGCCGGTCATGTCGCAGGTCAGGCCGTGGTCGTCGGACAGCAGGAAGTCCCGGTAGGTGGTTCCGCTGCAGTAGACGAACTTCTCGCCGTCGTACGGATCGGCGGCGGGGAAGCCGAAGGCGTACATGGCCTTGTTGTAGCCGGTGTTGAAGGCCAGGCCCTGGCCGCCGACGACCTCGGTCAGCTTCTTGCCGTCCAGCGGCGCGACCACGGCCGCACCGATGTCGTAGTTGATGTCCTCACTGGCCGTCCACTGCGGTGTCGACAGGGTCTTGGCGGCCGTCCACGTGCCGTACGGCGCCTGCCCGTCGTGGTAGCCGGGGACGAACACCCAGTTGGTGTGCCAGGCCCCCTCCAGCTTGACGCAGTGCCCGGCGGTGATCACCGTGCTCTTGTTGGCGCTCGTGACGGCGTTGCCGGAGCAGGAGGCGGTACGGCCCTGGTAGGTGAAGAACACGCGCCCCGCGGTCCGCACCACGGCGCCGCCCCCGGTCCAGGGCTCGCCGCCGTTGGGTATCGCCAGTGGCCCGGCGGCGGAGGTGGGTGCACTGGGCGCGACCTCGGCCTTCTCGCCCTTGAGAGGGGTCGATGTCCTCACCGCGGAGCGGTCGACGGACAGCAGGTCGAGCGGTACGGCCCGACGCATCCGTTCCGGGCTCCAGAAGTCACGGGCGTGTTCCTGCGCCGAGCGCGCCACCACCCCTGGTTCCGGTGCGGCGGCGCTCGCCGGTGTCGCTGTGACACCCGTGGCCAGCAGTGCGGCAACACCGGCCAGAACGCCGAGAAGGGTGTGGCGAGCGCGGGCGCCGCCGGATGAGTGAAGCCTGCTGAGGCTGCCTTTCACGCGGTCTCCTTCTGCGGTGGGGCCGGGCGGTGGAGGGCCAACCGCCCGGTCGAGCAGGGGTGTTACTGCGCGCAGTCAGAAAGGCAGCCTGCCACCGGAAAGCCGAGTTCGACAGGTGCACGTCATGGCCTGACCGAAAAGCCACACACCCCCCGCGTCGACGACACGAGACGACACGAGGGGACCACTCTCCGGCGGATGTCGTCGTGGGCCTACGGCTTGATGCCCACCCCGGTCCACAGGCTGACCTCGGCGTCCGTGAGTGCGGCGTCGCCGACCGGGGACTCCGGGCGCCAGCGGTGACCGACGGTGACGCCGGGGTCGAGGAGGTCGAGCCCGTCGAAGAAGCGCGCGACGTCCTTCTGGGAGCGGAACTGCACGGGCGTCCCGGCGTTCGTGTAGATGTCGGTGACCTTCTGCCAGGTGGCCGGGTCGAAGTCGGGCGTGCAGTGGCTCAGTGCCAGGGCGCTGCCCGAGGGGAGGGCGCCCAGCAGGCGGCCCACGATCCCGTACGGGTCCTGGGCGTCGGTGATGAAGTGCATGAGCGCGTTCAGGGACAGGGCCACGGGACGGTTCAGGTCCAGGACCTCGGCCAGCTCGGGGGCGTCCAGGAGCGACTCGGGGTCGTTGACGTCCGCCTCGATGTAGGTGGTGCGCCCCTGGGGCGTGCTGCGCATGAGGCGCTCGGCGTACTTGAGGACGAGGGGGTCGTTGTCGGCGTAGACCACCTTGGCCTCGGGCACCACGGCCTGGGCCACCTGGTGCAGGTTCGGCTCGGTGGGGATGCCGGTGCCTATGTCGAGCCACTGCCGGATACCGTGCTCCTGCGCGAGGACGCGGGTGGCCCGGTGCATGAAGGCACGGTTCTCGCGGGCGCACACGAAGATGCCGGGGTAGGCCGCGGCGACCGTCTCGGCCGCCTTCTCGTCGATGTCGAAGTGGTCCTTGCCGCCCAGGTAGTAGTCGTACATGCGGGCGGAGTGCGGCCGACTGGTGTCGATGTCCCGCGCGGCGTGGGGGGTGGTCATGCTGTTCCCTTCAGTGGTGTGCGTCGGCGTGCCGGGCGGGTCGTGGCCGGGACGGGCCCGGACCTGCCGGCTCGTGCTCTGGTTCAGCCGGCCGCCAGGTGATCGGCGAGGCCCTTCTTGACCCCCGCGACGAACGCGGCGATCTCCTCCGGTGTGTAGATCAGCGCGGGTCCGGCGGGATCGGCCGACTGCCGCATGGCCACGCGGCCGTCGGCGAGTTGTTTCGTCTCCACGCACTGACCTCCGTTGGGACCGCTCCAGGGGCGCTCCCAGCCCTGCTCGCCGAGGGCGGACGCGGGCATCCCGTTGTAGACACTGCCGTCGGTGATGGTCATGAGTACTCCTTCCGCATGCGGTTCAACAGGGCCTTGCTGTCCGCCGAGGAGGTCAGCAGGGACATCCGGTTGTGCGCCTCGAGATGGGCCGAGACGTCGGAGCGCTGGTCGAGATACATGGAGCCGGAGAGGATCTCGCTGTAGACGATGTCGGGCAGCTCCCGCTCCTCGAACCGGAAGTAGGTGAACGGGGCGCACACCCCGACATGGGCGCCCGCGGAGAACGGCACGATGTCGACGCTGACGTGGTCCAGCTCCGAAGCCGCGAGGAGCCGGTCGATCTGCTCCCGCATCACCTCGGGCCCGCCCACCGCGCGGTGCAGGACCGCCTCCTCCATGACGACCCACAGAGTGGGCGGTTCGGCTTTCTTCAGCAGGCTCTGGCGACGCAGCCGCAGGTCGACTCTTCGCTCCAGGTCCTCGTCACTGTCGTGGGGGAAACCCGCGCGCAGCAGGGCGCGTGCGTATCCGTACGTCTGCAGCATCCCCGTGACGTAGTGGGGTTCGTAGGTGCGCAGGGTCTTGGCGCCGGTCTCCAGACTCACGTAAGCGGTGAACCAGGTGGGCAGCACATCGCGGTACGGGTGCCACCAGCCGGGACGGTTGGCCCGCTCGGCCAGCGCGATGAACTCGTCGATCTCCTGCTCGTCGGCTCCGTAGGTCTCCAGCAGCTTCTCGACATAGAGGGGCTTCAGGGCCACTTCCGCCTTCTCCAGGCGGCGGATGGTCAGAGGCTTCACGCGCAGGGCCTTCGCGGCGTCGTCCAGCGACACCCCCGCGCCCTGCCGCATGTCCTGCAGCCGCTTGCCGAGGATCATGCGGAGCACGGTCGGTGCGCTGGTCCCGGCGCCGGAACGAGCCTCGCTCACGCTCTACCTCCTGAGGGCTGTCATGAACACGAGTCTGACAGTGACTTGTTGATGCTGCCAGACGGAAACCACCAGCCGGATACCGCCTTCCTGAAATTATCAGGCAGGCGGTTGCAGCCTGAACTGGCCTGTGAGCATAGTTACTTGTGTGAGTGATCTCGCCGGGCAACGAGCGGCCTGCTCGTCAACTCCCCACCCCACTCCCGGAGTTGGCGCCCGGCAGGCACGTTGCTCACCCTCCCCGTCTCCTCACTGCGCCCCCCCACGACGGAAGGCGACGCCGTGTCCCCCCACACGACTTCCTCCCCCCGGCTCCTGGACGTCGCGAGCCCGGATCGATCGCACTGGCTCGACCTCCCGGCGCGGCGTTCCAGCGTCAGAGCCGCCCGCCACTCCATGAGCGCGCGGCTCACCGCGTGGCGTCTGCCCGGTGAGCTGTGCGCCGACGTGGAACTGCTCGTGTCCGAGCTCGCCACCAACGCCGTACGCCACACGGGCAGTGCGCGGTTCCTGTGCGGCATCGGGCTCATACCGGACGGGTGCCTCCGCCTCGAGGTGCACGATCAGGACGGCACGGGCCGCGGGCTGCCCAGATGTGAGCCGGGCCCCGACGACGAGAGCGGCCGCGGACTGCTCCTGGTGCGGGAGATCGCGGACGCCTGGGGAGTCGACCGCTCGCTGCTCACCGGCGGGAACGCCGTGTGGGCGACCCTGGCCGCACCCCTCTGACCGCCGCCGTTGTGACCGGACAGTAACAAGTTGCGCCCCACGTCCTCCCTGGCAACGTGGTGTGGGGTAGGGTCCCCACGTTTCGTAGCTACCGACCGACAGTGCGCCGGTACGGGGAGTGTCGGAGGGGGCAAGGTGACGGAATCCCACCTGGGCGACGGCAGGTGCGTGGATCTGGACGGGACGAGGGACGACGCCCGGTTGGAGGCGCTGTCGCCGCAGCCGCTGCTGACCCGGGACTACGAGACACGCCCCTCGCTCGTGTACGAGCGGCTGAGGCAGCAGCACGGCCCGGTCGCGCCGGTCGATCTGCTCGGTGTGCCCGCGTGGCTGGTCCTGGGCTACCGCGAGGCACTCCGGGTGCTCCAGGACGACGACGGGTGGCCGAAGGGGCTGGAGAACTGGCGCGCCCGCTCGGAGGGCAGGGTGCCGGCCGACTGGCCGCTCGGTCCGTCCCTGGAGGTCAACCACGTGCTGATCCAGGGCGGCCCGGGATACCGGCCGTTGCGGACGGCGTGGGACGCTGCCCTCAAACCGTTCCAGGACCCGCGCAACGCCCAGGCGAACCGGCTGAAGGCGGCCGTCACCGCCTACGCCGACGAACTGATCACGTTGATAGGCCAGGGCGGCGGCACGGGCGTGGCGGACCTGTCCGCCCAGTTCTCCCGGCCGCTGCCGCTGATGGTGGCCAGCCATCTGCTCGGCTTCCCCGGCTCACAGGGCGACGACGCGCTGATGGACATGTGGCGCGTCCTGGACGCGGGCCCGGACGCGGAACCCGCTCTGGAGCGGCTGCTGGCGACGCTCGCGGAACTGGCGGCGGTGAAGCTGAAGGAACCGGGCGACGACTTCCCCTCGTACCTGCTGGCCGCACACCCCGACCTCAACCTCGACGAGCTGGCCCGCGAACTGTTCATGCTGCTGGGCATGACGTCCGACCACGTCGGCATCCTCGTCTCCAACACCGTGGTCGAGGTGATCTCGGGCTCGGGCGACGTCCGTGCCAGCCTGTCCGCCGGGATGGTCAGGGAGACGATGAACCGGGTGGTCATGCGCAAGCCGCCGCTGGTGAACTTCGTGCCGCGGTTCGCCGCCAAGGACACCCCGCTCGGCCGGTACACCATCCGGGCCGGCGACCCCGTGTGGGTCTCCTCCGCCGCCGCGCACGCCGACCCGCTCTTCGCCAACCATGTGGCGCAGGGCAGCACGATCAGCACCCGGGCCCATCTGTCCTGGGGGGCGGGCCCCCGCCAGTGCCCGGCGCGTGAACTCGCGTCGACGGTCGCGGCGGTGGGTGTGGGCCGGCTGTTCGAGCGGTTCTCCCACCTGGACCTCGCGCTCCCCGTCGACCAACTGCCGTGGCGCTCCTCCCCGTTCATGCGCGGACTGCGCTCGCTGCCCGTACGGTACGAGCTGGCCTCGCTGCCGGCGCAGCCGCCGGTGGACGCCCCAGCGCCCGAGACACCCGACACGGTGGTGCCGGACCCGTCCGTCCGGCAGCGCTCGTCGCTCTGGCGCTATCTGACGGGCCTCATCCGCGCGGGCCGTTGAACACGAGCACGAGCGATCACGGGGTCACTTCCATCCGTACGCGTACGCGGCGACCCAGGTGATGTCGAGCTGGGCGCTGCTCCCCTGGGCAGCGCCCGGCCCTTGCAGGGCGCTCTCGTTCTGGAGCACCCACGACAGGGGGCGGTCCGGTACGTCGCGGGTGTCGTGTCCGACCTGTCGGCCGTCCACGAAGAACCGCACGTGTCCGGGCGTCCACTCCGTCGAGACGGTGTGCCACTTGGTCCAGTCGTCGCTCCCGGGGAAGTAGCCCTGCTCGCCTCCGCCGCACGGATGGTGAAAGGCGGTGAGATCGCCGGTCCACTCTCCTTCGGGGTGGTCCATCTCGCAGCCCCCGCCGTAGTGCAGCCACGCGGACTTGTATCCCGGTGCGAGCTCGGTGACCCTGATACGGGCGCTGTACTTGCCGTACTTCATCTGCATGACAGCACGCGGCACCACTGCCGCAGCGTGCACGGGACCTCCGTCGTCGGGTCGCCACATCCTGATGAACATGCGTCCGTCGCCGTTCTGCGCGGGACCCACACTCACGGTGTCCTCCGGGTGGTAGACGCCCACGACGTCCCGGCCCCGGTCGCCCGCCGTGTCGCGCCAACCGGTCGGATAGGCCCACCAGTTGTCGCGGTACGTGCCGCTCAGGCCCCCGCAGTACGCGGCGGAGGTGTCGACGCGGTGGTCACAGTCGCTGAACGCGCCCAGCGGCACCCGGTCACCGTTGAAGTCCTCCGCGAGGACCTGCCAGAAGGGCCCGCAGTCGCCGCGTGGCAGTTCGACGCCGGTGGCGCGGCACGCGTCGGCCGGTCCCGGCGCTCCGTCGGCACGGGGGACACCGAGGAGAACGGCCAGGAGCATCAGACCCAGGGGTAGGAACAGGGCGCGTTTGCGGCGGTGGGGTGCCGCGTGTGAACCCATCGGGAGGCCCTCCGATCCTCGGCGTGGGAGGGAGCATCCTCGCGGTACGGCCGGTGCGACGCCATCCCCCGAGCGGGGCGCGTACCGGACTGCCGTACTCCGCCGTGGCCGGGGCGGGGAGCCGCCCCGGCCACGCGGCGGCCTCCCACACTGCCGGACTCAGACCTCCAGTTGGGACTCGATCCTCCTCAGCTGGTGGCGGGCCATCGCGAGGTTGGCGCGTCCGGCGTCCAGCACGAGGTAGAGGAAGAGGCCCTTGCCTCCCTTCCCCTTGAGGAGCCGGATCAGGTGGTACTGGGTGTCCAGGGTGATGAGGATGTCCTCGATCTGCTCCTTGAGGCCGAGGTGCTCCATGGTGCGCAGCTTGGCTCTGACGACGTCGGTGTTACCGGCGGCCGCCACGTTCAGATCGAAGGTGTTGCCGCCTCCGATGGTTCCGAGTGCCATCCCGCTGGTGTAGTCGACGAGTGCGGCGCCGGTCGCGCCCTCGATCGTCGAGAGGGCTTCCTTCAGCGCTGTTTCGGTGTTCGCCATGACGGGTGATGTTCCCTTCGTACTGCTGTCGGCCCGCTCGTGGTGCCGGGCCCGTGCTGAACTGTGGTGCGGTGAGAGGGGTACTGCCTACTGGTTCGGGGCCTCCCCGTTGGCTGAGCGCGGGGCGCGGTCGGCCCGTGCGGAGGGGGTCCTTACAGGAAGGGCGCCGCCGGTGGTGGTGGCGGGCGCCTGTTGGGGAGCGGGGGCGGGCTGGTGAACGGCGGACCCCAGCAGTTCACTGATGCGCTGACCGGAGCGGCGCCCTTCCAGGTGCAGCCGGCCGACGTTCACCCGTCCCTCGGCGAGCAGCGTCAGCACGGCGGACGGACCGGCCCTGTAGGTGGCCACATAGCCGTGCGCGCTGCGGACGAGCAGTTCGCGGAAGTCGCCCTGACCGGTGACGTCGGCGAATCTCAGGGCGATGCCCTGTGCGGCCGCGGTGAGGGCGGCCAGTCCCTCCGGCTCCACTCCCCGGGTCTCCTGCGCCAGCACGAGCCCGTCGACACTGGCCGCGAGGGCGCCGGTCAGCTGGGGCAGGCGGGCGAGGAGCCGGTGGAGCTCGTCGAGGACTTCGGCCTGGGCGGCCATGAGTTGTCTCCTCTCGGCGCGCTGTCGGATAGCGCGAATCACAGGGCCTCCAATGCGTTCTTGATCCGGCGCAGCAGGGAGACGTCGGGGGCGGCCGAGGTTTCCGGAAGCCGGGTGGGCGCGTTGGCGGCCCGCGGTGGTCGGCGGGCCGCCGTCACGATGCCGGCGGCGGCGAGACGGCGGACGTCGACGAGGGTGTGGAAGGCGGGCCGGCCCAGGGCACGGGAGATGTCGGCTGCCGTGCGCACCCCGTCGACAAGTTCGGCGACCGCGCGCTGACGCCGTGGCAGGCCTGTATCCAGGCCGAGACCGGTCTGTACGAGCGGTTGGGTGTCCGTGTCGTCCTCGGGCCAGATCTCGTTCAGCATCTCCCGTCGGCGCGAGGTCTCGCGCTGCACCGCGTCGACGGGCACGGGACGTACTGCCCCCATCCAGTGCGCCACCCCGTACCGGAAGCGAGCCGGGCCACCGCCCCGCCCGAGCACGAAGAACGCCGCGTCGTACAGCGCCCCGAGATGGCACAGTTCCAGCGCGCCCTCGGGGAAGTGGCCTCGGTCCACCAGGAACCGCCCCACCAGCTGTTGAGGTCCGGCCTCGGTCAGGGCCTCGCCCCACTGCTCCGGGGACAGGGCACCGCCCGCGGTGAGCAACACGTCGAGACCGGGGGTGTCCGGGCTCTCCGCGTGTATCACCTGTCCGTCGGACAGATAGAGAGTGCCCCGCTCCCTCATGAGGGAGCCGGTGGCCTTCTCGGCGGCGAGTCGGTGCAGCATCGGTGAGCCGACCGGAGGAGCGTCCGTGGTGGGACTCCTCTGAGGCATGCCGGGGGAGAGAGTCGTCAACGTGGTCACCCCAGAACCAGCTGCCGAGCCATCTCTCGCAGCCGGATGCGGGCCAGGGCCAGGTTGCCCTCGGTGCGGCCGAGCCACAGATACAGGAAGACGCTGCTGTCGAAGGTGGTGCGGACGAACTGCAGTACGTGGTAGCTGTCGCGGCTGCTGACGATCAGGTCCTCGACGGGAGTGTCGTCGTCGGACCAGTCGGAGCCGTCGGCAGGGGCGAAGGACTGGTACTCCGCCGCGATCCGGGCGAGCTCCGCCGTCTCGGCCGCGGTGGCCTCATGGTCACCGCTCTGCGACTCCCCGGCCGTGCCCAGAGCCAGACCGCTGGTCCAGTCGACCACGGCGGCACCTCGGGCGCCGGGCAGTTTCATGGCCTCCAGCAGACATTCGTCAATTCCGGGCACTGCTGATGTCCCTCCCGGTGTGCGTCGTCAGG
This sequence comes from Streptomyces spongiae, assembly GCF_009377185.1. GTDB lineage: Bacteria > Actinomycetota > Actinomycetes > Streptomycetales > Streptomycetaceae > Streptomyces > Streptomyces spongiae. Next base: position 14,966 of record NZ_VJZC01000086.1, read on the forward strand.
AATCATGGAGAACCTAGACTCCATATGTGTGGCAAGTGTGATGACTCAGTCAACTTCCCGTGGAATATATGACTGATGGGTAGCTTCCCTTCACTTTATGAGGCTTCGTCAGGTGACTTGGTGATTCTTCGTCAGGTGTGGAGCCACTACGTGTTGAGGCTTGTGGGGCGGGTCCGGAGCACCACCTCGACCGACGACAGCGCGAACCGCACCGCGCCGGTGAGGACGGCGTCGTCGCCCAGCGCGGACAACTGCCAGCGCGGGGGGTCGACGAGGAGGCCGTCGGCGTGGTGCTGGGCGGCGGTCCGCAGGATCTCCGCCGCGGGGAGCCCGGCCGGGTCGGGGAAGAGTCCGGTGCCGAGGACGACCAGGGCCGGGTCCAGGGCGAGGAGGACCGGGGCGAGGCCGTCGGCCAGCCGCCGTCCGTAGACCTCGATGGCGGCGACCGCGTCCGGGTCGGCCGCGGCCGCGGCGCGGATGGTGTCGGCGGGCAGCGGGTCCAGGCCGGGGCGGTCTCTCCGGCCGTCGCCGGAGAAGTGGATGAAGCCGATCTCGCCGGCCGCGCCGTGATGGCCGCGCAGCAGGCGGCCACCGGTGATCACACCGGAGCCGAGACGTTCGCCGAGCAGGACGAAGACCATCTCACCGGTCGAGGGGTCGGGTGCCGTTCCCCCGGCCCCGCGCCACTGTTCGCCGAGCGCGGCCAGATTGGCGTCGTTCTCCACGGCGACCGGACACCCGAGGAGGTCGCGGAGGACGCCGACGATGTCCACCTCGGTCCAGGTGCGCAGGTTGTCGGCCTGGCGGACGCGTGTGTTGCCCCGGTCGACCAGGCCGGGGGTGCCGAGCGTGGCGGCCCACACCTGGGAGGCGCTCACCTCCGCCAGGTCCAGGGTGGCCTGGATCGCCGAGGTCACGGCCTGTGCGCGGGCCGGGCCCGAAAGGTCGGCGCGGACGGCGCGGCGCTCCACGGCGACCGGTTCGCTGTCGAGGTCGGCCAGGCAGGCGGTGACGGACCGGGGGCGCACGTCGACGCCGACCACGAAACCCGCGTGGGGACGGAAGCGGAAGCGGCGGGCCGGCCTGCCGGGGGAGCGCTGGCCTCGGGCGGACGGGGTCGGCGCTGCTTCGATCAGGCCGCTGTCGGCGAGCTCCTCCGTGATCGCCTCCACGGTCGGCCGGGAGAGGCTGGTCGCTCTGGCCAGCTCGGACAGCCGGGGATGCGGGTCGGCGGAGCGGACGACGGCGAGCACGGCCGCCGCATTGGTGGCGCGCAGATCGGCCACGCCCACGACCGAGGGGACCGCCGTCGGCGGTCCCGGCTCCGTGGCGCCGCTGAGCGGCCAGACGGCATCCGGCTCCGGTGAGGCGTCGGACCCGGAGTTCCTGGATGTGATCAAGGGTCAACCTCCTGTACACAGCCTGAGCCGTGGCCCTGCTGTCGGGAACAGCCCGCACTCGGCTCTTGACGCGCCATGGCCGGATCCCGATTATGAAACGCAACTGCTTTATTAAAACACCCCGGCGCCCTCGCACACCGGGCCCACCCACACCGGCCCACACACCGGCCACGCACCGCGCCCGCACCCACCGTGCCCGCGCACCTCCATGGCACTCGCCCTCGCGGCACTCCGAACCCCAGCGGTTCGCCGCAGGGCCTCACAGCTCTCCGCCTCGTCCTCCCTCCGTTCCAGGAGTCCGCCATGACCCACATCTCCACCCCGCTGTCCAGACGCGCGTTCCTCGCCGCCACCGGCCTGGCCGCCGCGGGCGGCTCCGCACTGCTCGCCGGGTGCAGCGACACCCTCACCCCCGGCGCCAAGTCCTCCGACGCGGGCAGCGCTTCGCCCGCCTCCACCGCCGTACCGACCGACAAGAAGATCACCCTGGTGGTCGCCGACGCGGACGACACCACGATGACCCCCGGGCTGCTCGCGGCCTTCCGCGAGAAGTACCCGAACATCACCTTCAAGCGCCAGTACACCGGCTGGGACGACTACCTCAAGAGCATCAACACCACGATGTCGGCCGACTCCGCCCCCGACATAGCCCAGTTCGTCTCCGGAATGAACAACCTGGTCAAGGGCCGTCTGCTGCTCGACGTCGGTGCCTACGGCAAGGCGTACGGCTGGACCGGCAAGTTCCCCGGCCTGGACCAGATCACCTTCAGCGCCGACGGGAAGACCGCCGGTACCGGAGCCCTGTACGGCGTGCCCGGCGGGCTGTCGTTCGAAGGCGTCTACTACAACAAGGCCAAGGTGAAGAAGCTGGGCCTGACCGTGCCCCCGGCCACCGTGGCCGAGTTGGAGGAGATGTTCGCCAAGGCCAAGGCGGCGGGAGAGACCGCGCTCGTCGAGGGCAACCTCGACGGCGGCCTCAACCACCCGTTCAACGTCCTGCTGTCGGTCTACCTGAAGCCGGAGGACCGCGAGGCCTGGGCGTTCGGCCACAAGGGCGCCAAGATCACCGGACCGGAGGCCGTGAAGGCCGCGACGACCCTCAAGCGCTGGGTCGACAAGGGCTATGTGACCCCCAAGGTCAACGGCACCAGCGACAACGACGCCACCGCCGCGTTCGCCGAGGGCAAGGGCGTCTTCCGGATCAGCGGCAACTGGGCCGCGGCGGCCGTCGCCAAGGGCCTCGGCGACAACGCCGGACTGTTCAACATGCCGCCGAGCGCCCGGGGCGGCTCCGTGCGCACCACCGGCGCGGGCGTCTACTACTGCGTCTCAAGCAAGTCGAAGAACCCGGCCGCCGCCGCGGCCTTCCTCGACTTCTGCGCGACGAAGCAGGCCTCCGCCGTCACCGCCAAGGCGGGCTTCATGGCCCCCGACGCCTCCTCGATGCCGCAGCAGAGCGGCCTGCTCGGCGACGTACTGACCAGCTGGCAGGGGATCGTCAAGGACTCCGGGCTCCAGCCCTTCGTCCAGAACGCCTCCACCCCGACGATGCCCGACACCGTGACCACGCAGCTCCAGCTGCTCGCCGGGGGCAAGGTCACGCCCGAGAAGTTCCTCGCGGCCCTCCAGGCCGACTTCGACCAGTTCCATTCCTGACCGCCCGCGCCACCCCGACACCCCGACTCGCCCGACTCTCCCGACCCGCCTGGGACGACATGACGACCACCACCACCCCACGGGCCACACCCCCCGTCCACAAAGGCACCGGTCCACCGGCCGGCGCACGGACCGCCACGCGCCGACGCCGCCGGGCCGTCGCGCTGCTGTACGTCCTGCCGGCACTGCTGCCGTACACGCTGTTCGCCGTCCTCCCGGCCCTGCACACCGCCTATCTGTCGCTGTTCGACTGGGACGGAGTGACCCTGCCGACCTTCGTCGGGTTCGACAACTACCGCCGGGTGGCCACCGATCCGCAACTGCGGGCGGCCGCCTGGCACGCGGGGGCGCTCATCGTCTTCTTCTCCGTCCTGCCCATCAGCCTCGGCCTGGTGTCGGCGGCGCTCGTCGCGCGCCGCTCCGGCCGGCGGGGCACCTCCCTGATCCGTACGCTGCTGTTCCTGCCGCAGGTCATCCCGCTGGTCGCGGTGGCCATCATCTGGCGCTGGGTGTACGCCGAGGACGGCACCCTCAACCAGGCGCTGCGGGCGATCGGCCTAGGACACCTGACCGACTCGTGGCTCGGCAGCTTCACCTGGTCGCTGCCGGCCGTGGGACTGATCGGGACCTGGGTGGTGGCCGGGCTGTGCATGGTGCTGTTCCTGTCCGGTACGCAGCGCATCGACCAGGAGATCTACGAGGCCGCGCGGATGGACGGTGCCGGTCCCGTGCGCGAGTTCTGGTCCGTCACCGTCCCGCTGCTGCGGCCGGAGATCGCGGTGGCCCTGTCGATCACCGTGATCGCCGCCCTGTCCAGCTTCGACCTGATCTACATCACCACCGGCGGCGGCCCCGGCAACAGCACCGTCGTGCCCGGCATCCTCATCTACCGGCTGGCCTTCGGCGGCGGCGCCGTGGGCCTGGCCAGCGCACTGGCCGTGGTGCTGACGGCGGTCATAGCGGTGGCCGTCGTCGTCATCAACCGGCTGTCCCGGGAGGCGCCATGACGGCACGTCAGGCACGTCAGCAGCGAGACGTGGCCGCACCCGCCGTGCTGGCGGTCTTCGTGGCCGTCGTCCTCGTCCCGTTCCTGTCCCTGCTCCTCGCGTCCCTCCAACCCGCGGGCACACCCCTGACCGGGCTCGCCTGGCCGGACGGCGTCCACCTGGAGAACTTCGTCCACGCCTGGTCCGCCGCGGGGTTCGGCCCCCTGCTGCGCTCCAGCGCCGTGATCGCGCTCGCCGTCGTCCCCGCGGCGGTCCTGTGCGCGACCCTGGCCGGATACGCACTGGCCACCATGGACGTCCCCGGCGGCGGCAAGTTGTATGGATACGTGCTGCTCGGGCTGTCCATCCCCACCGAAGTCACCGTCATCCCGCTCTACTACGACCTGCGAGCCCTCGGCCTCACCAACACCGTGCCGGGGCTGGCCCTCGCCGAGATCGCCGCCTTCATGCCGTTCGGCGTCTTCTGGATGCGGGCCCACTTCGCCACCATGCCGCGCAGCCTCATCGAAGCCGCACGGCTCGACGGGGCCTCCTCCTGGACGACGCTGTGGCGCGTCCTGATGCCCAGCTCCCGCCCCGCCGTGACCACCCTCGGCGTCCTCTACTTCGTGTGGAGCTGGAACCAGTTCCTGCTCCCGCTGATCCTGATCCAGGACCCGGCGAAACGCACCGCCCCCGCCGGGCTGGGCTTCTTCACGGGTCAGTACAACGTCGACGTCCCCCTGCTCGCCGCGGCCACACTGATCGTGATCGCCCCGGTCGTCCTCGTCTACCTCTTCTTCCAGCGGCACTTCATCAACGGCGTGCTCAGCGGCGCCCTCAAGGGCTAGGAGACCCCCACCAGATGGCACAACTCGACGTCGCGCTGATAGGAGCGGGCGGTATCGCGCGCACCCACCTGCCCGCATGGACCGCGCTCGGAGCCCGCGTCCGCGTCTACGCCCCCGACGGCCAGGCCCCCGCCCTGGCAAGGGAGTTCGGCCAGAGCGCGGCCGGCTCGCGGGAGGAGGCGATCGAGGGGGCGGACGTGGTGGACGTCTGCACCCCCACCGACACCCATCACGAGATCACCCTGGCCGCCGTCGCCGCCGGGGCACACGTCCTGTGCGAGAAGCCGCTGTCGCTGCACACCGCCGACGCCGAGGAGATGGCGGCCGCCGCGGACGCCGCCGGGGTACGGCTGTACCCGGGTCACGTGGTCCGCTGGTTCCCCGCCTACGCCAGGCTGCACGCGCTCGTCACCGGCGGGGGTCTCGGCAGGATCGCGGTGGCCCGCTTCACCCGCACGGGCCGCTATCCGACGTGGAGCGGCTGGTTCGCCGACCACGCACGCTCCGGCGGGATACTCGTCGACCAAATGATCCACGACATGGACATCGCCCGCTGGCTGTTCGGCGAGGTCGTACGCGTCCACGCGCAGCAGTCCGGCCATCTGACCGCCCCCGCGCCGGACGGCGCGGTCGCCACGGGGACCGTGGTCCTCACCCACGCGACGGGCGTCATCACACAGATCGTGGGCGTCTGGGCGCCACCGGCAACCCCGTTCCGTACGACGTTCCACATCGCCGGAAGCGGCGGAACCCTCCAGCACGACTCGCTGGCCTCGCCCGGGCTGCGGATCGTGGGCACGGCGGGAGCCGGGCCGGCCGAGGGCATCCCCGCGGGTGACTTCGGCGAGTCGCCGTACGTCGCCCAGATACGGGAGTTCGCCGACGCCTTCACGGGAGGGGCCGAGCCCCGGGTGAGCGCGGCCGACGGCGTGGCGGCCGTCCGTATCGCCGAAGCCGCCGCCGTGTCGACCCGGACCGGTCGGGCCGTCGACCTCGTCACGTCGCTGGAGGGAACGTCCGCATGAGGATCGCCGTACTGTCCTTCGCCCACGTCCACGCCCCGACCTACATGGAGCTGCTGCGCGACCGCGAGGACGTGGAACTGCTCACCGCCGACCCCGACGCCCCGCCGGACGACCCGGACCGGGGAGCGGCGCTGGCCGGACGGCTGGGCGTGCCCTACAGCGCCGACTGGGACGAGGTGTTCGCGCAGCGCCCCGACGCGGTCGTGGTGACCAGCGAGAACTCCCGGCACCGGCACTTGGTCGAGCGGGCCGCCGCGGTCGGCGCGCATGTGCTGTGCGAGAAGCCGCTCGCCACGACGGAGACGGACGCCCGGGCGATGATCGACGCGTGCGCCCGCGCCGGGGTCAGCCTGATGACCGCCTACCCCGTCCGTTTCGGCTCGGCCTTCGCCGCGCTGCACCGTGCCGTCGAGGAAGGTTCGCTCGGCTCGCTCGTCAGCGTCCACGGCTCCAACAACGGCTGGAATCCGAGCAGTTCACGGTCGTGGTTCGGGAACCGGGAGCTGGCCGGCGGCGGCGCGGTGATGGACCACACCGTGCACATCGCCGATCTGATGGACGTGCTGCTCGGCGGAGAACAGGCGGTGGAGGTCTACGCGCAGGCCAATGACCGCTTGAGGGACGCAGAGGCCGGCGACGCAGAGGCCGGCGACGCAGAGGCCGGTGTCGAAACGGCGGGGCTGGTCACCGTGCGGTACCCGGGCGGCGTCGTCGCCGGCATCGACTGCAGCTGGAGCCACCCGAAGGACCACCCCACCTGGGGCGGCCTGGCCCTGACCTGCGTGGCCGAGCGGGGGATCGTCGAGTTCGACGCCTTCCCCCGGCTGCTCGGAGGCTTCGACTCCACCACCGCCCGCTCCCGCTGGGAACCCGGCGGGGACGACCTCGACGGGGCCATGCTGGAGGAGTTCCTCGACGCGGTACGTACCGGTCGCCGCCCCCAGCCGGACGGGGAGGCGGGGTTGCGGAGCCTGCGGATCGTTCTGGCGGCCTACGAGTCACTGCGGACCGGACAGCCGGTGCCACTGCCCGAGCCGCAGGACACTGGTGGTGTCGCCCGTCTCGACGAGTGAAGTCGAGAGGTGAACTCGACGAGTGAAATCGGAGAGTGAATTCGACGAGTTGAGGAGAGCCGGTCATGACCACACCGTTCCCCACTGCCCGTGCCGTCAGGGCCACCCCGGAAGGCCTCCTGTGGGAGCCCAGCGAACGCTGGGTGCGCGGTCGTAAGGGTGACGTCACCGTCGTGGACAGCAGGCACCCCGTCCTGGTGTGGGAGCCCGACGTCCCGGTGCCGCTCTACGCCTTCCCTCGCGAGGAGGTCCGCCAGGACCTGCTGCGCCCCGCGAAGAATCCCTCGACAGGCGCGCACACCGGCTCCCTGATCTTCTACGACCTCGAGGTCGACGGTGATCTGCTGGAGAACGCCGCCTGGACGTTCCCCGCCGACGATCTGGCCGGCCACATCGCCTTCGAGTGGTTCCGGCGCAGCGGCAAGGGCCTCGACCACTGGTACGAGGAGGAGGAAGAGATCTTCATCCACCCCCGCGACCCGCACAAACGGGTGGACGCCGTCCCCAGCAGCCGCCACGTCCAGGTCGAGATCGGCGGCACGGTCGTCGCGGACACCCACCGCCCGGTCCTGCTCTTCGAGACCGGGCTGCCGACGCGGTACTACGTGCCCCGCGAGGACGTCCGCCTCGACCTGCTCGAACCCACCGACCACAGCACCGGGTGCCCGTACAAGGGCACCGCCGCGTACTGGTCGTTGCGGGGCGGCACCGACGTACCGCCGAACGTCGTCTGGAGCTACGCCGCCCCACTGCCCGCCGTGGGCGCCGTCCAGGGACTCCTCGCGTTCTACAACGAGGCCGTCGACATCACCATGGACGGCGAACGCCTGGAGCGCCCCGTCACCCCCTTCACCAAGGCGCTCTCGGCGCGGCCGGGCAACCGACAGTGAGGGCCCTCCTGCGCCCGGTCACACCTGTCCCGTGAGCAGCCGCTGCGGATTGGCTATGCGCAACGCGTACGCCGTGGCTCCCCCGAGCCCGAAGCCGGGATGCCGCGGCGGCTCCGCGTAGGGCCGGTCCGAGCCCTGGACGACGGCGTCGACACCCAGCGCGCGGACGATCGCCTCGACGGCGCGCGGACCGTACGAGGACGTCTCGACGAACACGTCCGGGTCCGCCTCGGCCCCGCCGCCACCCCGGGCGGCGAACCGCTCCCCGTGCAGCGGGGCGAGCCCGGCCAGCAGCGCGAAGCACACCCGCAGGTGTGGATGGCGCGGCCGGCCGAAGGCCCGGAAGGCGAACCAGGCGGCGTGCATCTGCTGGACGTACGGGACCATCGCGGGCCACCAGCCGGGCCCCTGCGGTTCGCCGGCCGCGGGTCCCGGGTGGACGAACAGGGGGAGGTCGCGCGCTTCGAGCAGGTCGAGCAGTGGGGCACAGCGCGCGTACCCGGTCGCGTCGGCCAGGGCGTTCGCCGGGAGCTGGAGGCCGGCGAAGCCCCGGTCGAGGTCCTTGGCCGTCGTGTCCGCGTCGATGTCCCGTACGCAGGCGGCGGCCCAGGCGCCGAACGGTTCGGGCAGCTCGGCCGCGCCCTCGTGGTAGGCGTCGAGCAGGGGGCGCGCCTCGGCTGCGGGCAGCCACTCCACGCCGATCGGGGCGGACAGCGAGACGAGCGCCTGGCCGAGGCCGTCGGCGGCGGCGAGCTGCGTACGCCGGGAGACGTCGTGGTCGGCGGGAGGGACCTCGTAGGGCGGCTCACCGTCCAGGAACAGGGTCCAGCCGTCCAGGTGGGGAGGGTCGCGGCGGTACCGCAGGGCCGCGACCAGTGAGGGGCTCCACAGGTGCTGATGCACGTCGACGTTGGTCATGACGGTCCTCCACGTCCACCCCGCAGGGCCGGTCGTCGGTACGAGTTCCCGGATCGCGCGGTGTCATGGGGTGTCTCCCCATGTCCGACCCGGCCAATTCTGAGCTGCGCATCCGTGGGGGAACATGGGCATTCCGGGCGCCCTGGTCTGATTTCGTGGGAACGTAACACGCCGTTCACGGTCGAGCATTGACTGCCATTCAGCCACCTATAACTCTGCATGACCATATGCAGTCGGGTAAGGGGCAGCCTTGATCAGATTCGACGCGGTGAGCAAGAACTATCCAAACGGCACCACAGCCGTGGACGATCTGTCCCTGGACCTGGCCGAGGGCGGCATCACGGTCCTGGTCGGCCCCTCCGGCTGCGGCAAGACCACGACGCTGCGCATGGTCAACCGCATGGTGGAGCCGACGGCCGGGAGAGTGAGCCTGCGCGGTCGGGACATCCGGGAGATCCGCGCACCCGAGCTGCGCCGTGGCATCGGATACGTGATCCAGCACGCGGGGCTGTTCCCGCACCGCACCGTCCTCGACAACATCGCGACGGTTCCGCTGCTGCTCGGGTGGAACCGGAAGAAGGCGCGGGCGCGGGCGGCGGATCTGCTGGAGCTCGTCGGTTTGCCGAGCGAGATGGGCAAGCGCTACCCGAACCAGCTCTCCGGCGGGCAGCAGCAGCGCGTCGGGGTGGCCAGGGCGCTGGGCGCCGACCCGCCGGTGCTGCTGATGGACGAGCCGTTCAGTGCGGTCGACCCCATCGTGCGGGCGGAACTGCAGGCGGAGTTCATCCGGCTGCAGAAGGAACTGCACAAGACGATCGTGTTCGTCACCCATGACATCGACGAGGCGATCAAACTCGGCGACAACATCGCGGTGTTCCGGACCGGCGGCAGGCTCGCGCAGTTCGACACCCCCGAACGGCTCCTCGCCCGCCCCGCCGACGAGTTCGTGGCCGACTTCGTGGGGCAGGACCGGGGCATTCGCCGGCTGTCCTTCGTCCAGGCGGCCGAGGTGCCGCTGCGGGACGGACCCGTGCTGCCGTCGACCGCTCCCGTGGCGCGGGCCAGGGCGGCGGACGAGCCCTGGGTACTCGTCGTCGACGACGAGCACCGACCGCTCGGCTGGGCCGCGGTCGCCGAACTGCCGGAGCACGGCACGCTCGCGGACGCGCCCCTGACGCCGCTCGGCCCCACGTTCAGCCTGGTCGGCGACTCGGCGCGGGCAGCCCTCGACTCGGCGCTCCTGTCGCCCTCCCGCCTCGCGGTGGGCGTGGACGCGAACGGCGCGGTCACCGGAGTCGCGGACGCCTACGAGCTGTCCGCCACGACGGCGACTGCCGAAGCGGCGGAGGCGCCCGAAGCGGCGGAGGCCGAGGCCGGTGGTGATCGGGCTGGGGGCGTGGAGGCCGGGGATGTGGG
>NZ_VJZC01000861.1 GCF_009377185.1 Streptomyces spongiae
AGCTGTGGATAAGAGACAGGGTTTTATTGGGGGGCGTCTGGGAGATGCGGGTGTCTGTGGTTGCTCTCGCCGTTCCCCGCGCCCCTGAAAGGTCGGCAGGCCCCCGCGCCTCTGGGAGGCGGGGTTGAGAGGTAGCCCGGTGGACCGCTGAGGCCGGCGCCGCCGCGAAGGAACGCCGTCCATGAAGTCCATGACGACGCTCACCGGCACCCCTCCGGGCCTCTCATCCCCGTGCCGGACAAGCACCCCGCCGCTCTCCGCGCCGCCGTCGCCCGATGTGCCCAGGGTGAAGCGCGTCGAGGACCTACGCGTCGGCCGTGGCGCCCCGGCCCGGGTGAGCAGGCCCTCCCAGACGGCTGAGCGGTATCTGTAGGTGAACAGCCTCCGACGAAACCTCCCCTGTACGGGGTTGGTCGGCGCCCGGCGTCGACTCCTCTCAGGCTGCGATGACCTGCGTCCAGTACGGTCGCGATGCCCGCGCGGGTCTGGGCAATGGACCGGAAGGACTCGTCGGAGAAGTAGTGCAGGGAGACTTTCACCTTGTCCAGGCCGGTCGTGGCGAGCCAGTCCTGATGGGTGCGCACCAGCAGGCCATTCGTGATCAGCGTGTACGACACGTCCGGGCCCTGGACGGGGAGCTGAGTGAGAACCGGCCGCGCCAGCTTCGACGCCAGCGGCTCGCCGCCGGTGAACTCGCTGCCCGGCTGGCCGGGTTCGAGTCGCACATCAGGTCATGGCGCCGAGCCCTGGCGAACGGCTTCAAGCCCCTTCACGAGGGACTGAGCGCCGAGATCGACCGCACCTCGGACATGTGGATCTGGGAAGAGTCGGTGATCGCCGGATTGATGCAGACCCCGGAGTACGCCAGACACGTAATCCAGCGGTATGCGGAGCTGCTGGGCGGAGCCGGCGATATCGAGGCAGCCGTCCGCTCCCGGGTGCAGCGCCAGGAATGGCTGTACCGGCCCGGCCGCAAGCTGCACGTGTTGATGTGGGAGGCCGCGTTGCGGTCGCTGATCTGCCCGCCCTCGGTGCTGGCGAGCCAACTCGACCGCCTCAGCGGCATGATCGGCATGGACACGGTCGAGCTGGGTGTCATCCCCTTCACCGCGTCCGTCAAGATCGTGCCCGCCAACGGCTTCTGGGTGCTCGATGACCGGCTGGTCGTCGCCGAGGACTGGCACGCCGAACTGCGGCTGGACGACGCCGACAACATCGCCTTGTACAAGAAGGTCTGGAAGACCCTCAGCGAGTCAGCGGTGTACGGGGCCGACGCCCACAACCTCATCAACTCGGCCCGCCGAGCCCTGAGCGCGACTTGATGACGTTGTGGGCGTGCGCCCGGGGCACAGCACGTCACGAGCGGACACAGCGTCAGGAGCCCCTGAGCGCACTTCTGCCGAAGGGCGTGAGCGCCGGACAACCGGGCATGCCGTCCGGACGGCAGATGGGGGCTCCGGCTCCCGGCGGGACATGTGCGGAGCTCTGGGCAAGCACACGCCTGCCCAGGAGCCTTGCCGCTGTCAGAGTGCCGCGAACTCGACGAACGCGGTCCACGCCGTGGGTTCTACGGCGAGTGCGACGCGGGTTGTGTCCTTCGAGTCGCGGACGTGTACAGCGCCCATACCAGCCGCGATCTCGACGCACTGGCCCCCGTCGCCAGCGCTGTAACTGCTCTTGAACCATGCCAGGGCATCGATGTCCGGCCCCGCCTTTTCCCCGCTCATCTCTCTCCCAGCAGCTTTTCGATCAACAGCAACGATTCTGTCGGAGTGTGGGCCTGCGCGCGAAGGATCCCGTACGTACGCTCAAGCTCCCGTACCTTCCGACGCTCTGTGTGGACACGGCTGTCGCCTTGTACCTCCGTGTACGCGATCCTGCGCCCGTCCTTGGTCTCCATCAAGGTGAACGGTCCAGCGAGTCCCGCATGTTCCTGACGGGACAACGGCATCACCTGGATCACCACGTTGCGCTTCTCCGCGATCAGCATGAGGTGCTCCAACTGACCTCGCCAGACAGCCTCTCCACCGAGCGGTCGGAGCAGGACAGCCTCCTCGATCACAAAGCTCAGATGCGGCGCCGGGCGTCGGGCGAAGATCTCCTGACGCGCCAGTCGTGCGGCCACTCGCTGCTCCATGAGCGCTTCGTCCAACAGCGGCTGCCACATGGCGAACACCGCTCGCGCGTACTCCTCCGTCTGCAACAGGCCGTTGACCAACTGAGTGTCATACACATGCAGCTCGACGGCCTCAGCCTCCAACTTGGCCGCGTCCCGGAAGAACGCCGGATACTGAGCCCGAGCCACCCCCTCCTTGCTCGCGCTCAACACCCCACCCGCCTGCAGCACTTCATCGGCCTGGTCGATGAACTTCGGCGGCGGAATACGTCTTGCCTGCTCGAACGACGCGATCGTCGAGGCCGAGTACCCAGTCAGCGACCCGAACTTCGCGCGGTCCATCCCCGCTCGCTCCCGGAACAGCTTCAGCTGCCGCCCGAACACGTGGAGAATGCCCGCCCCGAACTCGTACTCCGGCTGTTGAACCTCGTCGTCCATGCCGCAGCTCCTCCCGTACGACGATCACAGTCACCGGACACCGCCCGCCCAACGCACGGCCCGGAAACCGGTCACGCCCAACATCACGTACAAGCGCGCCGCCCACGTGTACAGCCCGTACCCGTCAGCGCATCGCTCCTGTTCAACGCTACGCAGAGTCCGCAACCGTTGACCCCATGAAGTCAGCAACTCCCCCGAACGGGCATATGCCACAGCGTTCCGCACCCGAACGCGAGTTCACCATGCGCTTCACCTCAACCCCACGCGGTGCCCGCCTCGCCCGCCGACTCGTCTCGCACCGCCTGAACGACTGGGGCCACCCCTACACGACCCCGGCCAACGAGACGCTCACCCTCATCACGGCCGAACTCACCGCCAACGCCGTACGCCACGGCCACGTCGCCGGTCGGGACTTCCACGTCCAGCTCACCCTGGCCGAGGGCACCTTGCGCATCGAAGTGACGGACACCCGCGCCGAGCGGCAGCCCCCGTCCACTCCCCCGCCC
>NZ_VJZC01000862.1 GCF_009377185.1 Streptomyces spongiae
GGCGTCGCCGGTCCCGGGCCCCGATGGGTCGCCCCGGTCAGTCCTGCTGGGCACCCGCGGGCAGCGAGCGCAGCTTCATGGTCGACGCGGTGCTGGTGCCGAAGCCGTAGTCCAGTATCTTCGCGGCGTCGTTGTAGCGGTCGGTGGCGTTCAGGACGACACCGATGAGGGTCTTGTCACCGCGGGTGGCGGCGAAGACGAGGCACGGCCCGGCAGCGGTGCCGGTGCCGGTCTTGATACCGATGGCGCCGGTGTAGGAGCCGAGCAGTTTGTTGGTGTTGTACCAGGTGTAGGTGCGGGTGCCGCCGGTGCTGGTGGTGGCGTACCGCACGGTCTTCTGCGTCTTGACGACGGTGCGGAAGGTCGAGTACCCCATCGCGCTGCGGGCGAGCTTCGCCAGATCGCGCGGGGTGGTGTAGTTCTCGCCGGCCGCCGAGATGCCGTCGAACGAGTCGAAGTGGGTGTTGGTCAGCCCGAGATACGCGGCCTTCTTGTTCATCTTGCCGATGAACGACTTCACCCGTGCGGCGCGGGTGTCACCGGTGCCGAAGGTGTCGGCGAGCGCGTACGCGGCGTCGCAGCCCGAGGGCAGCATCATCGCGTACAGCAGCTGCCGGACGGTCACGCGGTCGCCGGTCCGCAGGTCGGCGGTGCTCGCGCCCTTGGCGGTGACGTAGTCGCGGTAGGCCTGCTGGACGGTGACCTTGCGGTCGAGGTCGAGTCCGGGCTGGCTGAGGACCACGCGGGCGGTCATGATCTTCGTGGTGCTGGCCATCGGCCGCTTGGTGTCCGCGTACTTGCTCATCAGCTTCGTGCCGGTCGCCTTGTCCATCAGGAAGGCGCCCTTGGCGCTGACCGTGGGCGCGGTGGCCGCCTGCGCGGGCGAGGCCACGGGGGTGGCCAGCAGCATGGTGCCCGCGGTCACGGCGATGGCCGCTGCCTTGCGCACCGTCAGGGCGCGGGATCTTCGTGCGCCCGCACCCCAGCGGACACGCCTGTCCTTCTCAAGGATCATCAATTCAAACGCTCCGATATTCCATCTGAATCGACATGCAAGCCATGGAGCGGGGCAAAAGCGGTGATCTGCCTCTCCCTCTGACTCACGAGGGAGGGCATGGTCGCACAGCCCGGGCCCGGACACCGATCGACCTCACAAATCGGGCATCAGTGGCGAGGGGCGCAAGTTGCTCGCCACGGGTGGCGTTTCCGTGCCACCGCCTTGTCTCAGCCGATGGTGACGACACGGGCCCAGGGCGGCGGGGTGTCCGGGACGTAGTCGGGGTTCTTCTCGTCCACGGCGCGGGTGGGCCGGGGGAAGAGACCGACGACGGTGCGGCAGGGCGGCTGTGCGGAGGGCCACGGCGTCTGACCGTCCGTCAGGGCCACGATCACGTCGGGGCGTGGACGGGAGCGGAGCGCCCGGGCGAAACCGGAGCGCAGATCCGTTCCCCCGCCGCCGACCAGTTCGATGTTCTCCGCGCGGCAGAGCGGGACGGCCACCCCGGCCGCGGCGTCGCAGGAGATCACCGAGACCAGGTCGCGCCGGCCGCCCACCGCGCGGGAGATCGCCGCCACCTCCAGCAGCGCGCTGCCCAGCTCGGCATCACTCACGGAGCCGGACGTGTCGATCACGACACACACCCGGGGCGGCGTACGGCGCAGGCTCGGCAGCAGCACCCCGGGGACGGCGGCCGAGCGCCGCGACGGACGCCGGTAGCTGTGGTTCTCGCCCGCCCCCGGCGCACCCGCCGCCGAGCGGACCGCCGCCCCCAGCACCTGCCGCCACGGCTGCGGAGGATGGAACGCCTCGTCGGCCCATCGGCGCCACCCCTCCGGCGCGTGGCCGGGCCGGCCCTTGATCCCCTCCGCCACCCGGAAGCGGACCGCGTCCCGCTGCTGCCTGCTCAGCCCGTGCGCCCCGTCGGGCCCCAGCTCCCACGGCCGGTCCTGCCCGTCGGCACCGCTGCCGCAGTCCAGCCAGGCCAGGTCCGCGGCGAGCCCGGACATCGACGCGGTCCGCAGATAGTCCTCCATCAGCAGCCCGGCGGGCAGCCGCAACAGCGAGGGCAGCACCGCCCCGGCGGGCCGGGGCAGACCGTCGCCGTAGATGTCGTCGTTGATCTCGAAGTCGGCGGCGATGTTCCGCCGCAGCCTCCCCCAGCCTTCGGCCGCGGGAACCCCCGTCTCGTTTCTCCCCCAGCCTTCGGCCGCGGGAACCCCCGTCTCGTTTCTCCCCCGGCCTTCGGCCGGAGGGGCCCCCATCTCGCCGCGCTCGCCCGGCCCGTGCCCCTCGTGCTCCCGCGCATACCGTTCGCCCCGCCCGTGGTGGTCCCGGAGCAGATGGGAGACCTCGTGCACCCAGACGCCCGCCAGCTCCTCCACCGGGGTGCACGCCACGAAGCCGGGGGAGACGTAGCAGCGCCAGTGCGCGTCCACCGCCATCGTCGGCACCGACCGGTCCTCCACCACGTGCAGCGCGAAGAGCGCGTCGGCCAGGTAGGGACGGACCTTCACCGCGTGCAGCCGGGCTGCCAGCAGCTTCTCCATGTCCAGCGGAAGTCCGGCCCGGCCGGCCGGCCCTCCGGAGCCGGCCGGCGGCCCCGGCACGGTGGCCCGCACCGGGCGCGGCGGCGCGGGCGGGGACATCGGGCGCGGCAGCGGGCGCGGCCCCGGGCGCGGCTCCCGGCGCGGCTCCGGGCGCTTCGCGGCCCCCTTCATCGGCGGCCCCCCGTCGCACGCCCTGCGTCGGCCGCCGCCACGGCGCGCCCCACCGACCGGTCGGCCCGTCGGGCGAGACCGACCACCCCGGCCAGCCGCTCCACAGCCTCCGGCACCTCCCAGTCGTCGCGCCGCACCGCGGCCAGCGCCGTCGCCGGGGCGACCACCAGGTCCGGGGCGCCGGTCTCCAGCGCCCGGACCAGCACCGCCCAGCCCGCCTCCCACCGCTCGCGCTCCGGCCGCGCCCCGACAGCGGCCACCACCGCCTCCAGCGCCGCCTGGCGCAGATCGCCCCGCGCCGGCAGCTCGGCGGAGGCCGGATCGGCCAGCAG
>NZ_VJZC01000863.1 GCF_009377185.1 Streptomyces spongiae
GGTCCGGGCCCAAGGGTGAGTCCGGGACGGCCAAGCCCCACGGGGACACGGGCGGCACCAGCCCCACCGCCGTCGCGACCGCCACTCCCATCCGCCCCGCCGATACGGGCACCAGCACCGGCACCGACACCGGCACCACCCGTCTCACCCCCTCCCGCGCCGCCACGCTCACCGCGCTGGTCGCCCTCGTCGTCGCCGTACTCGGCTTCGACCTGGACGCGGGCCTCACCGCGATCACCCTGGCCGTGCTGCTGAGCGCCGCGTGGCCGGACGACAGCCGCGTGGCGGTCGGGCAGATCGCGTGGCCCACGGTCCTGCTGATCTGCGGTGTCCTCACGTACATCGGCGTACTGGACGAGATGGGCACCATCACCTGGGCCGGCGAGGGCGTCAGCGGTATCGGCGTCCCGCTGCTGGCCGCGGTGCTGCTCTGCTACATCGGCGCGATCGTGTCGGCGTTCGCCTCGTCCGTGGGCATCATGGGCGCGCTGATCCCGCTGGCGATGCCGTTCCTGGCGCAGGGCGAGATCGGGGCGATCGGCATGGTGTCGGCGCTCGCGGTGTCGGCGACGGTCGTGGACGTGAGCCCCTTCTCGACGAACGGCGCGCTGGTGCTGGCCGCGGCACCGGACGTCGACCGGGAGCGTTTCTTCCGGCAGCTGATGGTGTACGGAGGGATCGTGGTGGCGGTGGTGCCCGCGGTGGTGTGGCTGGTGATGGTCGTGCCCGGCTGGGGGTAACCCCGTGGCCCACGGGCGGCAGCCACGACAGCAGACAGAAACAGCTAAGGAGTACGACGCGTGTCCTCACTCTTCCCGGCCCTGACCGACTCCCCGGCCGCCTCCCCTGCCGAGCGGCCCGCCCTACGGTTCGGCGAACGCTCCCTGACGTACACGGAACTCGCCGCGGCGGCGGGCGCGCTCGCCGGGCGGATCCAGGGAGCGGGCAGGGTCGCCGTCTGGGCCACCCCGACCCTGGAGACGGCCGTCGCCGTGGTGGCCGCCCTGCTGGCCGGAGTGCCCGCCGTCCCCCTCAACCCGAAGTCGGGCGACGGCGAGCTGGGGCACATCATCAGGGACAGCGCGCCCACCCTCGTCCTCACCGCACCGGGTGCCGAACTCCCGCCCGCCCTGGGCGACCTGGAGCGCGTGGACATCGACGTACGCGACCAGGGACCGTACGCCCCCGCCACCGCGGCCGCCGCCCCGGCCGCCGTCACCGCAGAATCCCCCGCCCTCGTCGTCTACACCTCCGGCACCACCGGCCCGCCCAAGGGCGCCGTCATCCCCCGCCGGGCCATCGCCACGACCCTGGACGCGCTGGCCGACGCCTGGCAGTGGAC
This sequence comes from Streptomyces spongiae, assembly GCF_009377185.1. Classification (GTDB taxonomy): domain Bacteria; phylum Actinomycetota; class Actinomycetes; order Streptomycetales; family Streptomycetaceae; genus Streptomyces; species Streptomyces spongiae. The sequence continues at coordinate 1,343 of NZ_VJZC01000863.1, forward strand.
CGGGGACGACGTCCTGGTCCACGCGCTGCCCCTCTTCCACGTCCACGGGCTGATCCTGGGCATCCTCGGCCCGCTGCGGCGCGGCGGCTCCGTACGGCACCTGGGGCGGTTCACCGCCGAAGGGGTCACCCAGGAGCTGAACGAGGGCGCCACCATGTTGTTCGGCGTGCCGACGATGTACCACCGGCTCGCGGAGGCACTCCCCGACGACCCCGCGCTCGCGAAGGCGCTCGGCCGGGCGCGGCTGCTCGTGTCCGGTTCGGCGGCGCTGCCGGTGCACGACCACGAGCGGATCGCGGCGGCGACCGGGCGGCGGGTCATCGAGCGGTACGGCATGACCGAGACCCTCATGAACACGAGCGTGCGCGCGGACGGCGAGCCGCGCGCCGGGACGGTCGGAGTGCCGCTGCCCGGCGTGGAGTTGCGGCTGGTGGAGGAGGACGGTTCGGCCGTCACGGCGTACGACGGCGAGACCGTCGGGGAGATCCAGGTGCGCGGCCTCAACCTCTTCACCGAGTACCTGAACCGTCCGGACGCGACCGCCGCCGCCTTCACCGAGGACGGCTGGTTCCGCACGGGCGACATGGCGGTCCGCGATGCCGACGGGTACGTACGGATCGTGGGTCGCAAGGCCACCGACCTGATCAAGAGCGGGGGTTACAAGATCGGCGCGGGCGAGATCGAGAACGCCCTTCTGGAGCACCCGGCGGTACGCGAGGCCGCCGTCACGGGCGAGCCGGACGACGACCTCGGCGAGCGCGTGGTCGCGTGGATCGTGCCCGCCGATCCCCAGTCCCCGCCCACCGCCGGCGAACTGTCCGACCACGTCGCCGCGCGCCTCGCCCCGCACAAGCGCCCCCGCGTCGTGCACTACCTCGACGCGCTCCCCCGCAACGACATGGGCAAGATCATGAAGCGGGCGCTGAAGCATGACTGAGCCGCCCGCCCAGCACTCGGCCGGGCACTCGGCTCGGCACTCCGCCCGCGAGATCATCGCCCTGGTCACGGACGACTTCACCCAACTCCCGCACCCCGCGAAGGAGTACGAGCCCGACGGCCCCCTCGCCTGGCAGGGCTACGACGCCTCGCGCGCCCGCGCCGCCGAGCGCACCGGCGAGGAGGAGTCCGTCGTCTGCGGCCGCGCGACGATCGGCGGTACTCGGGCCGTGGTCCTGGCCTTCGAGTTCGGCTTTCTCGGCGGCTCGCTCGGGGAGCGGACCGGGGACCTGCTGGAGGCGGCGTACACGGAGGCGCGCGAGCACCGGCTGCCCGTCGTGGCACTCGTCGCGACGGGCGGCAGCCGGATGCAGGAGGGCATGCGCGCGCTCACCCAACTCCAGCGCGTGGCCCGGCAGTCGGCGCTGACGCGGGAGGCGGGGCTCGCGCAGATCGCCGTACTGCGGGACCCGACGACCGGCGGCGGCTGGGCCACCCTGGGCGCGGGCGCCGACGTCGTCCTCGCGCTCCCCGGCGTCCAGGTGGGCTTCGCCGGCTCCCGGGTGCGCCCACCGGACGCGGACCCGTCGGCGTACACGGCCGAGGCCCAGGTGGCGGCGGGCGCGGCCGACGCGGTGGTACGACCGGAGGAGTTGCGCGGGACGCTGGCGCTGTGGCTGGGCCTGCTGACCCACCCGTCACAGGAACCGGCATCCCCACCGGCGTCCCTGGCCGCGCCGCCGTCCCCGACCCCGGCCACGCCCTCGCCC
>NZ_VJZC01000864.1 GCF_009377185.1 Streptomyces spongiae
CCCCCACCCCCTCCTACCGCACGATGACCACCTTCAGCCCCGCCGACGAGGAGAAGCGGAGGGGCGTGCGGCAGATGAAGATCACGGCGACCGGGCTGCTCCTCCTCGTGGCGCTCGTGTACGTGCTCGCGAAGTGGGCCTCGAACGCGGGGGCCGGCGGCTGGGCCGGGTACGTGGCCGCGGCCGCCGAGGCCGGGATGGTCGGCGCGCTGGCGGACTGGTTCGCCGTCACCGCCCTCTTCCGGTACCCCATGGGCCTGCGCATCCCGCACACGGCGATCATCCCGAACAAGAAGGACCAGCTCGGGGTGTCCCTGGGCGAGTTCGTCGGGGAGAACTTCCTCTCGCAGGACGTCGTACGGCAGCGCCTGCGCGCCGTGGGCATCGGCAGCCGCCTGGGCGCCTGGCTGGCCCTACCGGACAACACCGACCGCGTCACCGCCGAGCTCGCCACCGCGTTGCGCGGCGCCCTTACCGTGCTGCGCGACTCGGACGTCCAGGCGGTGGTCGGCGAGGCCGTCACCCGCCGTGCCGGCGCCCAGGAGATCGCGCCCGGCATAGGCAAGATGCTGGAGAAGGTCGTCGCCGACGGCGGTCACCGGCGCGCGGTCGACCTGATCGTCGCCCGCGCCCAGAGCTGGCTGATACTCCACGACGATCAGGTCATGGACGCCGTACAGGGCGGCGCCCCCGGCTGGACCCCCCGTTTCGTCGACAAACGGGTCGGCGAGCGCGTCTACAAGGAACTGCTGCGCTTCGTCACCGAGATGCGCGACTCGCCCGAGCACCCGGCCCGCGGCGCCCTCGACCGTTTCCTCACCGACTTCGCCTCCGACCTCCAGTCCGACACGGACACCCGCGCCCGCGTCGAGCGGCTCAAGGGCGAGGTGCTGGGCCGGGGTGAGGTCCAGGACCTCATCGCGTCCGCCTGGACCTCCGTACGGTCCATGATCGTGTCCGCCGCCGAGGACGAGCGCAGCGAGCTGCGCCTGCGCGTACGGGCCTCGCTGCTGTCGCTCGGCGCCCGGATGGCCACCGAGACGAAGATCCAGGGCAAGGTCGACCGCTGGGTCGAGGACGCCGCCGTCTACGTCGTCACCACGTACCGGCGCGAGATCACCTCCCTGATCACGGACACGGTCGCGAGCTGGGACGCCGAGCACACGACGAAGAAGATCGAGGCGCACATCGGCCGTGACCTGCAGTTCATCCGCATCAACGGCACGGTGGTGGGCTCCCTGGCCGGCCTGCTGATCTACACGGTGACGCGGATGCTCGGGGCGTAGCCATGTGTGGACCACACATGGACCACGCGTAATCCCGCGCGGCCCGGGGACCCGAAGGCGTACCCGTGAGTCGCCCGAGGAGGCCGTGGATGTCCGATCGCCCGAGGAGGCCGTCCAGCCCGAGGAGGCCGTCGAAGTCCGATCGTCCGGGGAAGCCGTGGATGTCCGATCGTCCGGGGGAGTCGTCGAAGGCCGATCGTCCGGGGGAGTCGTCGAAGTCCCGTACCGCCGTGCCGCAGACCGGTGGGCGTACCGTCACCACCTCCATCCCCGCCCGGCTGGACCGTCTCCCGTGGTCGCGCTGGCACTGGAGGGTCGTGATCGGCCTGGGCACCGTCTGGATCCTGGACGGGCTGGAGGTCACGGTCGTCGGCAACATCGCCGGCCGTCTCTCGGAGGAGGGCAGCGGCCTCGCCATCTCCTCGGCGCAGATCACGGGCATCGCGGCCGCGCTGTACGTGGCGGGTGCCTGCGCGGGGGCACTGTTCTTCGGCCGTCTGACGGACATCTTCGGCCGCAAGAAACTCTTCATGGTCACGCTCGCGGTCTACCTCGGAGCCACCGCCCTGACCGCCGTCTCCTTCGAGGCCTGGTGGTTCTTCCTGTTCCGCTTCCTGACGGGCTTCGGCATCGGCGGCGAGTACGCGGCCATCAACTCCGCGATCGACGAGCTGATCCCCTCGTACTACCGCGGCCGTGTCGACATCGTCATCAACGGCAGCTTCTGGCTCGGTGCGATCGGGGGTTCGCTCCTGTCGATCCTCGCGCTCAACACGGACCTCTTCGCGGCGAACGTCGGCTGGCGCCTCACCTTCGCCCTCGGCGTCGTCCTGGGCCTCGTCATCCTCCTCGTCCGGCGCAACGTCCCGGAGAGCCCACGCTGGCTGCTCATCCACGGCCGGGAGGAGGAGGCGGAACGGCTCGTGTCGACGGTGGAGGCCGAGGTCGCCGCGGACACGGGACGCGAGCTGCCCCCGGTGACCCGGGAGATCACCATCCGCCAGCGCAAGAGCGTCGGCTTCGGCACCATCGCCCGCACCGTCTTCGCCACCTACCGCAGGCGCGCCGCCCTCGGCTTCTCCCTCTTCATCGGCCAGGCGTTCCTCTACAACGCGATCACGTTCGGCTTCGGCGCGATCCTGACCACGTTCTACGACGTCCCGACCTCCGACACCGGCTACTACTTCGCGTTCATCGCGGCCGGCAACTTCCTGGGCCCGCTCCTGCTCGGCCGGCTCTTCGACACCGTGGGCCGCCGGGTGATGATCTCGTCGACGTACCTGCTGTCGGGCCTCCTGCTCTTCGGCACGGCCTGGCTCTTCGACCGGGGCTCCCTGAGCGCGACGACGCTGACGGCCTGCTGGTGCGCGGTGCTGTTCTTCGCCTCGGCGGGGGCGTCCAGCGCGTACCTGACGGTCTCGGAGGTCTTCCCCATGGAGACCCGCGCGATGGCCATCGCGTTCTTCTACGCCATCGGCACGGCGGCGGGCGGCATCACCGGACCGCTGGTCTTCGCCGACCTCACGGAGTCCGGTGTCGTCGGCGACACGGTCCTCGCCTTCCAGATCGGCGCGGCCCTGATGTGCGTGGCCGGCCTGGTGGCGGCGGTCCTGGCGGTACGGGCGGAACGGCGTTCGCTGGAGGACATCGCCGTACCGCTGACGGCCACGGGGGCGCCTTCGGCGGTGCGGTCGGGTGGTACGTGAGGGAAGGGGGAGACGGGGGGAGACGGAGGGAGACGGGAGGGAG
>NZ_VJZC01000865.1 GCF_009377185.1 Streptomyces spongiae
CCTTGGGAGTGAGAGCCACATGACCGCACACCACCCGCCCCGCGAAACCCCCGAGCGCGTGGTCGGCCTGGAAGCGACGACGCGCCGTCGGAACAGCGCGCAGGCCGACGCCGTGGTGACCCTGCTCACCGCCGGGGACCCACTCGCCGACGCCGTCATCGCCGAGCTGGACATACTCGGCCCGCGGGCACGGCAGGCCCTCGACGCCGGCCTCCGGCACGGCCTGGCGGGTCTGGGCGAACGGCCTCCCGAAGCCGTCGCCGCGCTCCTGAAGCAGGTGGAGACCCCGCCTCCGCGGATCGACCCCCTGTTGCCGCACCGGGGTGATGCGGTGAGCCTGTCCGTGCCCCCGATGTGGTTCGGTCTCTGCTCGATCACCAGTGCGCTCACGTATGTCCACGCGTCCCCGGCCGTCGCCCGGCGCCTGCCCCGCACGGACCGGCCCGCGGACATGGCGACGCGCGGGCTCGCGGAGACCGCCGCATGGGCCCGCCAGACGATCCGGCCGGGCGGACTGCTGCGCGGAGGGCCTGGACAGATGGCCACGGTTCAGATCCGGCTGCGCCATGCCCGCATGCGGGCCAGGTCCCTCCAGGAATGGGACACGGGCGTCAGCGGCCTGCCGGTCGGCCAGCTCGACATGGCCCGCACCTGGCTCGGGTTCACCCTCGTCGCCTTCCAGGCGCTGGCAGCGGTCGGCATCGACACCACCCCCGACGAGGAGCGCCGCCTGTACCAGTACTGGTCCTACGTCGCCCATCTCCTCGGGCTCGACGAGAGGCTCTGGAAGGGCGTGACCGACCACGCCGGCGCCCGTCGGCTGCGGAACCTGCTCGACACCATGACGCCGGCACCCGACGAGAACTCAACAGCACTGACGGCGACCATGGTCGACGCACAGGCCCGCGCGATGGCCGCCGCACCGGGCGCCGTCCTGTCCGAGGATCAGCTGCGCGCACTCATCCACAGTGTGCTGCGGAGGACTTTCGGGGAGAACACGGCGGACCGCCTGGGCATCCCCCTCGCCGCCACGACCGATCTCCTGCCGCTCATCGGCAAGCTCAACCGCGAGGCCCGGTACTGGCAGACCTTCTCCCCCGCCTCGGCCGGAGAGGCCCGCCGCCGCGCACTCGCCGGACCCGGACCCGAGCTCATCTCGGCCGTCCTCCCCAGCCCGACCGCGAACCGGCGGCCGGCTTGGGCCGACCACTCGGGTGTCCCCGCGGCCTGACCCCTGTACCAGCAACAACGCGCGGCCCCGCAAGGCCGCCCCGACCAGACGTACCAGCGCCGTACCGCGCAACGGTCGGCACCCGACAGCCGACCACACAGGTCGTCGCAGGGCACGTGGCCATCGCTCAGCCGAGCGTCACGCGCCTGACCGGCCGACTCATCGGTCGCCACAGACCGCACATGGTGACGGACTCCGACGAAGCAGCCGTCCCTCCTCGCACCACCACCTTCCCTTTCCCTTGTCTCACCACTTCCGGAGTTCCGTCATGTCTCACACCGCAACCGACACACCGGACACGCCCGCCGTGTCCACACTCCCGTCCGCCGACGCACCACCTCCCCATCGCTGGTGGATCCTCGTCGTCATCGGCATCGCCCAGCTCATGGTCGTGCTGGACGCGACCATCGTGAACATCGCACTGCCCTCCGCCCAGCAGGACCTGGGCTTCTCCGACGGCGACCGGCAGTGGGTCGTCACCGCCTACGCGCTCGCGTTCGGCAGTCTGCTGCTGCTCGGCGGACGCATAGCCGACCTCTTCGGCCGCAAGATGACCTTCCTCGTCGGCCTGATCGGCTTCGCCGGCATGTCCGCACTGGGCGGTGCCGCCACCAGCTTCGAGATGCTCATCGTCGCGCGAGCGGGGCAGGGCCTGTTCGGCGCTCTCCTCGCGCCCGCCGCACTGTCGCTGCTGACCGTGACGTTCACCGACGCCAAGGAACGCGCCAGGGCCTTCGGCGTGTACGGCGCCATCGCCGGCGCCGGCGGCGCCGTCGGCCTGCTGCTCGGCGGGGTGCTCACCGAGTACCTCGACTGGCGCTGGACCCTCTACGTCAACCTCGCCTTCGCCGCGGTCGCCTTCGTCGGCGGCGCCCTCCTGCTCCAGCGCACCACTCGCGACAAGAACGCCAAGATCGACGTTCCGGGCGCCCTCCTCGTCGGCAGCGGCCTGTTCTGCCTGGTCTACGGCTTCTCGAACGCCGAGAGCCACGACTGGAGCTCGGTGGAAACCTGGGGCTTCCTGGTCGCAGGAGGCGTCCTGCTGGCCGTGTTCACCTGGTGGCAGACCAAGGCCGCGCACCCCCTGCTGCCCCTGCGGATCCTGCTCGACCGCAACCGCGGCGCCTCCTTCATCTCCGTCCTGATCATCGGCGCCGCCATGTTCGGCGTCTTCCTCTTCCTCACCTACTACCTCCAGCAGACCCTCGGCTACACGCCCATCAAGACCGGCCTGGCCTTCCTGCCGATGATCGCCGCGCTCATGGTGACCTCCACACTCGCCACCACCTCACTCGTCCCCCGCTTCGGCCCCAAGCCGGTCGTACCGCTGGGCATGGGCATCGCAGCCGCCGGCATGGTCTGGCTCACTGGCCTCGACCTCAGCAGCTCCTACGCCGCCCACATCCTGCCCCCGCTGATCGTGGCCGGCCTCGGCATGGGCCTGATCATGGCCCCCGCGATGAGCCTGGCCACCGACGGCGTCGCCGCCGAGGACTCCGGCGTCGCCTCCGCCGCCGTCAACACGATGCAGCAGGTCGGCGGCTCCCTCGGCACGGCACTGCTCAACACCCTGTTCTCCAGCGCCGTGACCAACTACATCGACGGCAAGAACCCCAAGGACCCCACCGTCCTCGCCCAGGCCAGCCTGGAAGGGTATTCCACCGCCTACTGGTGGTCCGCCGCCTTCTTCGCCGCCGGCCTCGTCATCAGCGTCCTCCTCTACCGGCGCGGCGCACCCGTCCACAACCCCGACGCCGCACCCGTCGTCCACATGTAGCACCCGCCCCCTGACCTCCTCCCCTC
>NZ_VJZC01000866.1 GCF_009377185.1 Streptomyces spongiae
CCGGTAGGGCCACCGGGCGTGACCAGCCCACGGACGGGCTTACTCCCGGCCCGCCGACGTGAACGTCATGTCCGCGTAGCGGTCGCCCGCCACCTCGGCCGCGATCGGCTCCAGGAGAGCCAGCTCGGCCTCGGTGAGGACGATGCCCGTCGCGGCCGTGTTCTCCTCCACCCGGCTGGCCTTGCGGGTGCCCGGGATGGGGACCACCGGCAGGTCGTGCACCTGGGCCTGCTGCTGCACCCAGGCCAGGGCGATCTGGCCGAGCGAGGTGTCGTGAGCGTCGGCGACCGCGCGGACCGGCTCCAGGAGGGCCGTGTTGGCGGCCGCGTTCTCGCCGGTGAAGCGGGGCTGCTGACGGCGGAAGTCGTCGGCCGTCAGGTCCTTCTCGGCGTTCGAGAAGGAGCCCGTCAGAAAGCCGCGGCCGAGCGGTGAGTACGGCACGAGGGCCACGCCCAGCTCGCGGGCGGCCGGTACGACGCCCGCCTCGATGTCCCGGCTGAACAGCGACCACTCCGACTGCACGGCCGCGATGGGGTGCACGGCCTGTGCGGCCCGCAGCTCGGCGCCGGTGACCTCGCTCAGTCCGAGGTGCTTCACCTTGCCCTCGCGGACCAGCTCGGCCATGGCGCCGACGCTCTCCTCGATCGGCACGTCCGGGTTCCGCCGGTGCATGTAGTAGAGGTCGATCGCCTCGACGCCCAGGCGCCCCAGGCTGGCCTCCACACAACTGCGGATGTACGGCGGGTCGTTGCGGATGATCCGCCGCGTGGGGTCGTCCGGCGGGATGGAGAGGGCGAACTTCGTGGCGATGACGACCTCGTCGCGGTGCGCCTTGAAGAAGGGGGACAGGAACGTCTCGTTCTCCCCCGCGCCGTACGCGTCGGCCGTGTCGTAGAGCGTGACGCCGAGTTCCAGCGCCCGTTCCAGGGTCGCCCGCGACTCCCCGGCGTCCGAGGGGCCGTACCCGAAGTTCATGCCCATGCAGCCGAGGCCCTGTACGCCGACCTCGGGCCCGCCGTCGCCGAGCCGCACCGTCGTGATCTTGCCGTCCGTCATCAGGACCTCTCCGACGCCAGGGCCCGCCCGGCGTCCGCGTAGAAATTGATCTTCCGGTCGAGCACCGCGAGCGTGTCCTGGAGCTCGGCGATCCGGGCCAGTACGTCCTCCCGGGTGGCCTTCAGCAGCTCGAAGCGGTCCCCGTACGTGTGGTCGCCCTCGCGGACCAGCTCCGCGTACCGCACCATGTCCGCGACCGGCATGCCGGTGAGCCTGAGCTTGCCGACGAGCTCGAGCCAGTCCAGGTCGCGGTTGCTGTAGCGGCGCTGGCCGGTGTGGGAGCGGTCGATGTGCGGCATCAGCCCGATGCGCTCGTACCAGCGCAGGGTGTGCGCCGTCAGGCCGGTGAAGGCGACGACCTCGCTGATCGTGTACCTGTCCTGGCCGTCGGGACGCCGGTCGGCGTGGACCGGGCCGGCGCAGCTGTCGGTCGTGGTGGCTGTTGTCTCCATCACCGTCATGCCCTCAACGCTAGGACCCTGGAGTGCACTCCAAGCAAGCGGAATCAGATGAAATTCCGGCGACTCGTCGACTCGTCGACCCGGCGAATGAAATTGCGGCGACGGCTCACGGCTCCACTGGCTACCGTGCGGATCATGAGTCTCGTACGCCGTGCGGTGCCCGAGGACGCGGAGGAACTGCTCCGGCTGCGTCAGGTGTTGATCGATTCGATGGCGGGGGCGGACACGTCCACCGACTGGCAGACGGAGTCCCTGCCGACGATACGCGGGAAACTGGCCGACACGGACGGGGGCTTCGCGGCCTTCGTCGTCGACCACCCCACGAAGCCGGGGGCGCTGGCCGCGCTGGTGGTCGGGACGATCGAGTACCGGATCGGGCGCGCCCGGAACCCGCACGGCACGATCGGGTACGTGTTCAGCGTGGCCACCGCCCCGGACCAGCGCCGCCAGGGGTACGCCCGCGCCTGTATGGAGGTGCTCCTCGACTGGTTCCGCGAGAAGGGCGCGGGGCAGGTCGACCTGACCGCTTCCGAGGACGCCCGGGCGCTGTACGCCTCGCTCGGCTTCCAGCGCACACCCGACCCCTTGATGCGGCTGCGTTTCTGAGCCGCATAGGCTCCTAAGCATGTCCTTCCAAAGCCTGGCGTTGATCGAGAACTGGCCGGTGTCCACCGCCGCCGCGGCCGTCGTGCGCGCGGACGGCACCGTCCTCGGCTCGTACGGCCCGACCGGGCACCGCTTCCCGCTGGCCTCGGTCACCAAGCCGCTCGCCGCGTACGCCGTGCTGGTCGCGTACGAGGAGGGCGCAGTCGAACTGGACGAGCCTGCGGGCCCGCCCGGCTCCACGGTCCGGCATCTCCTCGCCCACACCTCCGGGCTGGCCTTCGACGAGCACCGGGTGACGTTCGCGCCCGGGGAGCGGCGGCTGTACTCCAACGCGGGGTTCGAGGCGCTTGGGGACCATGTGGCGAAGGCGACGGACATCCCGTTCGCGGAGTACGCGCGGCAGGCGGTGCTGGAGCCGCTGGGGATGGGATCGACCTCGCTCGACGGCTCGCCCGCCAAGGACGGGGTCTCGACGGTGGACGATCTCGTGCGGTTCGCGGTGGAGGTGCAGGCGCCGCGGCTCCTCGACCCGCGGACGGTCGGCGAGGCGATGAGCGTCCACTACCCCGGGACGAAGGGCGTGCTGCCGGGGTACGGGCACCAGAACCCCAACGACTGGGGCCTCGGCTTCGAGATCCGTGACTCCAAGTCCCCACACTGGACGGGCACTTCGTCCTCGCCCCGCACCTTCGGCCACTTCGGTCAGTCGGGCACCTTCCTGTGGATCGACCCGGTGGCGGGCGCGGCGTGCGTCGCTCTGACCGACCGTGCGTTCGGGCCGTGGGCGGTGGAGGCGTGGACGCCGTTCACGGATGCGGTACTGGCGGAGCTGCGCGGCTGAGATCGGGGTTTCCTCGCCCCCGCCGCCCCTACCCGTCCCATCCCCGGGGCTC
>NZ_VJZC01000867.1 GCF_009377185.1 Streptomyces spongiae
GTACGGGGGGCCGGTTCGGGGGGTGGCCGGGACCGGCGGACGCCACGCCACCGAACCTCTCAGAGAGCACCAGATCGTCTACGCCGGGTACGACCGCCCGTGGGCCGCCTGGGCGGAGCGGGTGCTGGCGTCACACGGGTACAGGGTGCTGCTGACCAGGTGGCACCCGGGTCGGCGTCCGCTGTTCGACGCCCTGACGGCGTTGCGTGGCTTCGACCCGACGCAGCCGCCGACGGGGAAGATCGTGCTGATGCTCAGCGAGAACCTCCTGCAGTTCGGTATCCGCGATCCCGATGAGTGGAGGGAAGCGTTCCGTCGGGTGGTGGCGACCAGCCCCGGTCTCTTCGCGGCCGTTGTCATCGGTGAGCGGCTGGAACTGCGGCTGCGGCTCTCGGAACTGCTGCCGGTCGCCACCACCGCCGTGTCCGTGGGCGAGGCCGATGCCGAGCGCCGGTTGCTCACCGCGCTCTCCCTCGACAACGAGGCAGGGGACGGCCCGCGGCGTCCGGTGACCACCAGGTTCCCGGGCGTGAGGCCCGGTGTATGGCGAGGAGTCCCGCGACGCGACGAGCACTTCACCGGCCGCGACGACCTGCTGGACGCCCTCCCGGAGAAGCTGCGTCAGGCGCGGCGGGCAGGCGCCGTGTGCGTGCTGCGTGGCGAGCCGGGGTCGGGGAAGACGGCGATCGCGGCGGAGTACGCGCACCGCTACAGCAGCGAGTACGACGTGGTGCACTGGGTGCCGAGCGGTGGTGACCAGTACGGCCGGCTGGCGGAACTGGCCGCCGGCTTCGGCAAGATCACCCAGCAGTCGTCCGGTCTGCCGGTGCAGGACCGTCGGCTGATCGTCCTCGACGGCTGGGACGACGGGAGCGCTGCGGCGATGCCGTTGTCGATGCCGTCTCTGGCGCAGCACGCGCATCTTCTGCTCACGTCCCGCGGCGGACAGCACTCGCCGATCCCGGAACGGGTCGTGCCGGTCGGCCCCTTCAGACGCACGGAGTCCGTCGAGTACCTCATGCACATGCTGGGAGTGACCGCCGAGGCGGCCGAGGCCATGGCCCGCTCCTGCGCGGACCAGCCGGCGGTCCTGCGGCGGGCGGTGGAGGGCTGGCAGGAGTCGGAGGCGTCACTGCCGGGACCCGCGGCGGCCGACCGGTCGGTTCGGGTGGAAATGGAGGCGCTGAGCCGCCGCTGCGTCGTGAGTATCGGTGGCTCCAAGACCCGCCCCTCGCCCAGGGGCAACGGCTTCTTCGTCGCGCCGGGCTGGGTCCTGACGCTGTGGCCGGTCGTCGGTGACCACGGGAAGAGTGTCGTGGTCAGGACGCACGACGGACGCAGCGTGACGGGTGAGGTGGTGCGTCTGGACTCCGAGTTCGAGGGGCCGGACCCCGTGCTGGTCAGGCTCCGTGAGCGGTTCGACCATGACTGCCTCTGGCTGGACGACCACGCGGGCACGGACTTCCGTACCGTACTGGCGTTGGGCGCCGCGGGTGCCGGGTCACGGCTGGAACGGTGGCTGCGCTGGGGGACCGTCATCGGACAGGCCGACCTGCTGCGTATCCGGGGCTTCAGGGTGCCCGCCAACAGCATGGGCGGACCTGTGCTGGATCTCGACCGCGCCGCGGTCGTGGGCGCGGTCTGGGGCCCCGCGGACGCTGTCCACAGCGACGAGACGCTCGCGGTGCCCCTGCCCTTGCTCGGGGACGGCAGGCTGGCGCACGAGGTGATGCGGGAGCACGACCTGTACCACCTTCGGCGCCACCTCGACACACAGAGTTCCGGGGACGCCTGCTGGACCTCGATCCAGCAGCGTCTGCACCGCGGCGCGCCCGACGACTTCATGCCCGAACCGCGCACTCTCCTGTACGGAATCCTGGCCACGCTGGAACCTCCGTCGCAGCCTCAGGACGTGCTGGACCTGCTGCCTGGCCCGCAGTCGGGTGCGCCGGACGAAGGGCTCCTCGCCTGGCGTGACGGTGTCCGGCTGCTGATCTCCCGCGGCCACGGGCCGGCCGACATCGCGCTGTACGCCGCCCGCGTGTGGTCCTCGCGCATCGCGGCACCGGACGGCGGTGACGACCCGAGCGCGCTGCGCATGCTCCGCACGTGGCTGGAGGGCACCGCGCGGACCTTGCCGGAGGGTACGGCCCGTGGGCAGGTGACCGGCATCCTTGACGACAGGCATGCCGAAGCCCGTATGAAGATCCTCGTCGAGTTCCGGGAGACCGCGGGCGGCCACCGCTGGAGCGTGTCGCACTACGGAGGGCCCCGCCAGTGGCCGATGGGTGAGCGATACGGCGGCCCCGTCACGTCCGGTCTGTGCGAAGCCGTCAGTCCCGCTCTCGACGCGGCGCTCCGGCTGACCGAGGCGTTCGACGAGACGCCCCAGGTCGAGTTCTCGATGCCGTACGCCCTGCTCGGCGAGCCGGTGGAGGAGTGGCGGACCGGAACGCCGCGGCCGGACATCACGCTCGGCCGACGTGCCCGCGTGGGCGTGGCCCTGGAGGAATCCGTCCTGCCCGCCACGTTCCTGGACAACCCCGAACGCCTCCTCCGCTGGGCGGGGGTGACCAACGGCCCGCTCATGCCGGTCTCGGTGACGCACGAGCCCGCGCCCCTGCGCGTGCATCTGATGGTCGCGCCCATGACCTGCGTACCCGTGTACTGCGGCACCCTGGGCGGTGGCGGTGCCGGACTCTCGGTGCTGGAGGCCGCCGGGAGCAACGGCTACGGCCTGGTGCTGTGGCGGCGCGACACGACCCACGAGAACTGCGACATGTTCCACGAGCGGGCCGGGGAGCTGGTCCGTGGGGCGGGGACGGCGGAGGGACTGCTCGCGGCGGTCCATGAGCTGCGGCTGCGTGGTGACGACCCGGAGGCCGCGTGGGCCCGGGGCATCGCCGTCCTCTACGACTCGCCGGACAGGCCCTCGTACATCAGGGACGACGACTGACAGACGACTGGCAGACGGCTGACAGACGACTGACAAGGGGATCGGCCCCAC
>NZ_VJZC01000868.1 GCF_009377185.1 Streptomyces spongiae
GGCCAGGCTCCGCCACCCCCTCCTCCCAGCCCGGGCTGGGGCGGCCAGCAGCCTGGCGGCGCCGGTGGCCAGGGAAGTGGCTACGGCGGCTGGGGCCCGCCGAGCCACGGCGGTCCCGGAGGCTACGGCGGTCCCGGAGGCTGGAACGGTCCCGGAGGCTGGGGCGGAGCGTGGGGCGGCCCCCCGCCCGCGGCCAAGCCTGGTGTGATCCCGCTGCGGCCGCTCGGCGTCGGCGAGATCCTGGACGGCGCGGTCTCCACCATGCGCACCTACTGGCGCACGGTCCTCGGTATCTCGCTGACCGTCGCCGTCGTCACGGAGATCGCGGTCATCCTGCTCCAGGGCCTCGTCCTCAACGACGCCGCCGGCACCGAGGCCCTCAACGACCCCAGCGCCTCGCTCGACGAACTGACCCGCGCCCTGGGCACCACCATGGTCAGCTCGGCCGTCGTCCTGCTCATCAGCCTGCTCGGCACCATCGTGGCCACGGCCCTGCTCACGTCCGTGACCAGCCGCGCGGTGCTCGGCAAGCCGGTGACCACGGCGGAAGCCTGGCGCGAGGCCAGGCCCCAGCTCCTCAGGCTGTTCGGCCTGACCCTCCTGCTGCCCCTCATCGCCATCGCCATCATCACCGTCGGCCTCATGCCCGGCATCCTCCTGGTCGCCGCTGGCGAGAGCGGCGGAGGTGCCGGGCTCGCCGCCCTGGGCGGAATAGGGGCCGGAGTCGTCGCCCTGTGGCTGATGATCCGCTTCTCGCTCGCCTCGCCCGCCCTGATGCTGGAGAAGCAAGGGGTCCTGAAGTCGATGAGCCGCTCCACGAAGCTGGTGCGCGGCTCCTGGTGGCGGGTCTTCGGCATCCAGCTGCTCGCCGCGCTCATCGCCAACATCCTTGCCTCGATCATCGTGATCCCCTTCGCCTTCATCGCCGCCGCACTCAGCGGGGACGGCCTCTCCGGCTTCCTCAACAGCACCACCGGGACGGTCGGCTGGACGTTCCTCATCGTCAGCGGGATCGGCTCGGTGATCGGGTCGATGCTGACGTTCCCCATCACCGCCGGCGTCACCGTGCTGCTCTACATCGACCAGCGCATCCGCCGCGAGGCCCTCGACCTCGACCTGGCCCGAGCCGCCGGTATCCACGACTACGGCAGCGGCGCATCCGGTACGACTCCGAGGGGCTGACGGCGTGACGGGGGGAGTTCTCACAGCGGTCCTGGCACTGCCGCACGCCGGTCCGCCAGCCGCACGGTCACTGCTCAGCACCGGCGGCACTGCCGTGCGGGCGCTGCCGGTGTCCGACGACGCACCGCCGCTCACCACACCGCGTGACCCCGCGCGCGAAGCAGCACGGCGCGAACTGTCCAAGCGGATGTACCACGAGAACGACCCCAGCTGGTTCCAGCGCGCCCTGGACGCTTTCTGGGAATGGCTCGACAAGCTGTTCGGCGCCGCGTCCGCCGCCACCCCCGGCGGCGCACTCGGCCTCGTCGTCATCGTCCTGGTGGTCCTCGCGCTCCTCGGTGCACTGTGGTGGCGCCTGGGCACCCCCCACCGCACCCCCACATCGTCCCCCGCGCTCTTCGACGACCGCCCCCGCAGCGCGGCCGAACACCGCGCGAACGCCGAGGCGCACGCCGCCCAGGGCCACTGGAACCAGGCCGTCCAGGAACGCATGCGCGCCATCGTCCGCTCCCTGGAGGAACGCGCCCTGCTCGACGTACGCCCCGGCCGCACCGCTGACGAGGCCGCCTCCGAAGCGGGCCGCACACTCCCCGCACACGCGGACCGGCTGCGCGCAGCCGCCCAGGACTTCGACGACGTCACATACGGGGGCAGGTCGACGGGCGAGGGAACGTACCACCGGCTCGCCGCCCTCGACGACGACCTGCATCGCACCAAGCCCGTGCTCACCAACAGCGCCCACAGCACCGCCAGTACGACCGACACGGCCGGCAGGGGAGCCGCCGAATGACCACCGAGGCCACGCTCCCGGCCACCTCGGCCTCGCCCACCGTCCGCCAGGTGTGGACGCGCACGCGAGGTGTCGTGCTCGCACTGGTGCTCATCCTGGTGGCAGCCGTGGCGATCGCCTCGGTGCGCTCCACCTCCCAGCACGGCATGCTCGACCCGCGCTCGGCCGACCCCTACGGCAGTCGCGCGATCGCCGAACTCCTCGACGACCGGGGCGTGTCCATACGCGTGGTCACCACCCTCGACGAGGCCCGCGCCGCGACCGGCCCCGACACCACCCTCCTGGTCGCCGTCCCCGACCTGCTGACAGAGCGCCAGCAGACCCAGCTCCGCACGACGACCCGGGACTCCGGCGGCCGTACGGTCCTGCTCACCCCCGACACCCCCTCCGTCGGCACCCTCGCCCCCGGTGTGAGCGCCGACGGGGCACGCAGCCTCGACTCGACGCTCTCCCCGCGCTGCGACCTGCCGGCAGCCCGGCGAGCGGGCACCGCCGACATGGGGGGCATCCGCTACCGCACGACCAGCCCGGACGCCGACACCTGCTACCCCAGCGACGGCCTGCCCGGCCTGGTGCGCCTGCCGGCACCCGAAGGGGGCGGCGACACCATCGTGCTCGGCGCCCGCGACATCCTCTTCAACGACAGCCTCGACGAGCACGGCAACGCCTCGCTCGCCCTTCAACTCCTCGGCTCGCGCCCCCATCTGGTCTGGTACCTCCCCTCACTCTCCGACGACGCCCTCGCCGAGAACGGCGAGCGCGGCTTCCTCGACCTGCTCCCCTCGGGCTGGCTCTGGGGCACGCTCCAGCTCTTCGTCGCCGGCGCCCTGGCCGCCCTGTGGAGGGCACGCCGACTCGGCCCCCTCGTACCCGAACGTCTCCCCGTCGCGATCCGCGCCTCCGAAACCGTCGAAGGCCGCGCCCGCCTCTACCGCAAAGCCAACGCCCGCGACCGCGCGGCCGCCGCTCTGCGCTCCACCACCCGCACTCGTCTCGCCCCCCTCGTAGGCATCCCC
>NZ_VJZC01000869.1 GCF_009377185.1 Streptomyces spongiae
GCAGAAAGGCACTGGGGCTGGGTCCAAGGCGACCTCGGGTGCGCCCGGCGCGAACTCGGACGGGGCTGGGTCCGGTAGGCCCTCGGGCGAGCCTGGCGACAGCTCGGAGCGGGCAGGGTCCAGGAAACCCTCCGGCGAGCCCGGCAAGGGTTCGGACGGGGCTGGCTCTGGCTC
This sequence comes from Streptomyces spongiae, assembly GCF_009377185.1. Lineage (GTDB taxonomy): Bacteria > Actinomycetota > Actinomycetes > Streptomycetales > Streptomycetaceae > Streptomyces > Streptomyces spongiae. The sequence goes on from NZ_VJZC01000869.1 coordinate 175, forward strand.
TGGCTCTGCGGTGACCTCCCGCGGGACCGGCGAGGGTTCCGGCAACGCACCCGGCATCCCTCCCGCGAGGGGGCAGGACAAGACCCCGGGGAAGGCCCCCGGCGCCGCCCCGGCCTCCGGCGCGGGCAAGGGCCGCGGTCCCGCACCCGCCGGCCGCGCAGCCAGGACCACCGGCCCGGCAGCCTCGCCCGGCAGCGCGGGTGCGGGCTCCGCCCCGGCAGCCTCGGACGGCGCCGCAGACGCGGACTCCGGCCCGACGCCGGGCAAGACCTCCGACGCGCCCCTGGACGACAGCACCCGCCAACTCCGCGCAGTGCCCCCGGACGACGGCCCCCGCACAGCCGTCATCCCCACCTCGGCCGGAGGCCCCGCCGAGGGCGCCGCCTCGGCCGGAGTCGCAGCTGCCGTCGCCGGCTCCGAGAAGTCCGCGAAGTCCGCGAAGAAGGCCAAGCGCGTCAAGCGCAAACGCACCGGATGGCGGCGACTCGTCCCCACCTGGCGCATGCTGCTCGGGACCTTCCTGTTCGGGACCCTGTTGCTGATCGGCCTGTTCGTACTGGGCTACAACCTGGTCCAGATCCCGAAGGCGAACGCGGCCGCGGTCAAGCAGAGCAACGTCTTCCTGTACGCGGACGGCAGCCAGCTCGCCCGCGACGGCGAGGTCAACCGCGAGAACGTGACGCTCGCCCAGATCTCCAAGAAGGCCCAGCACGCCGTACTGGCCGCCGAGGACCGCGACTTCTACACCGAGTCGGCCGTCGACCCCAAGGCCATGGTCCGCGCCGCCTGGAACACGGCGACCGGCAAGGGCAAGCAGTCCGGCTCGACGATCACCCAGCAGTACGTGAAGAACTACTACCTGGCGCAGGAACAGACCGCCACGCGCAAGATCAAGGAGTTCTTCATCTCGATCAAGCTGGACCGGGAGGAGACCAAGGCCCACATCCTGGAGGGCTACCTCAACACCAGCTTCTTCGGCCGCAACGCCTACGGCATCCAGGCCGCCGCCCAGGCGTACTACGGCGTCGACGCCGACGAACTGACCGCCGAACAGGGCGCGTACCTGGCGTCACTGCTCAACGCCCCGAGCCAGTACGACGTCATCGCGCACCCCGAGAACAAGTCCGCCGCCGTCGCCCGCTGGAAGTACGTCCTCGACGGCATGGTCAAGGAGGGCTGGCTGTCGGAGTCCGCGCGGGCGAAGGCCAAGTTCCCGACGCCGAAGCAGACCGTCGCCTCCACCGGCATGTCCGGCCAGCGCGGCTACCTCGTCGAGGCGGTCAAGCAGTACCTCTACGACAACAAGATCATCGACGAGGACACCCTGCGGGCCGGCGGCTACCGCATCACGACCACCCTGCAGAAGAGCAAGCAGGACGCCTTCGTCAAGGCGGTCGACGACCAGGTCATGGACCAGCTCGACAAGAAGAACCGCAAGGTCGACAAGTACGTCCGCGTCGGCGGCGTCTCCATCGACCCGAAGACGGGCAAGGTGCTCGCCATGTACGGCGGCATCGACTTCACCAAGCAGTACTACAACAACGCGACACGCCGCGACTACCAGGTGGGATCCACCTTCAAGCCGTTCGTGTTCACCTCCGCCGTCCAGAACGACTCGGCCACCCAGAACGGCACCGCGATCACGCCGAACACGATCTACGACGGCACCAACAAGCGCCCCGTCCAGGGCTGGAGCGGCGGCGCCTACGCCCCCGAGAACGAGGACCACGTCTCCTACGGCGACGTCACGGTCCGCCAGGCCACCGACAAGTCCGTGAACTCGGTGTACGCGCAGATGGCCGTCGACGTCGGCCCCCAGCGGGTCGAGCAGACCGCCATCGACCTCGGCCTCCCGGAGTCCACCCCGGACATGGCGCCGTACCCGTCCATCGCCCTCGGCACGGCCACCGCCAGCGTGCTGGACATGACGGAGGCGTACGCCACGCTCGCCAACCACGGCAAGCACGGCACGTACACGCTCGTCAACGAGCTCACCAAGGACGGCGAGGAGATCGGCCTGCCCAAGCAGAACATCGAGCAGGCCGTCACCCGCGAGGCAGCCGACACGACCACGAAGGTCCTGCAGTCCGTCGTGGAGAGCGGCACCGCCACGGCCGCCCAGGCGGCGGGCCGCCCGGCGGCCGGCAAGACCGGTACCGCCGAGGAGGACCAGGCGGCCTGGTTCGCCGGCTACACGCCCGACCTCGCCACCGTGGTCTCCGTCATGGGCCAGGACCCCGTCACCGGCGCACACAAGTCGCTGTACGGAGCCATGGGCCTGCCCCGCATCAACGGCGGTGGCGCGCCCGCGGAGATCTGGGCCCAGTTCACCAAGGACGCCCTCGAGGGCACCCCGGTGACGGACTTCGACCTGGAGCTCCAGGAGGGTGCCGACCAGGTGGTGATCCCGCCCAGCACCCCGGCCGACGAGCCGAGCGCCTCCAACAGCGAGGACGACGGCGGCGCCACCGGCGACGAGGACACCGAGGGCCAGACGTCCGGGCAGGACAACGGCGGCCAGACCGGCACCCCGGGCACGAACGAAGGCGCCACCAGCGGTGAGACCACCGACGGCGGCAGCACCGGCACGCCACCCACTTCCGGCACGGACAACGGCGGCACAGGAGACGGCGGAACGGGCCAGGACGCCGGAGGCACGGGCGACGACGGCGGAGGCGGCTCCGGCGACGGCGGAACGGGCGACGACGGAGGCACGGGCACGGCCCCCGACCTGAGCTTCTGACGTCTGACGCGGAAGGGGCTGGTGACCGTGGTCACC
>NZ_VJZC01000870.1 GCF_009377185.1 Streptomyces spongiae
CTTCAGGGGCGCGCCCGGCCCTTCAGGGGCGCGGGGAACTGCGCGAGCAACCCACGACCACCCGCACCCGAAGGAGGCGCCGCACCCAAACGGCGCCCCTCCCGGCTGAGCGCCGCAGGCTACGCGTACGCCCCGATGTCCTTGATCACAGCGAAGCCCAGCCCGTACGCACTCATCCCTCTGCCGTACGCACCCACGTGGACGCCCTCCGGCGTGGAGCCCGCGAGCACCCACCCGAACTCGGACTCCCGGTAGTGGAACGGCGTCGGCACCCCGTCCACCGGCAGCGACAGCGTCGACCAGTCAGGACCGGCCAGGTCGTCCGCGAGGACCCACGCCGTCTCGGTCTGCTGGTCCAGCCAGTCGTCCCGCAGGGTGTGGTCCATCTGGCTGGGCCAGGTGACGGTCAGCAGCCCCACACCGGCCAGCCAGGCGGCCGAGGAGACCGAGTTGGCCTCCAGGACCCCCGTGCCGTCCGCGCTGCGCCGTACGGGGTTCGCGGCGACCGTGACCACGATGGCGAAGCGCTCCTTTCCGTCCTCGCCGGAGCCCTCATTGCGGATCGAGGGTTCGTCGCCGTGCCCGATCGATCCGTGTTCGACGGCGCCGTCGGCCGCCGTACCCACCTTCATCAACCGGCGCGGTCCCGTGAAGGCCTCGTCGAGGCCGTACCACGGGAAGGGCGCCAGCAGGTAGCCGTCGACCGTGCGCCGGTCGGAGGGGACCGGTTGTCCGTCCTCCGCGGCCGACGCCTGTGCGTCTACCCGACTCGTCGTCTCCATGTGCCCGGACGCCTCCTTGCTCTCGTCGGACCGGAGCGGCCCGCCCCCCTCGGGCGTCGTCGCTCACACTCATACGGTCCGCACATCAACTCGGCAGCATAGCCACAGCGCTCCGAACAGCAGTGAATCCGGCCGGGGCGTCAGGGTGCGTTCGAGTCGGGTCCAGCATCACGCGGGGCGCCCCGTAAGGGGCGCGGGGAACTGCGCGACAAGCCACAACGAACCCGCACCCGACAACGGCACCGCACCAAAACGGCGCCCACCCCGGCACCCGAAGCGGAGCGCCTACGTGGCGTCAGCGTCGAACGGCGGCCGCTCGTCCGACTGGGGCTTCTCGGGCTTCTTGGTCATGTCGACGGAGCCGCCGCCGCTGCCGGACCCGGTGGAGGAGCCCGCGGACGTCTCGGACTCACGGCTGTGCACCGCGTCCGTGACCTCGGCCATCTCCTTCTTCAGGTCGAAGCCGTTGCGGATCTCCTTGAGGCCCAGCTCGTCGTTGTCCAGCTGCTTGCGGATGAACGTCTTGGGGTTCAGGTCCTCGAACTCGAAGTCCTTGAACTCCGGGCCGAGCTCCTGCCGGATGTCCTGCTTGGCGCTCTCGGAGAAGTCGCGGATCTTGCGGATGGTGCGCGTGACATCCTGGATCATCTTCGGGAGCTTCTCCGGGCCGAAGACGAGCACGGCGAGGACAACGAGCGTCACCAGCTCGAGCGGTCCTATGTCATTGAACACCTGAAGCTCCTTGCGAGTCCTCGGCCCTGTCCATCGGCCCTCGGCGGTCGTTCCGTGGTGTCTTCCGTGGTCCGGGCCGGGTCCACGGTACCCGGCGTTCCTGTCCGTCCGGTACTGCCGCGGCGCTCCGGGATTCGTGTACAGGGCCGGTTTTCCGCGAAGTTTGCCGTTCAGAGGCGGTTCGGGGGCATGTGCTGTGAAGTTGCTGTCAAATCGTGCCCGGACCGCTCAGCCGCCGGAGGAGCCGAGAGTCAGGGTGATCTTCCTGGTCCGGCCGTCGCTCTGGACGGTGAGCTCCAGCCGGTCGCCGGGGCGGTGGGCGCGGATCTTGACGATGAGCTCCTCGCCGGAGTGGATGCGCTGGCCGTCGACCTCGGTGATGAGGTCGCCCGCCTTGATGCCGGCCTTGTCCCCTGGGCCTCCGGCGTTGACCGGAGGCCCGCCGCTGTTGCTCTCGGTGCCGACCCGGGCGCCGTCCCCGGCGTAGTCCATGTCGAGCGTGACGCCGATGACGGGGTGGGTCGCCCTGCCCGTGTTGATCAGTTCCTCGGCGACGCGCTTGCCCTGGTTGATGGGGATGGCGAAGCCGAGTCCTATCGAACCGGCCTGTCCGCCCTCCAGGTCGGAGCCGTTGCCGGCGGAGCGGATGGCGCTGTTGATGCCGATCACACGGGCGCTCGCGTCGACGAGCGGGCCACCGGAGTTGCCCGGGTTGATCGGGGCGTCTGTCTGGAGCGCGTCCACGTACGACATGTCGCTCCCGTCGCCTTCCTCTCCGCCCGCGGTGATGGGCCGCTCCTTGGCGCTGATGATGCCCGAGGTGACGGTGTTGGCCAGGTCGAAGGGGGCGCCGATGGCGACGACGGGGTCGCCGACCTGGACGTCGTCGGAGTTGCCGAGGGGCAGCGGCTTGAGCCCGCTGACGCCCGAGACCTTGACCACCGCGAGGTCGTAGCCACTGTCCTTGCCGACGATCGTGGCCTTGGCGGTCTCGCCCCCGCTGAAGGTCACGGAGATCTGGCCGTCGTCTCCGGCGGGCTCGACGACGTGGTTGTTGGTGAGGATGTGCCCTCGCCCGTCGAGTACGAATCCGGTGCCGGTACCCTGCGCTTCCGCGCCGCTCACATGCAGGGTGACCACGCTGGGCAGCGCGCTGGCGGCGATCCCGGCGACGCTGTCGGGCGCGCGGCCCTTGGCGCCGTCCGCGGTCTGGGGCAGCTCGACGCCCCCGATCCCGCCGCTCCGCTCCAGGTACGCGCCGACGGCTCCGCCGATCCCGCCGGAGGCGAGCGCGAGCACCACGGCGCCCAGGACGAGGGCCTTCCGCGTCCGCCCGCGCCGCTGGTCCCCGCTCGGCACCGCGGCACCGTTCTGCTGCAGCGGCCCGGGGGCGACCGCCCAGGGGTCGTAGTTCCGCCAGGGG
>NZ_VJZC01000087.1 GCF_009377185.1 Streptomyces spongiae
GGGTTGCCTGGGGGCGGGGTTCGCTCATGGCCAAAGGGCGCTCGCCGTCCGGGGCGTTCCTGGTCGATCCGGGTCACGGGGCTCGTCGCGCGGGGGCGGTTCAGCCGGGACGTCGTGGGTGCGGGCCCGGGCGGCTGCGGCGGCTGAGCCCCGTGACTAGCTCACTAGCTCACTAGCTCACTAGCCCATTGGCCCACCAGCCCATGTCCCTTAGCCCACTGGCCCACCAGCCCATGTCCGCTGGCCCACTAGTCCATGTCCTCGAAGGCGTCCGCCAGTTCCAGGCCGGGTATCGCGGAGACCGGTGGAGCCGTGACGCGGGTGACGAAGTCGTCGCGGCGGCGGGCACGGTCCACGTTGTCCTGGACGACGACCCACACGGTGACCTCTCCGCGCGCGTCGTCCCGTACGCCCCAGTCGTCGGCCAGCGCGGTGATGATGTTCAGCCCACGGCCACCATGTGCGGTGACCGAGGGCGTGGCCGGAACCGGGCGGGTCGGACCACCGCCGTCCGTCACTTCGACGGTGAGTCGGCCCGACGGGTCGACGCACCACGCCGCGCGCACGTCGCCGTCCCCGGCGAGGGCGTCGTCACCCAGTGGTCTGCCGTGCTTGCAGGCGTTACTGAGTAGTTCGGAAAGGATCAGAACGGCATCGTCGATGACCGCATCGGCCACACCACCGGTGCGCAGCTGGTCACGCATCCTGTGCCTTGCTTCCCCCACGCCCGCAGGGCCATGGGGTACGGCCATGCTCGACGACGTGGGCACCTCCTGTGCCACCACCAACGCCACCCCCGAGACCTCCTTTGCCCCACGCCACGGTGTGAATGCCCCATTGGACTGGACTGGAAACCGGCCAATCCACGTCCACTGACGCACTCGTAACGATCGAATACGGACCGAACGCGCCGGTGCACTCCCCGTAATCGCGTGGCTGAAAATCGGTGCTGCCAGGGCGGGTGTACGACCCGTTGCGGCTCCGGCTCCGGCTCCGGCGGCGTCAGCGGTCCAGCTGTCGCAGCACCGCGCGCGGGCGGTTGGTGATGATGGCGTCGACACGCAGGCCGGCGCAGAGGTCGACGTCCTGGGGCTCGTTGACGGTCCACACGTGCACCTGGTGACCCGCCGCCTTCAGGCGCTCGACGTACGCGGGGTGATTGCGCACGATCCGGATCGAGGGCCCGGCGATCCCGACGCCCGCGGGCAGCCGTCCGTCACGCAGCCGGGGTGAGACGAACTGCATCAGGTAGACCGTGGGAAGCGTCGGGGACGCGGCCCGGACGCGGTGCAGCGAACGCGCGGAGAAGCTCATGATCCGTACCGGTGACTCGGCGGCGGACTCGGGGGCGTCCAGGCCGAACCGCTTCAGCAGGAGCAGCAGCCGCTCCTCCACCTGGCCCGCCCAGCGCGTCGGGTGCTTGGTCTCGACGGCCAACTCCACCCGGCGGCCCGCGTCGGCGACCAGCTCCAGAAGGCGCTCCAGGGTGAGGACGGAGGTGTCCTCCCGGTCCTCGGGGCGGTGCTCCCAGTCGGGCTCCTCGTCACGGCTCTTCCAGGAGCCGAAGTCCAGGGTGGCGAGGTCGGCGAGTTCCAGGGCCGAGACCGCGCCGCGGCCGTTGGACGTACGGTTGACGCGGCGATCGTGCACGCAGACGAGATGGCCGTCCGCGGTCAGCCGCACATCGCATTCGAGGGCGTCCGCGCCGTCCTCGATCGCCTTCTTGTACGCGGCCAGGGTGTGCTCGGGAGCCTCTTCGGAGGCGCCGCGGTGGGCGACCACCTGAATCGGGTGCTGTCGTACGTGTGTCACTGCGTCATGGTGCCACCGTGGCGGGGTACGCGTGTGGGCGATCGCATCACAAAACCGTCTGTTTAGTCCGACAGGTCCGATATAAGGAAAGGCTCCGGACCCACAGCCACCGCTTATGGTGCTCTGACGGTCCATGGGAAAAGCTGACGGCAGACACAATCACATGACAAGCACATGCACACGCGCAGATGCACAGCTTCACCGCGGCCGGACCGTCGAAGCGTGACGCGTGTGACCGAGTGCGACCGAGTGGGACCGAGAATCAACAGCCGTGGATCGAGGAGAAGAGCTGTGAGCACCGAGAACGAGGGCACCGCGGTACCCCCCGCCCCGTCCGCACCTCCCGTGCCGGTGGAATCTCCCGCTGCCTCCGCGCCGGCCCAGGCGTCCGAGCCGAGCGCGCCTGCCGGTGACACCCCCGCACAGGACGCGCCGACAGCCCCGATCCCGGCGGCGCCCCCGAGCGCTCCGGGAACCGCCGGGCAGGAGCCGTCGTACGCCGGGGCACCGGCGTACACCTCCGTCGGCGGTCAGGGCGCCGACGGCCACGCACAGCCGCAGGGAGCCCCCGGAGCGCCCTCCGGCGGGGCGACTTCGCCCGCGGCCGCCGGCTGGCCCCCGCCTCCGCCGCCGGCCACGCCGTCGTACGCGGACGGCGGCGGCTCGGGAGCCGGCTGGGGCACCTCGTACCAGCAGCCCGCGCCGAAGCCTGGCGGCAAGCGGGGCGGACTGCTCGCCGCGATCCTCGTGGCCGCCCTCGTGGCGGGCGGCGTGGGCGGCGGCATCGGCTACACGCTGGCCGACCGCAACGAAAACTCCACCGACTCGACCACGGTCTCCGCCACCCAGAGCGGCGGCGACCTCAAGCGTGACCCGGGCACCGTCGCCGCCGTCGCCGGCAAGGCGCTGCCCAGCACGGTCACCATCGAGGCCGAGAGCAGCAGCGGCGAGGGCGGCACCGGCACCGGCTTCGTCTTCGACAAGCAGGGCCACATCGTCACCAACAACCACGTGGTGGCGGGCGCGGTCGACGGCGGCAAGCTCACGGCGACCTTCCCCACCGGCAAGAAGTACGACGCCGAGGTCGTCGGGCACGCCCAGGGCTACGACGTCGCGGTCATCAAGCTCAAGAACGCCCCCTCGGACCTGAAGCCGCTCACCCTCGGCAACTCCGACAAGGTGGCCGTCGGCGACTCGACCATCGCGATCGGCGCGCCCTTCGGCCTCTCCAACACCGTGACCACGGGCATCATCAGCGCCAAGAACCGCCCCGTGGCCTCCAGCGACGGCAGCCAGAGCAGCAAGGCGTCGTACATGAGCGCCCTGCAGACGGACGCGTCGATCAACCCCGGCAACTCCGGTGGCCCGCTCCTGGACGCGCAGGGCAACGTCATCGGCATCAACTCCGCGATCCAGTCCTCGAGCAACGGCGGCCTCGGCGGCACCGGCCAGTCCGGCTCGATCGGCCTGGGCTTCGCGATCCCGATCAACCAGGCGAAGAACGTCGCCCAGCAGCTGATCAAGACGGGCAAGCCGGTCTACCCGGTGATCGGTGCGTCGGTCTCCCTCGAAGAGGGCGCGGGCGGGGCGACGATCAGCCAGAACGGCGAGGGGGGCTCCGACGCGGTCACTCCGGGCGGCCCCGCGGCCAAGGCCGGACTCAAGCCCGGTGACGTGATCACCAAGCTCGACGACACCCCCATCGACAGCGGCCCCACCCTCATCGGCGAGATCTGGACCCACGAGCCCGGCGACAAGGTGACCCTCACCTACACCCGCGACAAAAAGACCCGCACGGCCGAGGTCACCCTGGGCCAACGCGAGGGCGACAGCTAACGGTTACTCTTGTCCCGCGCGCCCGACGATCGTGGGGCACGCGGGGTGGGTTGCCCGAGCGGCCTAAGGGAACGGTCTTGAAAACCGTCGTGGCGCAAGTCACCGTGGGTTCAAATCCCACACCCACCGCCAGGTGAAACGGCTCCTGACCAGGTCATACGGTCAGGAGCCGTTGCCGTGAGCGGTGCCCGCTCAGCACTGTGGTTCCCCGTGGTTTCCCGCTGGATCGGGCACGGATGGGGCACGGGACGCGCAGCTTCCCGTCTGTCGCTTCACAGAGAACGGTCAGTGAGGAGTGCTGGGAGAACCACAGCGCCCGCATGGCCGATACCCCACCACCTGTGCGTCGCCCAGCAGCATCCAACTGGCTTGCTCCAGGTGTCGCCCGTGACCGACCATGAGGCCGCAGCGCTCATCACCGTGGAAGACTTCGCGGCTGCCCGCAGCGCTAGCGCGAACCAGTACCGCTGGCTCCCCAGAGCGGTCGACACCTTCGTCCGCGTAGCACTCTTGCATGTAGTCCATTGCGTCACGCTGGCCGAACGCACTGGCGTACAGCAGTTCTCTTCCTCGCATCTTCAAACTCCGTCCGGGCCAGGCCACCTTGCTCTCGGTCAGGCAGGTGTACATCGAAGCCTCCCCCTCATGCGCCAGTTTCAGCGAAACTCAGCAGGGGCTCCCATGACTGTGCTTGGTATATGGGCGCTTCCGTTAAGGCGGGTTACCCGGTGCTGTGGGACCACCGTCGAACATGCGCTATCAGCTTGGGAAGCTTAGGTCTTCTCGGGCCGATTACCGCGCTGACCTGCGGCGGAACGAGGTTCCAACCTTGGCGGATCCCTTGCCTAGTCCCCTCTGTTCCCGTGTGTCACTGCTGGATCTGGCACGCGAATGGCAGGACTCTCGGATCATTGTTCCGTTTCGGGGAGGGGCTTGGGGCACAAGACGGGACTGCTGATGTACGCCGACGGCGACGTGTCGTCCGCCGTCGTTGCCGTCACTGGCGTCGACTGCCCGACAACAATCCCTCGGCTACGGGTAAGTGATCGGACCTTGCAACGATGCACTTCTATTGGCCTATGCTGATCAGAGGCAGCATAGGGGGAGGGGCAATGGCTACGTCGGAGGATCCTGCAGCAAGTGCGAGTGAAGCTAAGAAGGATTTCGCGCTTGAGCGGTATCGCTACATACTGCAACAGATCAACGCAGTTAATGAAAACGCCCACCGATTTCTCGCTATTTACCAGACGCTAGTCACAACTCTGATGGGGGCGGCACTCGCCCTTTTCGTCGGGTACCATAAATGGCAAATTCAGCCAGCAACTGCTCGCGGTGGCGTGATTGGGCTCATGGCCCTGGTCACGGTGGTTGCCGCTTTCACTGCCACACTAATCGTAGTTGGTGCTCTCGCTTGGCTAGATTATCGAAACGAAGAGTGCGATATCACCGACGAGCTTGTAGGAACAGGCTTCCGTGAGCGCCCTCGTCCAAGCAATCTGTTTCGCTGGTACGAGACTTACGTACTGTTGTTCATTCTCGTCTCGGTAGTCACTATGTGGTGCCTTGCTGGGTTCTTCCTTCTGCCGGCGATGAGGTGACCATCTATGAACGCTTGTCAGGTGTTGGAGGATGCCTGCACCAGCTAGTTCGTCGAACCGCTGGTACGAACAGTGATCTTGGGACATACTCACCACATGGTGCAGCAAGACGATTCGTCCCGCCCCGAGCTCTGGCGTAAGGCTCTCGGTCCAAACGCGTTCGCTGATAGCCCCAACGCTCGGGACAAATTTAAGCAAGCTCTGCTAGATATGGAAGAGCAGGCGGGTCAGCTCGCGAGTGAAATCGCGCGTGACATGCCAGACTTCACGCAGCATGACATCAGCCATGCTCATGGAATCTGGGAGATTGCAAATCATATTGCCGGTCCGGGATTGCAGCTAAACCCTGCCGAGGCTTATGTGCTGGGTGCGGCTATTCTCGTCCACGACCTGGCAATGAGTCGGGCTGCCCATCAGGTCGCTGGAAAAAGGATACGAGACCGCCGGGAATGGCCTGACGCTCTCGCGAGAGAAGTGAGAAGGAAACACGGGAGGCCCCCGCACGCGCTGGAACTTGCTTCGCCTCCCGAGCAGCTGGCAAAAGAGGCTGATAAACAACTGTTGCGTTCGCTACATGCGGAAGTTGCCGAAGAGCTACCTATGGGGTCGTGGACTTCTTCTGACAAGACGACTGCATATCTCATCAATGATCCTGAACTCAGGCAATCTTACGGAAGAGTAATCGGTAGGGTGGCAGCCAGTCACCATTGGAATTCTGACGAAGTCACTAAAAACCTTTCAGCGCCGGTAGGAGCGCCATCTTTTGCGCCAATTGATTGGCGCATCGATACCCTCGTATTGGCCTGTCTACTCCGTACGGCGGATGCGGCACACCTCGACTCCACTCGGGCACCTGCTATTTTAGCCGCAGTACGAGATCTGCCAGCCCTTTCAAGCGATCATTGGCTCTTTCAAGCTCGTATTCAGCGGCCGTACCTGAAAAATGGCCGATTGGTCTTCACCGCACCTGACGGTTTCGCTTCTGATGAGATCGGGGCCTGGTGGCTAGCATACGAAACGCTCTCAGCAGTTGACGAAGAGCTGCGCAACACGGACAGCGTGCTGGCGGACAACGCACGCTCAGCTTTCTCTGCACGTGGTGTAGCTAATGTTGAGTCACCGCAGGCGTTCAGTGCTGTAGCGCCTTGTCGAGACTGGGAGCCTGTCGAAGCTAAGGTAAAGGTGGACGATGTAGCTGGCTTGGTTCGTCGGCTCGGCGGAAGCGAGCTCTACGGAGAAAATTGGTCTGTTGGTCTGAGAGAAGTCGTGACCAATGCATGTGATGCTGTAAAGGCACGCGAGGCGCTTTCTGAGTACCGCGGAGGTCGGCCTTTCGCAGGGCGAGTTTCGGTTTGGTTGGAGGAGCAAGACGAAAGCATCTGGTTGTCTTGTAGTGACAACGGGATTGGGATGCCTCCGTCCATCCTTGGAGGAAAGCTCCTCGATTTCGGTAACACCTCTTGGCTTAGCGCGGATGTGGTTCGTGGGAACCCTGGCCTGTTAGCAAGTAAATTCGAGCCATCGGGTCGATTCGGTATCGGATTTTTTTCGATATTTATGATAGGTAAGAGGGTGCAGGTAACGTCGCGCCCTGTTTCCGGTGGCACTGCAGATACGTGGATTCTCGAATTTAGTGACGGCGTGGAGCATCGACCTATCCTCCGGAAAGCGCGTCCCGAGGAGCAACTAGACGAACCCGGCACGACCGTTAAAGTCCGGTTGGACGACTACTTGTGTGACCAAATCCCAACTGAGACACCGGGGGATAGCCAGGTCTTCCTCAGCGCCCGTATTCAGAGGTTGGGCTGGAGATCAACCTGTGAAATTTCATTGGTTGGCCTCCTTCGCTACTTAATGCCTGCGTCAGAGGTTGATATTTGGGCCAGTGATTACCTCGGAGGCTGGGATAGCAAGTGCGCTGTTGCGAAGCAAGATTGGGTCACGATGGACGGCGTCAAGCTTATGCGTCGCCTGTATGCACTTCCGGATGGCGGGCTGGATATTGATGACTCGTTGATCGATGCAGATGATGTAGACCTCTTCGATGGAGTCGCGGAAGCGGAAGAAATCGCCCAACAAGTCGGCAAGCGTCTACAGCTTGTTTACGATGCAGAGGGGAGGCCAGCTGGAAGAATCACAATGGGTACACCATCGATGATGTATGAGGACTTCTCCTATCCTGATGCGTCAGTCGTGACAGCTGGCCCCGCGAGAACCAGCACGAGCCTGCGTAGCGTGTGTGGGATGTTGCTTGGTCGGCCCTATGGTGCGGCTAGAGAGTTCGCGGCGCCCATCGCCAGTTACGCGTCTATGGGCGATTGGGTAGATGCGGAAATGGCAAGGCTTTCCATTAAGTCGCCAGACTCAAAGAATGGAGGGTGGTCTGTCGCTGTTGCAGAGATGGCCTTGAGGCTCGACCGTGATGCCAGACATCTTCCGTGCTGGCGTATCAAGGAAGGGTGGATTGACTATCCTCGGCTTGTCCAGTGGATATCCGATAGGTCGGAATTTCATGTCGCTGATCCGTATAACTTCAGGGTTGAAATTGGGCCTGAAGTTCTTTCTGGTGACATAAATGACGATATCCTGGCGTTTGAACTGGGGAGGAAGATCTCTTTAGCGGGAGGTTCGAATTCGATTGAGTGGCCCGAAAATGTGGAGCATGACTCCGAGTTTCCTTTCAGGTTCCTTTTTGGGTGCGCTCTCGAAGAAGCTTGGGGGATTGAGTCTGTGAAATTGGAACGGCTCTTTTGGCGGTCTAGGGGGAGGTCAGTGGAGGCGGGCTGGTTTCATGACAGGCCACTCGTCGCATACGCTTTCCCGTGCGTTCGCAGCGAACAGTGATTTAGGAGTACCCCTTAGCTAGGGCAGCGTGGAGAGGTTGCCGGAACCAGGTCGGCGGAGCGGCTTTGGGGTGGCGCTGCTTTGGCGCGAGTGATCATGGCCCCGTAAGCTTGCGGCGCGTCGGGCAGTCTGTGGACCTGCCCGGTAAAGCACGACGTTGGGGCCATGATCTTCGAGGCTCGCGCCAAAGTGGCTCCGTAAAGCCGCGGAGTCGACCGCCCCAGCCACGACGCACCCCTTCTCTGGTATCAGGCGACTGGTTGCCATGCGCGCGGCACGGGCGCCGGCCGGGCTGGAGCGGGGCGGAGACTGGAGCGCAGGCCCGGCCGGGGGCCGGGCCGCGCGCGGTGAGCGGAGCGAGCCGCCTTGAACCCGTAGAGAAAGTTGTAACTCAGTGGGTCTGCTGGGGCTTGAAGTCGTGTGCGCAGGCTGGAAGTTCGGCGCCCTGACGGTGCGCGAGTGGCAGGAAGAGCACTGGCCGGATCGTCCACGTGATGCGGGTGTTGCCGTGGCTGATCGTCACGGTGCTTGGCTCGGAGCGTAGGAGAGCTCGCCTTGTGTCCGCGCGGCCTTCGTACAGCCAGGCCCATGCCTCGTCGCAGGCTTCGGGGTCCAGTGCCGGTGTGATGGTCCTGAGTGCGACGGCGATCCACCTGTCAGCCTGTGGTGCCGAGTACGCATCGAACGATCCGTGGAGTGACGGCTGTTGTGTCTCGTCGGTGAGGTCCTCGGTCCAGCACTCGCACCAGTAGCCCCAGCGTGGGTTGTCCATCAGCACAGCCGGTCTCCTGGGCGGGTGTTCGCGAAGAGCTCCGCGGTGACGGTGTAGCCGCCGTGGGTGGCGTGGACGACGACTCGGTGGGCGAGTGCGGTGACCATGCTCAGTCCCCGGCCGTGCTCGGCGTCCTGGTCCTGGTGCTCGACCTTGGGGGCTGTGCCGTTGCCTCCGTCGTCTGTGACTGACAGGGCGACCACCTGCGGGGAGACCGCCAAAGCGAGGTGGAAGCTGCCGGATTCCATGCCGCTGGCCGTGTGGAGGATTGCGTTAGCGCTCAGCTCGCTCACGATCAACTCGGCGTCGTCCGCGAGTGGTGATCCGCGCAGGATGTCGCGTGTCCAGCGGCGGGCCCGGCTGACCTCTTCGGGAAATCCTGGGCAAGTGAGTCCCCAGACCCGGGCGGTGCTCGTATACTCGTGCATACAAGTTCCTTCGTGCTGGTAGGCCGCCATGTGCAGCGGGTTCGGGTTAGACGAGTTTCACGCCGTCGTGGGCGCGGATGGCCGGCGGGGATGCCGCGTCCAATGCGTCCAGGACGCGGATCGCGTATGCCTCGTCGGCGAGTTCGGTGACTTCTTCGCGGGTGGCCCAGCGCAGTGCGCGGGTCTCGTCCCCGGTGGTGGGGGTGCCGTCGGCGGCCTGGCAGCGGAAGACCAGGGAGACGATCAGGCCCTTCATGTTCTTGTAGACGCCGGTCAGGGTCGCGGGAAGCGCGATCTTGATGCCGGTTTCTTCGAGAACCTCGCGCTGGAGGGCCTCCGGGATGGTTTCCTCGCGTTCGAGGACTCCGCCCGGGGGTTCCCAGTGGCCGTTGTCGCGGCGTTTGATCAGGAGGGCGCGGTCCTGGTCGTCGACGATGACTCCGGCGACGCTCACGGAGTGCGGACGGTCGGTGCTCACGTTCCTCGGCCCTCTCGGCTGGCTAGGCTCTCCACCGTAGCAACAACGAATGCCCACTCGTCTAGATATCTAAAGGAGTACACGTGCCCTCCCTTTCTTCCGGCCTCCTCGGCGATCTCGACCCCACGAGTGATCGTGCGGTCTTCCGGCAGATCGCCGACCAGCTGCGCGAGGCGATCGACCGTGGCCGGTTCAAGGAGGGCGAAAAGCTGCCCTCGGAAGCTGAGCTTGTCGATCATTACGGGGTTTCCCGTATGACGGTTCGAAACTCCTTCTCCGTCCTCCAGGGGGAAGGGCTCGTGCACGCCGAGCACGGCAAGGGTGTGTTCGTGCGACCACGGCCGCCTGTGCGGCGGCTCGCCTCCGACCGGTTCGCCCGGCGCCACCGGGAGCAGGGCAAGTCCGCGTTCACCGTCGAGGCCGAGGCGGCTGGCAGTCATCCGCAGGTGGACAGCCTGGAGGTCAAGGAGGAGAAGGCCAGTCAGGATGTCTCCGCGCGGCTCGGCTCGGTGCGGCGGGTGCTGGCCCGTCGGCGGCGGTATCTGCTGGACGGGCGGCCGGTGGAGTTCGCTACCTCGTATCTGCCGCTCGACATCGCGCGGGGCACTCCCATCGCCGAGCCCAACCCCGGGCCCGGTGGCATCTACGCCCGGCTGGAAGAGTTGGGTCACCGCTTGGACCACTTCGAGGAGGAGATCCGGGCCCGGATGCCCTCGCCCGGTGAGGTCAGGACGCTGCGGCTCGCGTCTGGTGTGCCCGTGATCCACCTGATCCGGACGGCGTACGACAGCGAGGGGCGGGCGGTGGAGGTCTGCGACACGGTGATGGCGGCGGACGCGTACGTCCTGTCGTACCAGCTCCCGGCGACGTGATGGCGTGATCGGCGGTGGTGCGCGGGGGCGCTTCTCGGAACTCGTACACCCCAACACGCTTACTCGTATAGACGAGTGGGCAAGTGGTGTGGCAAGGTGGTCGTCGTTCCCGGAGATCGGGTTCGAACACTGCATCTTGTATAGACGAGTAGATAGGAAGAAACCTTGCGCACCATCCGTGTGGAGACCTCGGCCGCGACGATCCTGCTGACCGAGGCGCCCGAGCCCAAGGTCCGCGACCGGCAGACCGGCGAGATCGCCAAGGACGCCGTCAGTGGTGAGGCGCTGATGACGATGGGCGTCGTCTACATCGAGGAAGGGGAGTCGTCGCTGATCAAGGTCACCGTCCCTGAGAGCGGTGTCTCCGAGGGGCTCGCCCTCGGTGCGCCCATCTCGCTGCCGGGGCTGGTCGCCCGGCCGTGGGAGAGCGTGTTCAACGGACAGCAGCGCCACGGCATCGCCTACCGAGCCGCCGCCGTCACCCCGGCCGCCTTCCCGGCCACCACCGAGGCTGCCGCCTGATGACCGACCTGACGACACTCCTGGAGGTAGGTGGTCCCCTCGCCGCACTCGGCGGCGGGGCCGCCTACGCCCGGGCCAAACACCCGGGCCTCTACTGGTCCACGGTCGGCCTGCCGATATCCACGGCCCGACTGCTCAGCACGTATGGCTCGGTCATGGAGGCCTGCGGCCTGACCGTGGCTCCGTCCCGGCTGCGGGTCCTCGCGGTCAAGGCCACCACCCGCCGAGAGGTCCGGCCCGTGCCCCCGCGTCGGGGCATCATCCGGCCCACCTCGACCGGACTGCGACTCCGCCTCCGGCTCGCCCCCGGGCAGGAACCCGCTGACGTCGCCGCCTCGGCGGAACGGCTGCGGCACGCCTGGGGCGTGCACGCCGTCTACGTCTCGACCGTCAAGCCCGGTGTCGTCGAACTGCGCCTCGTCGGCTTCGACGTGCTGCGGAACGTGCGTATGCCCCGCAAGATCCAGACCGGGTTCCTCAAGGTGCCGGTGGCGCTGCGGGAAGACGCCACGCCCTTCATACGTGACTACCGCACCATCCCGCACCATCTCACCCTCGGCGCCACGCTGTCCGGCAAGTCCATGTACCAGCGGCATCTGATCGCCGGACTCGCCCGGCAGCCCGTCGCCCTGGTCGGCATCGACTGCAAGCGGGGAGTAGAGCTCGCGCCGTTCGCTGCGCGGCTGTCGGCGCTTGCTACCGATCCGGAACAGGCGGCCGAACTGCTGCCCGTGCTCGTCAAGGAAATGGAGGACCGATACGACCTGATCAAGGCCCGACAGGGCATCGCCCCGCACACCCCGGACGAGGAGATCACCTCCGACATCTGGGGCCTGCCCGAGAGTGAACGGCCGGTGCCTGTCGTGCTGTTCGTCGACGAGGTGGCCGAACTCTTCCTCGTCGCCACGAGGAAGGAGGAAGAGCGGCGGGACGAGATGGTCACCCAGCTCATCCGGCTCGCCCAGCTCGGCCGGGCTGCCGGGATCTACCTGGAGGTGTGCGGGCAGCGCTTCGGCGCCGAACTCGGCAAGGGCGCCACCATGCTGCGGGCCCAGTTGACCGGCCGGGTCTGCCACCGCGTCAACGACGAAGCCTCCGCCAAGATGGCACTCGGCGACATCGCCCCCGAAGCGGTCTCGGCCGCCTGCGCCATCGCCCCCGAACGGCCCGGCCTCGCGGTCGCAGGTGACACCTCCGGCGGCTGGTCCCGCATCCGCACGCCGTACCTCTCCCTCGGCGACGCCGCCGAGATCTGCCGCGAGTCCGCGCACCTGGCGCCTGACCTGCCCGCGCTCAAGCCCTTCCGGCCCGACGCGCCCGTACGGCCGGTCGAGACCCCGGCCCCGGTCATCGAGCCGCGCCCGGTGACCGACTGACCCTCGTTCCCTCCCAAGACCGGTCGGCGTGACCGTCTCGCGCCAACTCCCTACCCCTGCCATGCCCGAACCCCGGAAGGAGCCGCAGCATGCGCGCCCAACTGGCCCGCGTGGACGCGGTGCTCATCCAAGCGGTCATCGCCGCCGCGCTGTCCTTCGCCCACCTCCACGACATCGCCATGGCGGCCGGACAGGACGGCTGGAAAGCCTGGGCCTACCCCGTCTCGGTCGACCTGCTGCTGGTCGCCGCTTGGCGTCGGCTGCGGTCCGGGGAGGCGAAAGCGGCCGGGTGGTGCTGGTTCGTCATCGCCCTCGCCGCCTCCCTCGGAGCGAACGTCGCCACCGCCGGCCTGCTCGACCTGGACGACGTACCGGCCTGGCTGCGCATCCTCGTCGCCGGATGGCCCGCGGTTGCCTTCCTCGGCGGAACACTCCTCGCCCACTCAACACCGGCCACGGCCACCACGGACGCCGAACACGGTGGGGACAACGGGGACCAGGAGGACGAGCCCGAACCCTCACCTACCGAGGAACTCCCCGCGCAACCGGCCGCCATTGAGGCACCGCCCGAGCGACCCGCCATGCCTGTTCCGGCCGCCCTGGTCGAACACGCCCGCAAGGTCGCCGCCGAGCACCACACCCGCACCGGAATACCCATCGACACCCCGACCCTCCGCGCTCGACTCGGCGTCCCTGCGCCCATGGCCGAAGCCATCGCCACCCACCTCTGAAGGGAGCTCCCGTGACCGCCCATCGCCGCTTCCGCTCCGTCACCCGCATCGGCCCGGTCCAGGTCGGCACGTCCTATGACGGCCGGGGCCGTGAGAAGCACACCGCCGCCTGCACGGCTCCGCGCTGCGGCTTCTCCGCCGACTACGACAGCCGCGCCGCTGCTGAACTGGCCGCCCGTACCCACCGTTGCCCCGTTCGCTGAAAGGACTCGCCCACGTGACCGTCAGCCTGCCGCTCGTCGTCGTCCTCGGCTTCTTCGCCTGGGGAGCGGTCAAGTTCCTCGGCGTCCGTACCTGGATCGTCGTCCTGATCGCGCTCTTCGGCTTCTGGCTCTCGCACACCTTCATGGCGCCCGCCATCGAGTCCGGCACGCGCTCCGGCGTGGACGTCATAAACGGCTCACACGCCTAGACGAGTAGATAAGGAGGGTCCTGCTGTGTTCCTGCCCAAGTACCCCGATAACCCCACCCCGCCGCCCGCGCACACCCACGCCCATGCCCCGGCTGCCGCTCCGGCGCCCGCGCGCAGCTCGCTGCCGCAGGTCTCCGTCGGCAGTGGGGCGGTCGCGGCCGTCGTCGTGGGCGGTGTTGTCCTCACCGCGCTCCTGGCCGCCGTCGCGGTCTCGGCCATCTCGGTGGCCATCGCCGCCGTGGTCCTGCGCTCCCTGATGCGCGACCAGCGGCGCTGAACGGCGCCTGACTCCCGGGGCGGCCCGATACCGCCAAGCATCCGCCGCCCCGGGAGCTCTCCCCTCTCGACCGAGCCAGTCAGAAGGAGACAGCCATCTTCACCGGTACCACCCCGCCCCCGCTCCCGGAACTCGCCAAGCTGGCCCAGCACGGCACCCTGCCGGGTATCCTCCGCCAGCTCTCCGGGCTCGGCGGCTGCACCAACCCCATCCGGCTCGACGGCCACCGCACCGAGTACGACATCGACACCAGTACCGGTGAGATCGGCCGCGTCCTCCAGCACCTCGACTCCACCAACCTCCCGGCCGGACAGCTCCTCGTCCGCTGCAACAACCGCCGCACGACCCGTTGCGCGGCCTGCGCGGAGGTCTACCGCCGCGACACCTTCCACCTGATCACCTCCGGCCTGCGCGGCGGCAAGGGCATCCCCGAACACGTCGCCGCGCACCCGCGCGTCTTCGCCACCTTCACCGCGCCGAGCTTCGGCCCGGTCCACAACCGCCCTTCCAGCGGGCGCCCTTGCCGCTGCGGCATCCGCCACGACCAGGACGACACCGAACTCGGGACCCCGCTCGACCCCGACACCTACGACTACGAAGCGGCCGTTCTCTGGAACGCACACGCAGGTCCGCTCTGGCGGCGTTTTTCGACCTACCTGCGCCGAGAGGTCGCCAAGCGCGCGGGGCTGTCCCAGCGGCGATTCCGCGAGCACGCCCGGGTGTCCTTCGCCAAGGTCGCCGAGTACCAGAAGCGCGGCGCCGTCCACTTCCACGCCGTCATCCGCATCGACGGCCCCAGCGGCGGCGACACCCCACCCCCGGCCTGGGCAACCGCCGAGCTCCTCACCGATGCCATCGAGACGGCCGCCGCCAAGGTCAGCGTGGACGGCCCGGTCATCGACGGACGCGCCCACACCTTCGCCTTCGGCCGCCAACTCGACATCCGCACTATCCGCTCCGCCGACTTCAACGGCGGCCAGGAACTCACCGAACGCGCCGTAGCGGCGTACATCGCCAAGTACGCCACCAAGGGCGCCGAGACCGCCACGGGAGCTCTCGACCGTCCGCTGAAGTTCGTCGCCGAACTGGCCCAGTTCGACATCAGCGACCATGCCCGCCGTCTGATCCGCACGGCCTGGACGCTCGGCGCACGCAAGGAACTTGAAGAGCTCCGGCTCCGGGCCTGGGCTCACATGCTCGGCTTTCGCGGCCACTTCTCCACCAAGTCCCGCCGCTACTCCACCACCCTCGGCGCCCTCCGCGACGCACGCGCTGAATGGCGCCGCGCCCAAGCAGCTGCCGCAGCTACCGGCGAGCACGAGACCGACACCACCTACGTCCTCGCCCACTGGGTCTTCGCCGGAACCGGCCTGTCCGACACCGAGACCTGGCTTGCGGCATCCCTCGAACCCGCCCCCGGAACGGAAGGAGAGCCGACAGCATGAACGACCGCTACATGTCCGTGGACCAGGTCGCCGAGTTGCTGGGCACGACTACCCGCTTCCCTCGGCGGCTGATCGAAGAGCGGCGCATCACGTACGTGAAGGTCGGCCGACACGTCCGCATCCCCGAGAGCGCCGTGCAGGACTTCATCGCCGCCAACACCGTGGAACCGGTCGTTCTGCGGCCAACGGGCCTGAGGAGGGCTGCCTGATGGCTGGCAAGCGCAAGTCCCGCCGGGCCTACGGCAGGGTACGCAAGCTGCCCTCGGGCCGCTTCCAGGCCCGGTACCCGGGGCCTGACGGCGTGCTGCGGCCTGCGGATCGTACGTTCGCCACCTCGACAGACGCTGACCGGTGGCTGGCCAAGAAACGCATCGAGATCGAAGAGGGGCGCTGGCTCGACCCTCTTGAAGGGCAGACCACGGTCCGCGACTGGGCGGCCCGTTGGCTCGCTGCCGTCTCCCCTCAGCTCAAGCACAAGACCCAAGCGACGTACCGGTCCTTGATCAACTCGCTGATCAATCCGGCGCTCGGGGACCGTGAGCTGTCTGGCCTCCGGCCGATCACGATCACTGAGTGGGTGGCCAGCATGAACACCAAGGGACTCAGCGCGTCGCGCATCAGGCAGGCGTACCGGGTTCTCTCGCAGATCATGCGGGCCGCTGTCGACAACGACATGATCCCGCAGACGCCGTGCCGGGGCGTGAAGCTGCCCAGGATGCCGCAGACAGAGCCGCACATCCTCACCCCGCTCGAAGCCTCCCGGGTCGTACGGAGTGCTGCCAAGCCGCATGACCTGCTGATCGCGCTCCTCGCGTACGCGGGCCTGCGTGTCGGCGAGGCATTCGCCCTCCGCCGCGTCGACATCGACGTACCCGGCGGCTTCGTCCTGGTCGACGAGAACCTGGCCGAAGCTAACGGGGCCTTGGTCTTCGACACACCAAAGTCCCACCAGAAGCGGCTCCTTCGCGTCGGCCCGTCGCTCGCGAAGCGGCTCGGCCGGCACCTGGAGGCCCTGCCCGGCGGGGATGACGCGCTCCTGTTCACGACGCCCGGCGGCAAGCCGTTGCGCTACAACCAGTGGCGCAAGGCGTACTTCGACCCCGCCGTGTCGGCGGCCGGGCTGACCGACGTAACCCCTCACGATCTCCGGGCCTCGCACGGGACCTGGGTAGCTGACCGCTACGGCGTCATGACCGCCGCTCACCGGCTCGGCCATTCGAACGCGAGCGTGACGACTCGCCACTACGCCCGGCCAGTCGCCGGTCGTGACGACCAGGTGGCCGAAGCGGCGGACTCCTGGCTCAGCGGGCACGATCACGCGCCTGGGGCACGTAGCGGGCACGACGACGATGACGACGGCTCAGCCGGGGCGCTCGTACCCGTCTGACCTGCGCGGGAGCACCCCGCCCGGCTGATCGCCGAAAGGTCTTGAAAACCGTCGTGGCGTAAGTCACCGTGGGTTCAAATCCCACCGCCTCCGCAGCAGCTCAGCGAAAGTGCTGACCAGAAGGGGCGTCCTGAGAACGGGGCGCCTCTTCGCCGTGAGCCCTGTCTCACCTTGAACCGCCTCTGTGCCCCTTTAGATCATGGTGTGTGGACCAGGCGTGGACCACGGTACGACCGGGCTGACCACCACTTCGCCGACCGGGCGCTCACTGCCGTACTGGTCAAGCAGCACTGTGCGCTGACCTAGTTGGCGCCTGAGCCCGCCTCGGCAGCGACACCCGCAGGCGTCCGAACAGAGCTGCACGGCACTCAGCCAAACGTCTACGTTCATAATTTCGGATCTCTATGCATTGATCGGGTCACAGAATGTAATACTGGTACGCCGAGGCCTCCGTACTGGCCTGCGACTGCACCGGTACTACATGATCAGGGGCATGGGCGTTTCCACGAGCTACCAAATCCAGGACCTTCCGCTGCAGTGGCGCTCTGCCCCTCGTCGGTGGGGCCATCCGCTGCACAGCCTGTGCAGCTACTTCGCCATGTTCCCGCCACAGCTGGCGCACTTCTTCATCGACTGGCTCACCCAGCCCGGTGAGTCCGTCTATGACCCATTTTCCGGCCGCGGCACCGTACCACTCGAAGCTGTTCTCCAAGGCCGACGCGGATACGGCAGCGACGCCAACCCCCTGGCAGTGGTCCTCTCGCACGCCAAGACCCGGGTGCCGAGCAAGCGCGCTCTGCTCAAGCGTCTCGCCCATCTCGAAGACGGATATTCGCCGCGCGCTGTGTCGATCGCTAACGAGCCCGCCAACATCACCATGCTCTACAGCGACAAGACGCTGCGGCAACTCGTATGGCTCCGGGACCAGTTGGACCGGACGAACGACACCGACTGCTTCTGGATCGCAACGATCCTGGGCATGCTCCATGCCAACCACAACAAGTCCGGTCCACGGGGCTTCTCGATCAGCATGCCGAACACCTTCGCAATGGCCCCGGGCTACGTGGCGAAGTACATCGAGGAGCACCGCCTCGTACGGCCCGAGGTCGACGTCTTTGCCATGTTGAGGACCCGGCTGGAACGCCTGGAGCTCCCGACCGCTAAGCGGGAGGGGGGCAAGAGCTGGGTCCATGACGCTACGACTGCAGCACCGTCATGGCTCGTTCAGCGACGTCCGAAGCTGATCTTCACGTCCCCCCCGTACCTGCAGGTGATCAAGTACGGCAAGTACAACTGGGTCCGGCTTTGGTTCCTCCGTGAGACATCCTCCGATGTCGACCGGCGGCTCATGGCATCGGCCTCACTCACCCGCTACCTGGAGTTCATGAAGTCGGTCTCGGCGAACCTCAAGCGGGTCGTTGCCGAAGACGGCTACGTGTGCTTCGTAATCGGGGACGTCCGCCGCGGTGACGACGACCTCAACCTCGCCCAGGCCGTCTGGGATGAAGTGCTGCAAGACCAGGGCTGGCACCTGCACGGGATCATCGCCGACGAGATTCCGCAGGATCGCAAGGTGAGCCGCATCTGGAAGAACAACAGCGGCCGGGCCACCAAGGTCGACCGGCTTCTGCTGCTTAGCCCCACACCTCAGGAACTCCCGGACGTCGTCCCGCCGTCCTGGGCACAGAAGCTGTCGTTAGCGAACACCCGCAGCTAGAACCTCTCAAGAGGGGGAACCGCACCATGACCATGCTCGAGGAACTCAAGCAGCTCGCCAGCGTTGATCTTTTCGCGGAGAGCCGCAAGGAGGACGCCTTCGTCGGCCGACCCTTCTACCTCGACTTCGACCGTCTGCGCCTGATGAGCAACGACAAGTGGAAGCAGAGTGTCGGCGGTGTTCCGGCCGGTGCCTTCCTCCTCGCGCTCTACAACGGCGAAGCCGGCATCGACGAGGCCATCCTGCTGCGAGTGTTGCGCCCCACCAAGCTGCCAACCGACGACGACATGGTGATGGCCATGGTCGACCACTACAAGGAAGCACCCCGGGACGACAGCGGTACCCCGCTGGACTCCTATACCCGGGCCGAGTTCCAGTTCTCGGGCCTTGAGTGCCGCGTGATCGGGACCTTCTATCGCGACGAGACGCGTACCACCCGATTCGCTGGCGACCTGGACAACTTCTACGCCCCGCATAACTATCGCGTCGTCAAGCCCAGGGGCAACGTTCTCGAGTACATCGTCAACTTCCGTGAGCAGGGCATCCCGGGCGGCAAGGGAGACGAGCGGATCGGCCGGGTCCGCTACAGCTCCAGCCTCCGTCACCACGCTGGCGACGAGGTCCCGGTCTACGTATCCGCACTGGACTTCCTCGGTAAGCGGACCGCCCTGTTCGGCATGACCCGCACCGGCAAGTCCAACTCCGTCAAGAAGATCATCCAGGCCACCGTCGGGATCTCCGGGTCCGGCGTGAAGATCAAGGACGACGAGATTCTCCCCGTCGGCCAGATCATCTTCGACATCAACGGCGAGTACGCCAACGCCAACCAGCAGGACGACGGCACCGCCATCTTCCAGCAGTACCCGAGCGAGGTCACCCGCTACAGCGTCCTCGAGAAGTCCGGTTTCAAGGTCATGAAGCTGAACTTCCACCGCTCGATCGCGGAAGGCCACTCGCTGCTGGCCAGCCTGCTCGACGACGACTCGAGTACCTACACTCGCGCCTTCTGCTCGATCGACTGGACGGAGCCCGACCCGGAGGACCGCTCCGCCACAACCCGCTACGGCGTCAAGAAGGCTGCATACCAGGCGTGCCTGAAGGCTGCTGGCTACGGCAACGGCGGAGCGCAGATCAAGTTCCAGTCGAACGCCGTGATCATGGGTAGTAAAATCCCCGGGCTCGACGGTGTCGACCCGAGCAAGGGGATCTCCCTCGACGACGCCATCGCGTGGTTCACCGCCGCGTGGGAGAAGTATGACGATCCCCAAGGCCCCTTCCAGACCCTGAAGCGCCAGAAGAAGGGGCGTGACTGGGCGGACGAGGACACTCAGACGCTCATGCGCTTTCTGACTCGTAAGTCCAAGCCCGGCGGCAGCGCCACCGAAGCGGGCTACCGCAAGTTGATGAAGCACAAGACGCTCCACACCGACACCATCGCGAACCCCTTCGACGACGAGATCGTGACCCTGCTGCGAGCCGGCAAGATCGTGATCCTGGACCTGTCCCAGGGCAACCCTGACGTTCAGCGCACCTACTCCGACCGCGTCTCGCGCAAGATCTTCAACGAGGCGATGAACCGGTTCATCAACAACGAGCAGACGAACTTCATCCAGATGTACTTCGAGGAGGCCCACAACCTCTTCCCTCGCAAGGACGACAAGGACCTCACCCAGATCTACAACCGCATCGCCAAGGAAGGCCAGAAGCTCCGGCTCGGCCTCTGCTACGCGACGCAGGAGGTCAGCTCGATCTCAGGAAGCATCCTGAAGAACACCCAGAACTGGTTCGTCTCGCACCTGAACAATCGCGATGAGCTGCGAGAGTTGGACAAGTTCTACGACTTCGAGGACTTCACGGAGAGCCTGCGGCGTACCACCGACAAGGGTTTTATCCGGCTCAAGACCGACTCGAACACGTTCATCGTGCCGATCCAGGTCGACCCGTTCAAGGTCGCGGGGGTCTGAGCATGGCTTACTCCAGCCTGCGCGGCCGCAAGCCCATGGAACGCGCCAGCAAGATCTCGCACACCAACATCATCGCCTCGCAGGAAGTCAAGGACCTCCTTGCTGAGTGCACCATCCCGCGGCCTGCTGACACAGAGACCGTCCAGGAGCTTCTCGCCCGGGTGCCCCTGCCGGCAAACCAGGGCATCAAGCACGTCATCGCGGTGGACGGCAGCTTCCGCGAAGCACTGGTGCGCGACGAGTTCCCCTCGGCCACCATCACCTTCTTCGCGTTCGGCCCGCTGATCTTCAAGCTCGACGACCTGCGGCAGCTCGACCGTGAAACGTTCATCGCGCCCGAAGACCTCGCCAAACTTAAGAAGATCCAGCGCTTCCAGCTTGCGCTTCCCACACGCAACATCTCCCGCAACGGGCTTGGGCTCCAGGACTCGATTCGCCTGTCGCTCCACGAGTTCCTCGCCCGCCCGGTCGATGAAGGCAAGTCTCTCTACGACACCCTGCGCTGGCTGCTGTACCGTCGCTGGGCGAACATCCCGGACGCCCGCCGCACGCTCCGCCACTGCCCCAACGACAGCGTCAACGGGTGCAACCGGGAAGAGATTGTGCTCACCCCGGACACGCCCTACCGCTCCGAGTGCACGAACTGCGGCGGCCCCATCTACCTGGGTGACGTTCTGCGCCTGCACGAACTCGTCGATGACGAGCAGGGCGCCAGCCGCATCACCTCCTACCTGCTCTCCGCACTGGAGACGCTCGCCCTGGTCCACGTGATCCACGCGCTGTGGGAGATGAAGCCGATTCTGCTGCGGGAGTTCCTGTTCATCAAGGACGGACCGCTTGCTCTCTTCGGCCAGGTTTTCACGCTGGCCGACCCCCTGCGCGACCTGGCGAACTTCCTTGCCACGTATCGCGATCCGTCGGACCAGAGCAAGGTTCTGCCGCTTCTCAACGTGGTGGGTCTTGAGAAGAGCGGCTCCTTTGTGGAGCACGCGGTGCACATCGAGAAGAGCCTCGACAAGGCGCTCGAGGAGGCCAAAGGCGAAGGGGACTTCTCTGGCATCGTCCTTCCTCTGTCCAACGAGTACATCTATAAGTACGTCGTTCCTGGCGATCCCGGCGGCACGATCACGTACGGGCAGAACACGTACTGGGGCGGCAAGATGATCTTCAAGGCGAAGGACGGCAGCACCTACGTGGCAACCGTCCCGACCCTCGGCGGACACAAGTCCGACCCGAAGATCGACGACTACATCAACCTCACCGACGTACTGGCTGCCGTCTCGGAGCTCCGCTGCTCGATGTACGACAACGCGCTGATCCCGGTGGCGCTGGCGAACCGGCTCGTGTCCCTCTCCGAAGTCCCGAGCAGCCGCATCCTGGAGTCCTTCGCGCGCGGCACGATCCGCGGATAGCTGGGAGGACCACCAACCCTGGCAAGGCGGGCCGAGAGCTGAGATCGAGATCTCGGCCCGCCTTCGTCCGAGATAGGCGGTCGTACTTCTTGGTGAAGGCGGCCTCACTCGGGGTGACGCCATCGAAACTTCCACCGTGTCGGTGATCGAACCACTTGGGCTGTGCGGCTGTTCTACCCGTCTTCGGTCTTCTCGGACCCTTCCAGGGCCCGCTCGATCTGCTGGTTCGCGTGATGCTGGTTGCGGCGGATGGCCTTGGCGTAGAACCGGAACAACACGGCGATGCTGTGGCCGGCGCGACGGGCGACCTCGGCTGGGGAGACACCGGACTCCAGCCAGAGCGAGACACCTGCGTGGCGGAGGGAGTACGGCACGTCAGCCAGCGACGAGGCCGCATCGGATTCCGTCAGCACTGCGAGCCGGGCGGCCTTCCACACCTCTCCGTACTCCTTGGACAAGAGGTGGCCACCCTGTGCGGCACGAAACAGCCGGCCGTCTTCCGCAGTGCCGAACTCCTTTATGTGCTCGCGAATCAGGCGCACGAGTACCGGCGGGATTGGCACCTGCCGGGTCGCCTTGCGAGCTCGCTTCTTCAGGCCGCGCGTATCGAACGACTCGCCCGTGTCGGTCCACCCGGAGCCGACGCGGGGCGTGCTCGTCGCCAGCAGCACTTCCCCCCAGCCTTCTTCGGGCAAGGTGAAGTCCCCTTCCCGGAGACTGGCCGCCTCCCCAGGGCGGTTGGCCGCGTAGTAGAGGCAGCCGAAGAACGCCATCAGGTGTCGTCCGCGTTCCCCCTGATCACCGACAGCGTCAATCAGCGACTTCGCCAGCTTTGGACCGGGGACGAACCGGAAGTCGATCTCGTCGTCAGTTTCGGGCGGGGTCCAGTCGACCTTGTCGAGGGGCAGGGCCGTCAGCAACTCCCGTTCCACCGCGTACCGGAGACAGTTGCTGAATACCGTCCGCTTGCGGTTCACCGTGTTCTCGGCAGCGGCCGTGCCGTCCTGCTTCACCTTCAGCGCGTCGAGCGCCGTACGCACCACCGAAGGCGTGTTGAGGTCGGTCATGTCCACGGACTTCCGGCCGATCCAGTCCAACGCGGCCATGATGTCGGCGGGCGGCTCCTCAACGTCGAGACGGGGCTTCAACGTCCCATCGTCGCCGAGGACGAACCGGTAGACCCACGAGTAGAGCGCGAGGCGGAGCACCTTCGGAGCAGGGGCCCCACGGTGGTCCTTGACCAGCTTCGGCGTGATGGTGGCCAGCGCGTCAGAGATGCTCGCGCGGTGCTTGGCCGAAGCACCGGGCCACTTCATCTCCGCGTACGCGCGAGTGTGGGCGTACCAGGTGGTGGAGTTGAGCGCCTGCAAGTCCGAGGTGGGCAGGCCGGTTTCCGTGTCGAACTGCTCGCGGTTGCGCAGCGCGGTCAGCAGCTCCGAGCGGCGACCGTCGGCCTGAGCCTTGATCTTGTAGCTCTTGGAGAAGGGCCGGGGGCCGACACGCCACCGGAGCTGGTAGGCCGCCGCGCGGTTGGGCCGCTTGCGGATACCCCAGATCTGAACGTCGTAGGTCAGCACGCTTCCTGCACCTCGCAGGCGTCGAACCAGGCGTCGAGGTCGGCCCGGCGTATGCGGATCTGACCGTTGGGAAGCTTCAGGTGCCTGGGCGCCTGGCCCCGAGCACGCATGCGGTAGAAGGCTGCGCGGGACACCCCGATCTCAGCCAGCGCATCGACCAGCTTCAGCGTCTGCCTGTCGGCCTTGGTCGGAGTGGTCACAGCCAGGGTTCTCCTTCGGACTTGATGCGTTCGGCTTGGGCGATGTCGTGGCGGACCTGGGCGGCGAGATGTTCTTCTCCGGGGCGGTAGCCGCTGCAGAGGTAGGTCCATGAGGAGGCGGTGACGAGGGTGGTCTCGTCGGAGGTGGAGAGGTCGGCGCGGGCACGCGCGGCTTCGGCTTGAGCGAGGCGCCAGGCGCGGCGTACGTCGCGGAGTGCGCCGAGGGTGGTGGAGTAGGCGCGGGACTTGGTGGAGAAGTGGCCGCGGAAGCCGAGCATGTGAGCCCACTTCCAGAGCTTGAGGTGGGCAAACTCAGGCAGGTGGCCGAGGGCCCAGGCGGTGCGGATCATCTGGCGGACGTGCTGAGCCACGGGCAAGGCCTTGATGGGTTCGGCCTGCCCGGTGCCGTCGCAGTCGGCGCACCGGTCATGGAAGCCATCCGGCCCGCGTACGTAGCCGCGTCCAGCACAGGGGCGGCACATCAGGGTGCGGTCCACGGTGCCCGCACCTTCGGCGTTCTTGGTGGCGTACTTGGCGACGTATCCGGCGACCTTGGCGTCCGTGTACTCGGCAACCCTGGCGTCGGTGAGTTCGCCGTCGCCCAGGGCGGTGATGGGGTCGACCTTGAACCGGCGGCCCCAGGCGATGACGCGTTCGCCGATGGCCTCGGACTCGATGGTGAGCCGGGCACGCTTGACGGCCAGGCCCACGGCGGCGCTCAGGGCGTCGAAGGTGGCCCAGAGTGGGGGCTCGGTGATGTGGCCGTCGGGTCCGTCGAAGCGGATCACGGCATGGAAGTGGACCAGGCCGCGCATCTGGTACTCGGCGACCTTCGCGAAGGAGACGCGCAGAGCGGCGTTCAGCGCCTTCTGCGTCATGCCGAGGTGCTCGGCCAGGGCGCGGCGCAGGTAGGTGGTGAAGCGTGCCCAGAGCTGTCCGGCGTGGGCGTTCCACAGCACGGCGCCGGTGTAGTCGTACGTGACCGGGTTCAGCGGGGTGCCGAGCTCCGGCGCATCTTCGGCGTGGGTCTGGCCGCAACGACAAGGCCGGGGCTTGCCCGCGTCGGTGGTGGAGCGGTTGTGGACGCGGCCGAACGAGGGGGCGGTGAGGGTGACGAAGGCGCGGGGGTGGTCGCGGACGGTTTCGGCGACGTTCTTGCCGCCGGAGAGTCCGGCTTTGATCAGGTGGTAGGTGTCGGCGGCGTACACCCGAGAACAGGCCGGGCAGCGGGAGGCACGGCGGTTGCCGCAGGTGGTCAGTAGGCGCCCGGAGGGTTCGTCTTCGGAGCGGTAGGAGCGGACCACTTCCTTGGTGGTCTCGTCGGTGGTGATGGTCCAGCCGTGGAGGTTGACGGGGCTTGTGCAGCCGTGCAGGTTGCGGACCTGTTCGGTGACGCGGTCGAAGTCGTGGGTGTTGGCCAGTTCGATCAGGTCCCGCAGGCTGGGGCTGACAACGTGGCGCAGGTCGAGGGGGCGGCGCATGGGTGGCGGGGTCTCCC
>NZ_VJZC01000871.1 GCF_009377185.1 Streptomyces spongiae
CGCGAGCGTCCGCGCCCCGGGCGTTGTCAGTGGTGCGCCGTACGGTGGTCCCATGAACAGCCACGGGCAGAACGAGCAGCGCGTCGTGTGGGCAGTCGTCGGTACGGACATCGGTCCGTTGCTGCTGGCCGCGACGAGTGAAGGCCTGGTGAACGTCGTGTTCCATGCCACGGACGCGGTCCGCGACGCGGCGCTCGAACGGCTCGCGTCCCGGCTGGGCACCGACCCCGTCGAGGCGCCGGATTCCCCGCTGCTGACCGAGGCGATACGCCAGGTCGAGGCCTACTTCGCGGGCGAGCGGCACGACTTCGACCTGCCCCTGGACTGGTCGCTGATCTCCGGCTTCAACCGGCAGGTGCTGCGCGCTCTGGCGTCCGGCGTCCCGTACGGCACGGTCGTGGGGTACGGCGACCTGGCCGGGCGGGTGGGACAGCCGGGCGGGGCCCAGGCGGTGGGCATGGCCATGGGCGCGAACCCGCTGCCGGTCGTGGTGCCGTGTCACCGGGTCGTCGAGAGCGACGGCGGGATCGGCGGGTTCGGAGGGGGCCTGGAAACCAAGCGGAGGCTGCTGGCACTGGAAGGGGTGCTTCCGGAGCCGTTGTTCTGAAGGGCTCCGGAAACGCTCGTGGCCTACTCGTAGTGCCGAGCCTCGACCACGTTCCCGTCCGGGTCACGGAAGTAGAAGCTGCGGCGGGCCATGCCGCGGGCGCCGAACGAGTCGTGCGAGATGTCCGAGACGGGCACGTCCCGCTCCTCCAGCCGGGCCCTCAGGGCCTCGAAGCCGTCGGCCTCGAAGGAGAGACACACGTGGTTGACCGGGTGACCCGCGCTCTCGGCGGCCCCGGGCACCATGGTCATGCGCTCGGCCAACGTGAGCGGCATGAGGTCGAGGATGGTCTCCTCGTTGACCCGCACCGAAGGGAACGGCACCTGGCCGGCGGCGTACTCGGTGAGCCTCACCGGCAACAGCCCGACGGCCTTCTCGTAGAAGTCGGCCGCGGCGATCGGGTCATGGGCCCAGAGGACCACATGGTCGAGACGTGTCGTGTTGTCCTTCATGCGCACCAGGCTGGTGGTGTCCCCCACAGGTCGCAAGGGTTTGGCCGGGCGCGTCGCCCGCCAGAGATGAGAGAGAGCCGGAAGACAGGAGGCAGGCGCGTGGTGCTGGCGGTGTCCGAAGAGGTGCGGGAGGCGCTCGACGCCCGCCGTCCCGTGGTGGCCCTGGAGTCCACGATCATCGCGCACGGGCTGCCGCGCCCGCGCAACCTGCAGGTCGCGCTGGAGCTGGAAGAGGTCGTGCGACGGGAGGGCGCCGTCCCGGCGACGATCGCCGTCCTGGACGGCAGGCCCCATGTCGGCCTGGACAAGGAGCAGCTGGAGCGGGTCGCGAACGAGGACGGGATCCGCAAGCTGGGCCACCGGGACCTGCCGCTCGCGGTGGCCTCGGGGGTGAGCGGTGCGACCACCGTGTCGGCGACCGCGCTGCTCGCCGCCCTCGCGGGCGTCAGGGTGTTCGCGACCGGTGGGCTCGGCGGGGTGCACCGGGAGTGGACGGTCACCCAGGACGAGTCCGCGGACCTGGGGTTGCTGGCGCGCACCCGGATCACGGTGGTGTGCGCGGGCGTGAAGTCGATCCTGGACGTGCCGGCGACGCTGCAGCGCCTGGAGACTCTGGGGGTCACCGTCGCCGGGTACGGCACGGACCGTTTCCCCGGCTTCTACCTGTCCGACTCGGGCCATCCGGTGGACTGGACGCTGGAGTCGCCTGAGCGGGTGGCGGAGGTCATGCGCGCGCAGGACGCGCTTGACGGGCCGGAGTCGGCGCTCGTGGTCGCCAACCCCGTGCCCGTGGAGGAGCAGCTCGACCCCGGGCTCCATGCCCGCGTGCTCGCCGACGCGCTGCACGCGTGCGAGGAGGAGGGTGTCACCGGCCAGGCCGTCACGCCGTTCCTGCTCGACTACCTGGTACGGCACACCGACGGCGCGTCGCTCACCGCGAACCTGGCGGCGGTACGGGGGAACGTACGGCTCGCGGCCCGCATCGCGTCGGCCTGGGCCGGGGTGTGACACCTTCCGGCAGGGCCCTCCTGGTCGTCGGGGACGTCGTCACCGACATCGTCGCCCGGCACCGCGGGCCCCTCGCGCCCGGGACCGACACCGCCGCCTCGGTGCGGACGCTGCCGGGAGGCGCGGGAGCCAACGTGGCGTGCTGGGCGGCTCAGCGGGGCTGCGCGGAGGTACGGCTGCTCGGGCGGGTGGGCGAGGACTCGGCCGCGTGGCACGAACAGGAGCTGACGGCCTGTGGCGTACGGCCACGCCTCGTCGTCGATCCGGTGGCGCCGACGGGAACGGTGATCTGCCTGGTCGACGTGGACGCGGCGGCCGAGCGGACGTTCCTGACGGACAGCGGGGCGTCCCTGCGGTTCGACCCCGGCGACTGGACGGACACCCTGCTCGACGGGGTCGCCCGGCTGCATCTGTCGGGCTATCTGCTGTTCTCCGAGCCGAGCCGGGCACTGGTGGCGGCGGCCCTGGACTCGGCACGCGCGCGTGGCGTACCGGTGAGCCTGGATCCGGCGTCGGCCGGTTTCCTCACGGAGCTGGGTGTGGACCGCTTCCTGGCGCTCATCGAGGGCATCGACGTACTGCTGCCCAGTCGCGACGAGGCGTGTCTGCTCACGGGTCTGCCCGATCCGTCGGACGCGGCGGCCAAGCTGAGCCGCCACGTTCCGCTGGTCGTCGCCAAGCAGGGCGCTGACGGTGCGCTGGTGGCCCGCTCCGGCGCGGTGTACGCGCGCGTGCCCGCCGTTCCCGCTACGCCCCGCGACACCACGGGCGCCGGCGACGCCTTCACCGGCGCGTTCCTCGCCGCCCTGCTTGCGGGCGCCGGGCCCGAGGAGGCGGCGGGCGAGGGGTGCCGGGCCGGGGCACTGGC
>NZ_VJZC01000872.1 GCF_009377185.1 Streptomyces spongiae
CCCCCACACATCCCCCACGTCTCCCCATACGCGCAGACTCCCCGGTCACGGCCGCCGCCACCGGGCCCGTGCCCGCCCTGTGATCGAACAGAAGTCCTCACGAGACCGCCTCCTTCCCCGCCTCACTTCCCGACTCCTTCAGGGGGTGAACTCGCCCCGCCCTCAAGGAACTTTCACTGCTTCACCTCTTGACGGTCCGAGTGGCCGGGAGCACATTGGCCCCGCACCTCTCATTGAGAGCGCTCTCAAGCACCCGCCTTCCCCAGGCTCCGCCCAGGGCGCTCGCCTCTGCACCCGCGCACCCCACTCCGTACGCAAAGAGGTACTCATGAGGACAACCCCCACGAGACGCAACCCACTACGACGCACGCTCCTCGCCCTCGTCAGCGCTCTGAGCCTGGCCGCGGCCGGCGCCTCGGCGGCACAGGCGTCGGCGCCCACCCCGCCCAGCGGCTGGACCCAGGTCTTCGTCGACGACTTCAACGGCTCCGCCGGGACCGGCGTCTCCACTTCCAACTGGCAGTACGCGACCGGCACCGGCTACCCGGGCGGCCCCGCCAACTGGGGCACCGGCGAGGTCGAGACGATGACGAACAGCACCAACAACGTCGCCCTCGACGGCAACGGCAACCTCCGCATCACCCCGCGGCGTGACACCTCCGGCAACTGGACCTCGGGCCGCATCGAGACCAACCGCACCGACTTCCAGCCCCCGTCGGGCGGGAAGCTGCGCGTCGAGGCCCGTATCCAGATGCCGAACGTCACCGGCACCGCGGCCGAGGGCTACTGGCCCGCGTTCTGGATGCTCGGTGCGCCGTACCGGGGCAACTACCAGAACTGGCCGAGCGTCGGCGAGTTGGACATCATGGAGAACGTCCAGGGCCTCAACCGCGTGTGGGCCACGATGCACTGCGGCACCAACCCCGGCGGCCCGTGCAACGAGACCACCGGCATCGGCAACTACACGGCGTGTCCGGGCGCCACGTGCCAGTCGGGCTTCCACACCTACACCATGGAGTGGGACCGCTCGGCGAGCCCGGAAGCGATCCGCTTCCTGGTCGACGGCACCACCTTCCACACGGTGACGGCCAACCAGGTCGACGCGACGACGTGGGCCAACGCCACCAACCACGGGTTCTTCATCATCCTGAACGTGGCCATGGGCGGCGCCTTCCCGGACGCGTTCGGCGGCGGCCTGGACAGCGCGACCGAGCCCGGCCACCCCATGGTCGTCGACTACGTCCAGGTGCTGTCCAGTGGGAGCGGTACCACCCCTCCGCCGACCGGCAACCGTGACGCGTACAGCCCGATCCAGGCGGAGTCGTACGACAGCCAGAGCGGCGTGAGCACCGAGTCCACCTCCGACTCGGGCGGCGGCCAGAACATCGGCGCCCTCGCAAACGGCGACTGGGCCCTCTACAAGGGCGTCACCTTCGGCTCCACGGCGGCCACCCAGTTCAACGCCCGTGTTGCCAGCGGCGCCGCATCCGGTGTCAGCGGCCTCGTCGAGGTCCGCCTCGACAGCCGTACGAGCACCCCCGTCGGCAGCTTCGCCGTCGGCAACACCGGCGGCTGGCAGTCCTGGCGGACGATCCCGGCGAACATCAGCAGCGTCACCGGGACCCATGACGTCTACCTCACCTTCACGAGCGGCCAGTCCCAGGAGTTCGTGAACGTCAACTGGTTCAACTTCGGCCGCTGAGCGAGAAGTACTGAGTGCCGGTGCGACCCGCCATGCGGCGGGTCGCACCTGTTCTTTCAGGCGAGCCGACTGATCTCCTCGAGCGGGTACGGGATCTGCCTGCTCGTGCTCTGGAACGTGCGGTTGAAGTCGGATATCACGGCGGCGACCGGCGCGTGCCGGGCGATGATCGCCGCGGCCTCCTCGGGGATACCTGTGGGGCGCTCGCCGTCCGCGTAGGCACGCACCAGCTCGTAGCGACCCTCCCGGTCCTCCACCTGGAACCCGTACAGAGCGGTGACCAGCCAGTTCACCAGATACGTGGCGTTGTAACAGCGGTCGTAGACCTGATGCCGGTCGAAGAAGTCGGCCTCGTCCTGCGCCAGCTCGAAGCGGGAGGAGATCGCGAGGCCGTAGTCCGCGAAGTAGAGGCGCCGGCCGTCGGTGAGGATGTTCTCGAAGTGCGTGTCGAAGTGCAGGAGCCCTCGGGCGTTCATGAACGAGGTGCCGGCTTCCAAGTCCCTCTCCACCATGGCGCAGGCTCGGTCGGCACTCTCGCCTCCTGCCTTGACCTGAAGGTCCAGCCACTGGTGCAGGTTCTGCGGGATGTACTCCAGGAACAGCGCGACGTTCGCCGAGGACTGCTCAAGAGCCTCGATCCGGCGGCGCACCTGCGATCCGCCGCCCCAGTAGCCAACAGCCCGTTCGATGTCGGCCAGTTCCTCGGGCAGGGGCG
Source organism: Streptomyces spongiae (assembly GCF_009377185.1). Taxonomy (GTDB): domain Bacteria; phylum Actinomycetota; class Actinomycetes; order Streptomycetales; family Streptomycetaceae; genus Streptomyces; species Streptomyces spongiae. The sequence continues at coordinate 2,418 of NZ_VJZC01000872.1, forward strand.
TCGAGTCGGGCAGCACCCTCCAGTGGTACATCAGGGGGAAGCCCTCGTGTTCCGCCGCGAGCACCCAGTTCGTCGTCATGGTGTGCACGGCGAGTTCTCTCCAGGCCCCGAAACTCGGCGCGCCGATGGTGCCGATGCCGTACTTGCAGAAGGTTGGCAGCTCGAACAGATTCGCCGTCGACCGGACGTGCTCAGGTTACCTCTCCAAGTCGGTGAGGGGCACGCGCTTCACGAAGACCGGGGTTCCGGCGACATCCATCAGGGCCGCCGTCCCTCCGATGCCGGATCCGATCGGCACGGCCGCGTCCACGAGCTCGCGCAGGGCGGAATCACTGCACAGGGCCAAGGATGTGGAGACGGCGCTGTGGGCGCGGAGACGCGCAGGGCGCGACATGTCAGGGACTTTCACTGCCATTGACCGCACCTTACGTGAAGATCGGCGGCGGGTCGGGGGAAACAACGGGCTGCGGCAGCGGGCTGATTCCTCCGCCCCCGCCGCCCCTACCCGTCCCATCC
>NZ_VJZC01000873.1 GCF_009377185.1 Streptomyces spongiae
TCGCCGTGGACGCCGACGAGGACGACGTCACCCCGCACCTCACCGGCGGTGTGTCCCTCGCGGCGGTCAACGGCCCCTCCTCGCTTGTGCTGTCGGGCACGGAGGAGGATGTTCTCGCGGTCGCCGCTGCTCTGCCGGGCCGGCGCAGCACCCGGCTGCGGGTCTCCCACGCCTTCCACTCGCCGCTGATGGACCCCATGCTCGATGAGTTCCGTGCGGCGATCTCGGGTCTGCGCTTCGCCGAGCCGCGTATTGCGCTCGTCTCGAACCTTTCCGGGGACCTCGCCGTTCCGGACTCGGTGGACTACTGGGTCCGCCACGTCCGCGAGACCGTCCGGTTCGCCGACGGCGTGCGTACGCTGGCCGCGCAGGGCGTCACGCGCTTCCTGGAGATCGGCCCCGACGGCACCCTCACCGCCCTCATCGAGCAGGCCGCCCCCGACGACGCCGTCGCCGTGCCCGTACTGCGCAAGGACCGGCCCGAAGAGACAGCCGCGCTCACCGCCCTCGCCCACCTCTTCACCCACGGCGTGCCCGTCGACTGGCCGGCACTCTTCACCAACACCCGCGCCCGCCTCACCGACGCCCCCACCTACCCCTTCCAACACCAGAACTACTGGCCCGCAGTCACCGCCTCCCTCCGGGACGCCGCCGCGCTGGGCCTGGAGCCCGTCGGGCATCCGCTGCTCGGCGCGGTCGTGCCGTTGGTGGAGTCCGACGGAGTGGTCCTCGCCGGCCGCCTCTCGGCGGGTACGCAGACCTGGCTCGCCGACCATGAGGTGCACGGCCGCGTTCTGCTGCCGGCAACCGCGTTCCTGGACCTGGTGGTGCGTGCGGGTGACGAGGTCGGGTGCGGCCGGGTCGAGGAACTGTCCCTCGGCGCGCCGCTGACCCTCGGTCCGCGTGAGGGCATGCGGATCCAGATCGCCGTCGGCGCTCCGGACGAGGACGGCCGCCGCTCCGTCGGCGTCCACTCCCGCCCCGACACGTCGGACGAGAACCTGCCATGGACCCAGCACGCCTCCGGCACGCTGGCTGCGGACGAGGGCTCCCCGCAGGCACTCGACGCCTCGGCGTGGCCGCCCGCCGAGGCGCGGCCCGTGGATCTCGACGGCTTCTATGAGACACGGGCTGAGGACGGTTTCGCGTACGGCCCGGTCTTCCAGGGTCTGCGCGCCGCGTGGCGTCGTGGCGACGAGGTGTTCGTCGAGGCCGAGCTGCCCGAGCATGTTCCGACCCGAGGATTCGGGCTGCACCCGGCTCTCCTGGACGCCGTTCTCCACGCCGCCGCGTTCGTCGGGGCGGAGACCGAGGGCGCGGGCAGCCTGCTGCCGTTCGCCTGGGAGGGCGTGTCCCTGCACGCGACCGCCGCGTCCACGGTGCGGGCCAAGCTGGCGCGTACCGGTACGGGCGGCATCGCCGTGACCGTGGCCGACCAGGACGGGAACCCGGTCGCTTCGGTGAGCCGTCTGACCGTACGCCCGGCCGACGACCGTCTGTCGACGGGCCGCACGAGCGGTCATCTCTACCGGCTCGCGTGGACTCCGGTCGCCGCGTCGGAGCCTTACGCCGCCCCGCTCGCCGTCGTGGGGGAGGACACCGCAGGGCTGGCCGAGGCATTGAGCGCCACCGCGTACGCCGACCTCGCCTCCATGACCGACCCATGCCCTGGCGTTGTCCTCGCCGCCGTCTCCGGCGACACCACTTCTGGTGACGTCGTCACAGTGCTGCACGACGCAACGGCACGCGTACTGCGGCTCGTTCAGGAGTGGCTCGGCCAGGGGCTCGGCCAGGACAGGCACCCTGACGCACGCCTCGTAGTGACCACCACAGGTCTGCCCGATCCGGTCCTCGGCGCTGTACGCGGCCTGCTCCGCACGGTGCAGAACGAACACCCCGGGCGCGTCGGCCTGGTGTCCTGGCCGACCGAGGACGAGATCGACGCCGACCTGCTGCGCCGGGCCCTGACTCTCGACGAGCCTGAAACAGCCGTGCGGAACGGCCGACTTGAGGCCCCACGGGTGGTGCGGGCCACCGCGCCCACCGACTCGGTCGCCCCCTGGAACGGTGCAGGACCGGTCCTGGTGACCGGCGGCACCGGCGGCCTCGGCGCGGTCCTGGCCCGGCATCTGGTGCGGGTGCACGGCGTGGGCGAGCTGGTGCTGCTGTCGCGGCGCGGTGCGGACGCGCCGGGCGCGTCCGAACTCGTCGCCGAGCTTGAGGAGTTGGGTGCGGCCCGGGTCGACGCGGTGGCGTGTGACGTCTCCGACCGTGACGCGCTGGCCGACGCCCTGGCCGGGCGGCGGATCTCGGCCGTCGTCCACGCCGCCGGCGTGCTCGACGACGGACTGGTCGGCGGCCTGACCGCCGAACGCCTGCACGCCGTACTCGCCCCGAAGGCCGACGCGGCCTGGTACCTGCACGAACTCCTGCCCGACGTCCGTGCCTTCGTTCTCATCTCCTCGGCCGCCGGTACGTTCGGCGGCACCGGACAAGCCAACTACTCCGCCGCCAACGCCTTCCTGGACGACCTCGCGGACCACCGGCGCACGCTCGGCCTGCCCGCCACATCACTCGCCTGGGGGCCGTGGGACCTCGACGGAACCGGCATGACCGGTGACCTCACCCCCGCCGAACGCGACCGCCTCACCCGGACCGGCTTCCCCGCCGTGACCCAGGAGCAGGGACTCAGGCTCTTCGACGCTGCCATCACCTACGACGAGCCCGTCGTCCTGCCCATCCCACTCGATCTGCGCACGATCCGCGACCGCGGCGACGTGCCATCCATGCTGCGTGGCCTGACAAGGTCGCGACGTCGGGTGGTTGCGGGGGGTGGTCTGCTTCAGCGGCTCACTGGTCTGGACGAGGTGGAGCGGGGGGAGGTGCTGCTGGATGTGGTGCGGGTGCAGGTGGCGTTGGTGCTGGGTCACGA
>NZ_VJZC01000874.1 GCF_009377185.1 Streptomyces spongiae
TGCGTCAGAGTCAGAGGTGTATAAGAGACAGCCCGTCCACCCCGTCCACCCCGTCTGTGCCTGTGCCGAGGAGGCCGTGCCCGTGACCCCCCGTCCCCCATCCGACGACAGTACGAACCAGAACGGCGCCACCGAGAAGAAGACGGCCGAGACGGCCAGGAAACAGGCAGGGGCGAAGAAGAAGACAGCGGCGAAGAAGGCGGCGCCGGTGAAGAAGGCGGTGGCCAAGAAGGCCACAGCCAAGAAGACCGCCGCCAAGAAGACCGCTGCGAAGGCGACGGCCACCAAGACCACGGCCACCAAGACCACGGCCACCAAGACCACGGCAGCCAAGACGACGGCAGCCCAGGCCACGGCAGCGAAGAAAGCCGCCGCCAAGAAGGCCCCGGCGAAGAAGACGGTCGCCACGAAGACCACCGCCGCGAAGGCGGCCACCGCCAAGAAGACCACCAAGACCGCCACCAAGACCGCCACCAAGAAGGCGACGGCCAAGAAGGCTGTCGCCAAGAAGGCGGTGGCGGCGAAGAAGGTGGCCGAGGTCGTTCCCAGGGCTCCCGAGCCGTCGGTGCCGAAAGCCACCGCCACCGCCACCGCCACCGAAGCCGTCGTACGCATCCCCCAGCCCACGTCGCCCGAGCCACCGACCACGGCCACACCCACAACCACCACTGCGGACGTCCCGTCCATCCCCCAACCGCGGGTGCCCTTCTCGCCCGCGGTGGGCGGCGAGGACCGGGAGCGCCTGCGCAGTGGTACGCATCATCAGCCGCACGCGGTGCTCGGGGCGCACCCCGCGCCCGGGGGCGTGGTGTTCCGGGCGTTCCGGCCGTACGCGCTGGGGGTCACCGTCGTCACGGACGAGTTGCGGGCCGAACTGCACGACGACGGGGACGGGTTCTTCTCGGCCGTCCTGCCGCTGAGGGCCGTTCCGGGGTCGTACCGGCTGATCGTCGCGTACGAAGGGACGGTGCAGGACACCGAGGACGCGTACCGTTTCCTGCCCGCGATCGGTGAGCTGGACCTGCACCTGATCGGTGAGGGGCGGCACGAGGAGCTGTGGAAGGCGCTGGGCGCGCAGCCGATGACGCACCAGGGCGTGACCGGTACCCGCTTCACGGTGTGGGCGCCCAACGCGCGCGGTGTGCGCCTGGCCGGCACCTTCAACTTCTGGGACGGCACCGGGTACCCGATGCGTTCGCTCGGCTCCTCCGGGATCTGGGAGCTGTTCGTGCCGTCGATCGGTGAGGGTGAGCTGTACAAGTTCGAGATCACCCGGCCGGACGGGACGAAGAGCCTGCGGGCGGACCCGCTGGCCCGCCGTACCCAGGTCCCGCCGGAGACGTCCTCGATCGTCCACGCCTCCCACTACGAGTGGGACGACGCGGAGTGGATGACGCACCGGGCCGACCGCCCGGCCCACGAGGCACCGTTCTCGGTGTACGAGGTGCACCTGGCGTCGTGGCGCCCGGGGCTGACGTACCGGCAGCTGGCGGAGCAACTGCCCGCCTATGTGCGGGACCTGGGCTTCACGCACGTGGAGCTGCTGCCGGTCGCCGAGCACCCGTTCGGCGGCTCGTGGGGCTACCAGGTCACCGGCTTCTACGCGCCCACGGCCCGGCTCGGCACCCCCGACGACTTCAAGTACCTGATCGACCGGCTCCACCAGGCCGGCATCGGCGTCCTGATGGACTGGGTGCCCGCGCACTTCCCGCGGGACGACTGGGCGCTGGCGGAGTTCGACGGGCGTCCGCTGTACGAGCACGAGGATCCGGCTCGGGCCGCGCACCCGGACTGGGGGACGCTGGAGTTCGACTACGGGCGCCGCGAGGTGCGGAACTTCCTGGTGGCCAACGCGGTGTACTGGTGCGAGGAGTTCCACATCGACGGGCTGCGTGTGGACGCGGTGGCGTCGATGCTGTACCTGGACTACTCGCGCGAGCCGGGTCAGTGGTCGCCCAACGAGCACGGAGGCCGCGAGAACCTGGACGCGGTGGCGTTCCTGCAGGAGATGAACGCGACGGTGTACCGGCGCGAGCCCGGTGTGGTGACCATCGCCGAGGAGTCCACGGCCTGGGACGGCGTCACGCGTGCCACGCACCACATGGGGCCCGGTGGCTTCGGCGGTCTGGGCTTCGGGCTGAAGTGGAACATGGGCTGGATGCACGACTCGCTCGGCTACATGGCCAAGGAGCCGGTGCACCGCAAGCACCACCACAACGAGATGACGTTCTCGATGGTGTACGCCTACAGCGAGAACTACGTGCTGCCGATCTCCCACGACGAGGTGGTCCACGGCAAGGGGTCGCTGGTGTCGAAGATGCCGGGCGACTGGTGGCAGCAGCGGGCCGGCCATCGCGCGTACCTCGGCTTCATGTGGGCCCACCCCGGCAAGCAGTTGCTGTTCATGGGGCAGGAGTTCGCCCAGGGGGCGGAGTGGTCGGAGGGGCACGGGCCGGACTGGTGGCTGCTGGATCCGGGGTACGGGGCGGAGGCGGACCACCGGGGTGTACGGAACCTGGTGCGTGACCTGAACTCGGTGTACCGCGAGGCTCCGGCGCTCTGGGAGCGGGACACGGACTCCTCGGGGTTCGCCTGGGTCGTGGGGGACGCGGCGGAGGACAACGTGTTCGCGTTTCTGCGGTTCGCGGCCGATGGGGCGCCGCTGTTGTCGGTGTCGAACTTCTCGCCGGTGGTGCGGGAGGAGTACCGGTTGGGGGTGCCGGATGATGTGCCGGCGTGGGTTGAGGTGCTGAACACGGATGGGGGTGCGTACGGCGGGAGTGACGTGCGTAATCCGCATCCCGTCAAGCCGGAGGCCCAGCCCTCGCACGGCCGGCCCGCGAGCATCCGCCTGACGCTGCCGCCCCTCTCAACGCTCTGGCTCCGCCCGGCGTAGCCATTCCCTCGCCCCCGCCGCCCCTACCC
>NZ_VJZC01000875.1 GCF_009377185.1 Streptomyces spongiae
GGTGTGGTGTCACGGGTGGCCGTGGCTGGGAGCGGGTCCTGGTGCGAGGGGTCGTCGTTGGACTGGTGGTCGGAGTCCTCGGTGGGGGTGTGGTCCGGGGTCTCGGCCGAGCTGTGGTCCGGGGTCTCGCTTGAGGGATCCGACTGGGTGGACTGGTGGTCCTGGTTCTGGTCCTCGTCCTGGTCCGCCTCTGCCGAGTCGTCGGCCGTGTCCTGGTGCTGGGACGTTTCGGCTTCCTCGTGGGAGGTGTCCGTGTCGTGGTTCTCGGTGGTGTCGGTTCCCTCGTGGGGCGTGTCCGTCCCGTGCTGGGTGCCGTCGGTTCCGTCCCCGTCCTGGGATGTGTCCGTTCCGTCCTTGGAAGCGTCGGTGTCCTGCTCGGACGTGTCCGTTCCCTGCTGTGATCCCTCGGTCTCGGCCTCGGCCCCGTTCTGCGACGTGTCCGCCCCCTGCTCGAAGTCCTGGGAACTCTCGGAACTCTCGGAGTTTTCAGCGCTCTCGGAGTTCTCAGAGTCCCCGGAATTCTCGGCGTCCTCCGCGTCGGACTGGGTGGTGTCGATGGGATTCCGGTCGGCGTCCAGCGGGATGTGCCAGACGTGTTCCGCCTGGTCGAGGTGGAGGGGCTGGTTGCTGACCTGGCCGCTCTGGGTGTCGATCCAGACGATGTTGCCGTTGTGGTTGACGACGTTGAAGGCGTGGCCGCCTCCGCCGTTGGGCCAGTCGACCTGGACGATGGCCGCCGATCCGGGACCGGACTGCTGGAGGACCGACGCGATGTTGTTGGCGGTCTCGGGGTCGCCGCCGGGGCCCGCGTACGTGTGGGCGGCGCCCGTCCAGCGGATCTGGTTGTCGTTGGCGTTGTCCTCGGGGGTGAACGGGTCGTGGTTGCCGTTCTCGTCGTAGTCGGGGGTCCGGGCGGCTGAGACCTGGGGGTTGCCGTACCAGGTCTCCAGGAAGGAACGGGAGCAGTCCGCACAGTTGTTGCTTCGTCCGGGGACCTGGCTGCCGCCGTCGTTCTGGAGCTGGGACCAGGAGCCGAAGGGGTCGGGGAAGCGTTCCGGGGTGCCGTCCTCGTCGTGCGGGACGGCGTCGACCAGTGCCTGCTGGTCGGCCGGGTCGGGATCGGACAGGCCACCCGGGTAGTGGTCCAGGTCGCCGCGGATGTCCTCCAGGCTGTCCTGCTGGGGCTGTTGCTGCTGGTGGTTCGGGTCGCCGGGATTGGCCTGGGGCGAGCCCGGCTGGTGGGGTGTGCCCGGGGTCGCGTGTGACGGTGGCGTCGAGGAACTCGGGGTCGTGACGACCGTGTGGATCGGGACCGCCGTCACCTGCTGGTTCTGTTGCTGCTGCGGGTTCGGCGGTGTGTTCTGCGGCGTGTGCGGCTGCGCGGCCGGCTGCTGCGGGGCGTTGGGTGTGTTCGGCGTGTTGGGGGTGCCGGGGGTGCTGCCCGCGGGCTGCTGAGGTGGCCTGGTCGGGGTGCCCTGCGTACCAGTGCTCGGCTGGTTGTGGGTGCCGGGCGTGCCCGGAGTGCTGCTGCTCGGCGTGGAGGCCCTGTCAGAGCCGTGGCCAGTCCCTGTGCCGGTTGAGGTCGAGGGCGTCGAAGGCGTCGTCGGGGTGCTCGTGGACGGCGAGGAGGTCCTGGGGGACGACGACTGGGCCGGGTTCTGGTTCGGGGTGCTCGTGTTCGGGTTCTGGCCCGGCGTGGACGTACGCATGCCGGTCGGGTCCGAGCCGTTGCGGGGCGGAGTGCGGTCACCCGGGGTGCGGTCGCCCGGAGTGCGGTCACCCGGGGTGCGGTCGCCCGGAGTGCGGTCACCCGGGGTGCCACCGGGCGTGTTCCGGTTCGTGGTGCCATCACCCGGCGTCGTACCGGGGGTGGTTCGGGGCGTGGCCCCGTCGGTCAGGTTGGTACCAGGGGTCCGCTGGGTCGGTATTCGGCCGTCAGGCGTGCCAGTTGTGCCAGGCGTGCTCGTCGTGCCAGGAGTACGACCGTCCGCGACACCGGGTATTCGGCCGTCCGTCGCCGGAGTCGTCCGTGGCGTCGTCGCCGGAGACGTGGAACTCGGAGTGGACGCGGGCCCCGTCCCTGTGGGAGACGGCGTACCGGCCGAAGGGTTCCTTGCCGCGCCGGAGTTGGGCGTCGGGCTGCTCGGGCTCGTACCCGAGGGGGCGCTGCCGGACGTACCCCCGCCGTGGTGCGTACCGGGCACGGCCCCGCCCCCGGTGGAGGGCGCCACCGGCGACGACGGTATGGACGAACCGCCGTCCGCACGGCCCCCGGTACCCGCGGGCGACGGGTCACTCGCCGTCGGCGTAGCGGTGGGCGCCGCGTTCGACTGGGTGGGGACGCTGGCCGCCAGGCTGTCGATCGAGGTCCCGATCGCGCCGCCGCTCGGCGAGGACGACGTACCGCCGGACGATGCGGCAGCCGGGGCGGAGTGCGCGGTCGGTGACGAGATACCGGAGACCGACGAGCCGCCGCCGGTGTGCGAAGGGCCGGACGTACTCGGAGTGGAGGACGCACCGCCCGAGTCCGAGCCACCGGTTCCGCCGGGCGAGGGGTCGTCGAAGTCCGACAGCGACGGCCCGTTCAGCACGGGCGTCGGCCTCGGAGCCGGGGCGTCCGAGGACGAGTTCTGGCCGGAGTCGGACCCGGATCCCGAGTCGGAGCTCGGGCCCGCACCCAGGTCCGGCGCGGCTATGCCGCCGCCGCCCGTGTCGGCGGATATCCCGTTGCCTATGTTCACGCCCGAGCCGTTACCGGAACGCGTCGACGTGGACGAGTCCGACGAACCGGAGCCGTTGGAGTCCGAGTTGGAGCCCGAGTTCGAGCCGGAGTTGGACGACGAGGAATCGGAGGACGAGTCCGACGACGAGCTCGACGAAGAGCCCGAGGACGAGCCCCCGTCACTCCCAGAACCCCCAGAGCC
>NZ_VJZC01000876.1 GCF_009377185.1 Streptomyces spongiae
GAACAATGGATGCCAGGGGCGGGCCGGAGGACATCTGGCGGGGCCTTGGTGCGGGGCGGCGGCGCTTTTTGCCCGGCTTGGCCAGGAGGCCCATCCATGCGGTGAGGCGGCGGATGAGGTCGGTCATGTCGTCGGCTCCGGTGGGTTCGCTGGTGGCCGTACTCGCGGGGTCGGGGGCTCCCGTCACGATCTCGTTGGGCGGGGACGCAGGGGCCACCTCGTCGAGGCTGAGGCACCCAACAGTGATTACCTTACTGATATTCGCGAAAGGCATCAAGGTGGTCTCTCCTGGAAGTTGGGCGCTGCGATCAGTCGCTTACCGTGTAGAGCGGCAAGGCCAGACGGCACAGCAGTCGTAGGCCCAGGGGAGGGCTTCGTGAACGAGAGCAGGTGGGTCAGCACTTCGATGCCGTATCTGACCCCGCGCGAAAAGGGGCAGGGCGATGCCTGGAGCGCTGACGCGGCTGCCCAGGGGCGGCGAGGTAGCCAGCGGATCGTCCACGCCGGGGAGGTGCCGGCACCTGGCGAGGTGGCGCGGCTGCTCGGGCTTTCGGATAACGAGCCGGTCGTCGTACGGCGGCGCCTGATCCTGCTCGACGACCAGCCCAACGAACTGACTGACACCTACTACCCCACCAACATCGCCCGGGGCACAGGGCTTGCGGGGACGGCCAAGATCCCTGGTGGAGCTGTCACGTTGCTTGCCCAGTTGGGGCATGTGGGTGTGGTGGTCCGTGAGGATGTCGTGGCGGGGATGCCGGACGACGCGGAGCGGGAGGTTCTGGGGACCGCACCTGGAGAGCCCGTGCTGCGGCTCACCAGACTGACGCTGGACCGTGACGACCGGCCCATTCAGGTCGACCGTATGGTGATGCCCGCACTGAGGCAGAGACTGCGATACGAGATCAGGATCGGATGACCGTGCCCAAGGCCGAACCGGATTCCCTCGACCGCCGCTCGCTGCACGAGCGGATCGCAGCCGACCTGCGCGACGACATCATGAGCGGCGAGCTGGCGCCGGGAGCCACGCTGCCCTCCACCGCGCAGCTCACCTCCCGTTTCGACGCTTCGAACGCCACCGTGCAGAAGGCCGTGCAACTCCTCAAGGACGAGAACCTGGTGGTGGGGCGCGCGGGTGCGGGGGTCACGGTCCGACAGCACCGTCAACGCACCGTGCGTCCCGCTGAGTCCATGACGCCGACCGCCGCTGGAGAGAGCTACCGCTGGCTCGTCGAGGCGGCCAAGTACGGTGCGGACGCTCGTATCTCCGTCCTCGACGTGCGGGAGGCGCGTCCACCCGCGGACGTGCGCACCGCTTTCGGGCTGCAGGAAGACGGTGTGGCGCTGCTCCGGAGCCAGATCCTCCTGATTGACGACGAGCCTGCCGAACTCGTGCAGTCCTACTACCCGTTGGACATCGCCCGCGGCACGGCTCTGATGGACCGCCCAAGGATCAAGGGCGGCACTCCCGCGCTCCTGGCAGAACTCGGCCACCCGCCGCGCCTGAGCGTGGACCGGGTCTCCGCCAGAATCCCCACCCAGGAGCAGTTCCAGGCACTCCGCCTCCCCGGCAGCCTGCCGGTCCTGTGCACTCTCCGAGTCGTCTACACGGACCACGAACGCCCCATCGAAGCGACGGTGATGGTGAAGGCCGGTCACCTGTACGAGCTGCAGTACGAGTACACGGCCAAATGACGCGGGCGCGCAGCCGAGAGTGGGAAGGGGCTCTGGGCCACTTCTCGTGGTCGTCTACACAGCGTGGCTGCTCGATGCACGGGGCCGACCCGATGCCGCACGAACCAGCCTGGCCCGCTGTACGAGGGATGTGGCGGCTGTCTCCCAGTCGGGGTACGTGAAGGCGAACCCGGCCGCGTGCAGCCGGCCCGGCACCACCCGACGGCTCTTGAGCAGCAGTTCCGTGTCCGAGCGCAGCGCGAACGCCCCCAGCTCGGCCATCCAGCGCGTCGCCGGCAGCCCTACCGGGATGCCCCAGGCCGTGCGCAGCACGCGCATGAAATCGCGGTGGGGAAGAGGGCCGGGCGAGGCGAGGTTCACCGGCCCCTCGATGTCGTCCCTGGCGATCAGGAACTCCACCGCTCGCACGAAGTCCTCGTCATGGATCCAGGAGACGTACTGCGCGCCGCCGGCCACCGGACCGCCCAGCCCAAGTCGCGCCAGCCGCGACAGTACGTCGAACACACCGCCCCGATCCGGGCTCATGACCATCGCCGAGCGCAGCGCCACCTTGCGGGTCGCTGGAGTCGGCGCCTCGGCCTGCGCCCGCTCCCAGTTCTCCGCGATCGCGACGCTGTACGCCCAGTAGTCCGGCACTCCGGGCTCCGAGCCGCCGATCACCCCGGTCGCCTCGTCGTGTGCCGCGTCGAAGCGGTGGGCGTAGACCGTCGCCGTACTCATCTGCAGCCAGACGCGCGGTGGCCGCGAGGCGGCGGCGATCGCCTCGCCGACCACCCGCGCCGAATCCACCCGGGAGTCCATCATGGCCCGCAGGTTCTCGGTGGTGTAGCGGCAGGAGACGCTGCGCCCGGCCAGGTTGACCACGACATCGCAGCCGTCGATCGCCGCGGCCCAGCGGCCGAGCGTGGCCCCGTCCCATCCGATGTGGTGCGCCCGCGCGGGACGTCGGGTCACCACCGTGACCTCGTGGCCGGCCGCCGTCAGCGCGCGGTCGAGAATCGTGCCCACCTGTCCGGTTCCCCCGGGCAGCACTACCTTCATCGAACCCCCTCGGTTCGCTCGGAGCCTCAGCGTAGCCCCTGTTTTTGAACGTGTTCAACTAGGGTTCGGGGAGGGCGGGAGGCGGCACGCAGGTCCGTACTGCCGCACGGGCCCGCGCGGCAACCGGCCATCCGTCGCCCGACGTGCCTACGCTGGCGAACCCCACCGCCCTCACCG
>NZ_VJZC01000877.1 GCF_009377185.1 Streptomyces spongiae
GTGGTGGGGGGCCGCGGCGGCGGAACCAACCGGAACGAGCGAGCGGTCGTTTCGAGCCGCCGACGGAAAGTCGACCTCATGTGATCACGGATGATCGGCCTCACGAGCCGCATTCCGCCGATGTCTCAGAAACTTCCGACGGGAGAGGAGAGACACCGGTGCGACGCGGCCCGACCGCCGAGAACATGTTCAACTCCGCGCCGCCGACCGGTGAGGTTTCCCTCTGGCGGAAGCGCACCGCGACCTCCGTAGAATGTCGATGACCTGACACTAACTGCCAAATTGTCTACCCGGTCGGTCATCTCGGCGACCTCGCGCCGAACATGGCACCTGCACGGGGCGGCGGTCGGCCCAGTCCGAGCCGACCGCGTCCGGGACGGCCCTGCTTCAGCGCTGATACCGCTCGTTACAGGAGGGTGTCGTCGCGGCTGACAGGGTCAGCGTTGCCTCCAGTGCTTCGGCGTGCGCGGAGATAGCCGCACACAGTGACGCGGTCGGTACCGAGCGCCACATTCCGCCGCGGCCCCAGGCACGAACAGAAGATCGCTTCGCCGGAAGTCGGGGTGCCGGTAAGAATGCTGTCACCAGCCGCAAACGGCGGTGATCACTCCTCGGACCTGGTGGGTTGGGGCAGTTCCGGCGAGCTCGTCGCCTCAGCGAGTGCGAGGCGACCGCCCTTCAGTTCGGGCACGTAGTTGTAGATCGTGTTCCTGGAGACGCTGAGGAGCTTTGCGATCGAGGTGACGGTGTTCTCCGGGCGGGCGAGCAGGTCGCGGGCGTGACGTACCTGTTCCTCCGTCATCGCCGGCGGGCGGCCGAGTCGGGCGCCGCGGGCGCGGGCGGCGTCCAGGCCCTCGTTGGTGCCCTGCACGATGAGTTCGCGGATGAACTCCGCGAGCGCCGCGAACACGTGGAAGACCAGGCGCCCGCCGGGCGTGGTCGTGTCGAGCGCCTCGTGCAGCGAGGTGAAGCCGACGCCGCGCTTGCGTAGGCCGGACATGATCGCGATGAGGTCCTGGATGGAACGGCCGAGCCGGTCCAGCGACGGGACGACGAGGGTGTCGCCCTCGCGCAGGTAGTCGAGGGCCTTCCACAGTTCCTCGCGTTCGGCGTTCTTGCCGGACTTCTTGTCGGAGAAGATCCGGATGCAGCCCGCTGTGTTGAGTGCGTGGATCTGCCGGTCGAGCAACTGCCCCTTGGTGGACACGCGTGCGTATCCCACGAGGCTGCCGGTCCGTACGGCCGGAACGGGTGCGAGGAGATCGGCGGTGTCGTCGTTTTGGGGTGGCTGCACCCGCCAGATCGTACAGAAAACGGTGTTCCTCAAGTTCTTGAGCACATCGACTTTCTGACACCGTTTTATGGGCATGATCCGGTGCCGATCCGGCCGCGCATCGCCGCTTATCGATCTTGCTCATCAATCGGTCGATGGGTGAGCAAGATCGGGAGTGACCCTGGTAGGCCCTGCTCTCGTCTACGGCCAGGCAGCGAGTAGCTCTCTGTCACGAGGGCGACGTTCAGTCAGGTCCAGAACCATCGTCCGAGTGATGGTTTGTTGTGGGAACGGACGTACGCCTGGGACCGTTGTTACGGGTGTGGAAGCTGAACATATTCTGGTCGTCTCGTTACGCAAGTCGGGGACGCACCTCCTCAAGGAGGTGATGGCAGGGCTCGGGTATGTCCTGAACGGCGCCGTGTCGTCGGCGGGCGTGGCGCCGCGCCCGCTCGGCAGGCAGACAGCCCTGCGCGTACTCGGCGCGGTGTACACACCGGACGAGATCGCCGCGCTGCAGCGTTCCAGGGACCGCGCGGCTGTCGACCGCGCTGTCAGCCGGGCCGTCACCGTACTCAACCGGGCCTGGTCGGTACGGCTCGGTATGCCCCGTACAGCAGCGGCCGACAGCGATCCGGAGACGGACCGGCTGACCGCCAGAGAGCTTTCCCGGCAGTCCGGTTACCGGTTCAGTGACACCCCGGGCGGTGTGTGCTGGTTCACCCACGACCTGGATCTGGCCGGGGTGGACGAGAACTTCCTGCTTGAGTGGGCCAGTAGCGGCAGCCCGAGGATTATTCTCAACTACCGGGACCCCCGAGACGTCCTTCTGTCCATGGTGAACTTCCTCGCCGAGAAGGATGCCGGAAGACTCGGCGGATTCCCGGACCATGTCGTCTACAGCGACATCCTCAAATCGGTCCAGGACCCGCGCGACCGCATCGGCATCGCGCTCACAGACCCCGGCTTCCCAGGAGGCGACTCATTCGAGCGGGCACTGTGGCTGCTGCGCCATCCAAGGGTCTGCAAGGTGTCGTTCGAGGCACTCGTCGGCCCGGATGGGGGCGGCTCGGCGGCCGCCCAGGCGGCGGAGATCAAAAAGATCACCGACTTCCTGGACCTGGCCGACGACATGGACTCCGCCAGCCGGGAAGCCCTCGCCCGCCGGATCTTCAACCGGGACTCCTACACGTTCCGCAGTGGCCGGACGGGCGCCTGGCGCGAGCAGTTCACCCCGGAACAGCACATGTTGTTCGAGCGGCGCTACGGACACGTCCTGCGGGAGTACGGCTACGCGTAAAGCCCCCACAGACCCCCGGGAGACCGACGCCCCCGGGAAGGAAAACAACAACAGGCAAAGGAAATGATCATGAACACCACTCTGCTCCGCCCTGTCTCCGAGGAGACAGACACCCTGAGCGACACCGAGACCACCGAGTTCGCCGCTGCTCTGGAGGAGGCCACGACTGAGAGCACGTCCCTGTACATCTACACCCAGTGACGCGGTAACGCCTGCTGCGTCAGGCGCCCAGCCAGCGCGTAACCGGCAGGCAGGCTCATAGGGAGACCAGCCCGCCGTACGAACAGCGCTGACCTGACGCCGATCCGGGGCTGGCCGTGCGTCGCCAGGC
>NZ_VJZC01000878.1 GCF_009377185.1 Streptomyces spongiae
GGCAGCGTAAGACGTGTATAAGAGACAGGCCTGAAGGGCACCGGCCCCCTTCGCCCGTCTTCGTGTGCGTGCGGGGACCGCTCAGGACAGCTGGCCGTCGTAGTCCGGCAGCTTGAACGTCTTCTCGGCGTGCCCGCCCGACAGGTCTGTGGCGCTGTTCGGCCACGTCCTTGAAGAGGTCACCGAAACCGCGGACGTACAGCCCGGGAGGGATCGAACTCCCTGCGGAGCAGGGCAAGGACACGCCGACGGGGACACGGTTTCCACGCCAGGACCAGCCCGAACGACTTGAGTCGCCCATGGGCGGCTCGCGGCGACTCCCTCGTCCTTCCGGGCGCGCGGGTCGCGAAGAACAGGGAGACGGCGTGCGACGACCCGGGATGTGGCCCGTCAGCCCTCGTCGGCTCAGGCCGTGATCGTCACTCCCTCCGGAACGTTCCGTACCCGGGGCAGACGCGGGTTGACCCGGAGGACGCGGAGGTTGGGGAAGCGGGACAGCCAGGACATGTCCGGGTCGGTGGGCTGGGCGTTGATCCAGAGGTGGGTGAGCTGGGTGTGGTCCAGGCCGCTGAGGAGATCGGCGGTGGGGATGACGCCCGCCACCTGGATGCGGGGGCGGCCGCCCAGATCGCGGAGGGCGGCCAGCTCCGCGGTGTCGGAAACCGGGTAGTACAGCCCGTCCGGATCCAGGTGGGCGATGATCTCGCGGGCGTACCGTTCCGTGTCGAAGTGACGCCAGGGACGGGCCAGTTCGGCGCGGATGGCCAGGGACGAGCGGGTGCGCAGACGGGCCAGGTAGTCGATGGCGGCGTCGTCCTCGACCCGGGTGGCCGTGAGGGCGAGCATGAGGGCCTGCTGGTCGCCCGGCACCTCCTCGGGGTCGGGCAGCAGCTCCAGCACGATGGGCCCGACCCAGCCGAGGCTGCGGGCGGCGAGATCGGTCGCCGGGCGTACCAGGTACTTCGTGCGGTCGTGCACCAACTGCCGGATGGACGGGTCGAGTTCGGTGACGTGTTCCAGGCAGGCCGCGGCCATCAGCCGGCGGTGGTTCACCTGGGGGCGGCGCAGCTCCGGAGCGGCGGACAGCAGCCGCTGCAGGAAGTCGGCGCACTCCTCCGGGCGGGCGTGGGCGGCGGCCATGCGGATGACCTCCTCCCACTCGGGCCGGTGGGCGTGGGCGACGAGGGAGTGGAGCCGGCCGCGGGCCACGATCTCCTTGGCGGCCAGATAGTCCTGGAAGGTGCGGTGTATGAAGTCCACCGCGCCTTCCGCCTGTTCGCGCAGCAGACCGGTGCGGTGCAGCAGATGGCGGAAGATCTTCTCGCCGCCGCCCTCCGCACGGGCGGCCGGGATGCTCGGCAGGGCGCCGTCGAGGATGTCGACCACGCGGCGGTGCGGCAGCTCCGAGACGCCGTCCTCCAGCATCGCGTGGGCCAGTTTCCGCAGCAGACGCTCCCGCGGCTCCTGCTGCAGCCGCACGTCGTCGGCGTACAGCACGTCCCGTTCGGGATCGCGGCGCTGCAGCAGCATCTCCAGGGCCGCCTCGTACAGCTCCTTGCGGCCCTGCGGCAGGGAGCCGGAGCGGTCCCGGTTGAGCGCGCAGATCAGACCGCACATCAGGGGGTTGGTGGCGAGCTGGCGCAGCTCACGGTAGATCCGTACCGAGTGCAGCAGCCGCTGCTCGTACGTCCGCAGCGCCTCCCGCTCCTGCTCGTCCCGCCCGCTCTGCTCGTCGCCCATGGCCGCCGCGTGCCAGTCCCGGACGAACCGCGTGACCTGGTCCCGTGACATCGGCGCCAGCGACAGCTGGGTGAAGCCCTCCTCCGAGAGGCGTTCCCGCGAGAGCCAGCCGTCCTCCACGGCGGAGGGACGGGAGGTGACCAGACAGCCGTTGCCGGAGAACACCCGCAGCAGCCGGCGGAGCTGGTCGCGCAGCTTGCCGCGGGTCTCCTCGGGGGCCTCGTCGATCCCGTCCACCAGCAGCAGGGCGCGCCCGGCGAGCAGCGTCCGCACGACCCAGCCCTCGGGCGCCTCGTCGGCGAGCGGGTGGCGTACGGCGTGCAGGAAGTCGTCGGGGGCGGGGAAGCCCTCGCGGGCGAAGCGGCGCACGGGCAGGACGAAGGGGACGCGTGCCTGTGCGCGGGCGGCGGACACGGCGAGCCACTGGACGAGGGTCGTCTTGCCCGAGCCGGCGGGGCCGAGCAGGAGGACGCGTTCATGGCCGTCCAGTGCCCGGTCGGCGAGGAGTACGGTGCGCTGCCCGTTGGAGGGTGAGGTTGTTCCCGTTTTCTCGGCGTCCTCCGTGCGTTCCTCGGCCTCCAGGCTGAGATACGTGTCCTCCAGGAGCCAGCGGTCCGGCGCGTTGGGGAGGTCCACTCCGACGATCGTCAGCCATCCGTACCTGCGGATCGCGTCCTCGGCGTACCGGGCCTCGAAGTCGGCGTCCTCCTGAGGATGTTCGGGGCTGCGGGCCGTCGCCTCGGCGTCGTCCAGGTCGACGAGCTGGCGGATGCGGCTGGCGTGTCCGGGCATCTGGTGCTGGATGTGTCGGGAGCGGCGGACGAAGTGGTGCAGGACGTGCAGGCACACGGACACCAGCAGGGCGTCGTGGAACCACGCGGCCTCGGGCGACAGCCCCCGGTCCGCGCCCTGCACCGCCCCGCGCAGAAGGCGCGCGTACCCCTGCGGTCCCAGGCGTACGGCGTCGGCGTCCGTGAGGTCCACGTCGGCGACGGCGAGCAGCGTACGGGCCAGGACGTCGGCCACGGCGGGCAGTTCGGTGGTGGGGGTGGCGTACCGGGCGGCGAGCTGGATGAACTCGGCGGCCACGCGGTGGACGTCGTCCGGGGTCGCGGAGGCGCCCGCGCCGTGCCACGTGGTGAGGGAGGGCACGGGTTCGGGG
>NZ_VJZC01000879.1 GCF_009377185.1 Streptomyces spongiae
GAGAAGAGAACGCCTCGCTCTCCGCCCTCCCCTCCACCGGCTGGGCCGCCGTCCTGCGCGCCCGCTCCCCCGAACGCCCCCGCGCCGCGGCCTACCTGGACGCGTACTTCACGCGCCGCGCGGCCATCGGCGGCGACCGCTGCGGCGGCACCGACCCCGGCATGCTGTGCGGCTTCGGCGAGCACGAGGGCCGGACCGTCGCGTACGCGGCCCAGTGCGGCACCGCGACCCGCCCCGCCGGGTACCGCACGGCGGCCCGGCTGATCCGCCTCGCGGGCCGGCTCGGCATTCCCGTGCTGACACTGGTGGACACCCCGGGCGCCGCCAACGACGCCGAGGCCGAGCGGCAGGGCGCCGGAGGGGCCGTCGCGGACGTGTTCGACGCGGTGGCCACCGCCCGGACTCCGGTCACCACGCTGGTCATCGGCGAGGGCGGCTCGGGCGGCGCGCTCGCGCTGGCCGCGCCCGGCAGCACCTGGGCCACCCCGGACAGCTACTTCTCGGTGATCGCCCCGGAGTTGGCCGCCGCGATCCTCAAACGCCCCGGGGACCAGGTGCGGGCCACGGCGGACGAACTGCGGGTGCGGCCGCAGGACTTGATGGCGCTGGGGGTCGTGCGGGGTATCACATGACCGGGGCCGCGCACACCCGTTCGGAGTATGTGTATGGCCTGTGGAAAAAGAGACAACACGAGTACCGTCCGTGACAATAGGCTGGTTGGACGTCACGAACGACAGGACGGGGGCGTGGTGGAAGGCTTAGTGGAGTTCAAGACCGCCGACGGAGCCGTGGTCACCGTCGAGGCCGTCGAGGAGGGGGCCGGATCGGGCTCCCGTCTCGTGGCCCGCGGGGACGACGGTACGGTCCAGGCGACGCGGACCTTCGAGGGCGCCCTGGACGGTGTGCGCTCAGCGGCGGCGTCCGCGCTGCGGGTCTTCCGGGACGGTTCGCTGCAACCCGACGCGGTGGAGATCGAGTTCGGGGTGAAGCTCACCGCGGAGGCGGGCGCGCTGATCGCGAAGAGCGCGGTCGAGGGGCATCTCGTGGTCAAGCTCTCCTGGTCCCCAGGGCGGTCGGACGCTCCCCCGGAGACCTCCTCGCCATCATGACCAGCGCCGCCTGGCACGCCAGGATCAGCTGCGGGCGCGACACGGGCGCCGGCTTCCTGGTCACCGAACGCCATGTCCTTACCTGCGCGCACGTGGTCGCCCGCAGCGGCACCGACGCGGTGAGCGTGTCCTTCGCGCACGGCGGCGGGGAGTCGATCGGCGCCCACGTCGTCGCGCACGGCGGCTGGGACGGCCGCGACACGGACGCCGGTGACCTCGCCGTCCTGGAACTCGACCGCGCCGTCGACCTGAAGCCCGCCGAGTTCGCGGCACCCGACGAGGCGTACGGCCACCCGCCGCGCAAACTCCTCGCGTACGGCTTCCCCAAGCACTACGACGAGGGCACGATCGCCGAATACCGGGCCACCGCAGGCCAGTTGATCGCCGGGGAGTGGGTGCAGCTGGAGGCGTGGGCCGCGCACGGGCAGCCGCTGGTGCCCGGGTTCAGCGGGGCGGCGGTGACGCTCGCGGACAGCGGCCGGGTCGTCGGCATGGTCTCGGCGGCGGCCCGCGACCCCGGGGTCCGCAACGGACGGATGCTGCCCGCGAACGTCATGGCCCGCTACTGGCCCCGCCTCGGCGACCTGATCCCGACCCCGGACTACGACGGCCCGCAGAAGGAGCGGCTCCGGCTGCTGGTCGAGGAGGCGGACCGCCACGGCGACCTGGAGTGCAGCCCCCGGCGGCTCTACCAGGAAGCCGTCACCGACTTCGGTCCCCCGCCCCCGCCGCAGGGCTTCGCCTCCCTGTGGGACGCCGCCTGGTACCTCCTCTCCGAGGTGAGCGACACCAAGGCCGCGGTCCGGTTCGCGGAACGGCTCGCCGACTTCGTCGAGGACAGGCCGACCCGGGCCGCCCTGCGGTCCTGGCCGCACGTGGGCGCCGAGGCGGCGCCCGGACACAAGGCCGGGGTGACCCCCCACTCCTGGTCGCCGATCCTCGTCGAGATCGCGCCCAGCGGCTCCGGGGACCACCAGTTCCTGGTGGAGGTGTCCGCGTACAACGGAGACCACCGCCGTGTGGTGGGCCGGCGCCGGATGCCCGCCGACCGGGTGCGGTCCTACGCCCTGGAGCGCATCGACGAGGCGTACCACGCACTGGAGCCGGGCGCCCGGGAGCTGCTCGCCTTCGTGCTGCCGCGCCGGTGGCTCAACACGGACGTGGCCAACTGGCAGCGCAGCGCCGACGACGACAGCCCGCTCGGCGCCTTCGCCCCGCTCGTCGTCATGGACCTGGAGCGGCGGCGCAGCGGCGGCCTCCAGCACAAGCTCCTGCAGAAGTGGCGGGAGCTCGACGTCCAGCGGTCGGCCCGGCTGCGCCGTATCGGCTGCGGGACCGTCGGGCAGGACCCGGGCAAGCTGACCGTGGCCCTGCGCCGGGGAGCGGATGTCGTCGGCTTCGGTACCCCGCCGCGCACGGACGGCTCCCGGCAGCTGTTCAAGGCCGGACTGAACGCGGCGGTGCCGGTGATGCTGTGGCCGCGCTCCGGCTGCCGGGGCGGGCCGTCGCACGAGGACTGCCGGGGCGCGGCCTTCCTGGACCGCCTCGCCGAACACCTCGCGGATCTACCGCCCGCCGAACTGCCCACGTACATTCACGAGTTGCGCGAGACCGCGTACGCCTCCGAGTCGTCCGAACACCATTGGGCGTACGATCTGGCGCTGCTCTGGGAGGACCCCCGCTGCCTGCCCGACCCCGTCGGCTACCAGCACTCGCCGGTCGGGTGAGCCGCACGCGCGAGAACCGGACCCGCACGCCCGCACCCACCCCCACGCAC
>NZ_VJZC01000880.1 GCF_009377185.1 Streptomyces spongiae
GTTCGGGGTGGGCCTGTCGCGGAACGTCATCGACGCCTACCGCTTCCTCGTCCACGCCTACGAGCCCGGTGACGAGCTGTACCTGTTCGGGTTCAGCCGGGGCGCGTTCACCGCGCGCAGCCTGGCGGGGCTGGTGCGCAACTCCGGGATCCTGCGCCGTGAACACTCCGGCCGGGTCAAGAAGGCGTGGGCCCTGTACCGCGACCGGATCGAGACACCGAGCGGCGCCGCGTCCACCCTGTTCCGCCGGGCGTTCTCGTACGAGCCGGAGATCCACTTCATCGGTGTGTGGGACACGGTCGGCGCCCTGGGTATCCCGGTTCCGGGGCCGGGATGGACCAAGCCGGTCGTTGACATGGTCAACCGCCGCTGGGCCTTCCACGACACCGAGCTGAGCAGCCATGTGAAGGGCGCCTTCCACGCGCTGGCCATCGACGAGCAGCGCTCGGCGTTCCGGCCGACGCTGTGGAGCCGACAGCCCGGCACCGCCGACGACGCGCAGGAACTGCGGCAGGTGTGGTTCGCCGGGGTGCACAGCGACATCGGCGGCGGCTACCCGGAGACGTCCCTGTCCGACATCGCCCTGCTGTGGATGGTCCATCACGCCCGCAGATACGGCCTGGAGTTCGACACCAGAGCGCTGAGCCCGAGCGGACCGCGTGAGATGAGTCCGGGCCGGAGCACCGAGTTCAGGGTGCGTCCCCTCGTCATGGGCGAGCTGCACGACTCGCGTACGGGACTGTACCGAGTGGCCGATCCGCTGCACCGGCCCATCGGGCGGGCGGCGAAGGGCAGCGACGGCCTCGACACGGGCCAGTACCTGGCCGTCCCCGCCAGGGAACGCCACGACGGGGACGCGGCCTACCGGCCACCGGAGCTCGAAAAGTACCTCGCCGACGAGGCGAACGTACGTCTCGAACCCGTGCCCATGGAGGCCCGCGCCACGGACCTGCCGAGCACCGCGTCCGTGCCGCCGTCACCCGACGGAGCGGGCCGGGCGACGGCGGACGGGACGGAGCGGGCGACGCGCGGGGCAACCGACCAGACCTCCTAGCCCGTCCTGGCCGGTCCTAGATCGTGATCGCCGGTTCCGCGTCCGTGAACGTGCCGTGCGGCGGGTTGATGTCCGTCTCCCCTCCTCTGCCGTCGCAGCCTCGGTCGGGGTTGAACATCAGGTGCGGTTCCAGGTCCGGGTGGTGATCACGTCGATCTCACGCTGGGCCGGCAGGCCGGTGTTCGGCGTGAACTTCATGGTGTTCACCTGGTTCCGGTGAGGGGCCCCGGCGTTCACACCGGGGAGGAATCGCCTGTCCGTCCCGGCGGCGCGGAGCGGGCCGCATCGGTTCACCGGGATGGCGGGTGGTGGAGGAAGTGCCGGTCATGGGTGCGGTTGTCGTACTACGGTCCGATGTCATGAAGCTGGTGATCCAAGTGAAGCTGCTGCCGACGCCCGAGCAAACGTCGGTGCTTGAGGCGACCCTGCGCGCCTGCAACCGGGCCGCCACCCATGCTTCGCAGGTTGCCTTCGCCAATGAGCTGAAGGACCGCAACGGCCTGCAGAGAAGGTATACGCGGATCTGAAGGCCACCTTCGGGCTGTCGGCGCAGCCGGCGGTGCGGGCGGTGACCCTCGTGACCCACCGCAAGGGCGAGAGCGACCTCGTCCAGCGCGGCGGGAAGTGGTTCCTGATCGCCACCTGCGACCTGCCCGAGCCCGAGGTGTATGGGCCAGCCGACTTCATCGGTGTGGACCGCGGCATCGTGAACCTGGCCACCACCAGCGACGGCAGCAACCACCAGGGGCGCCGCCTGTCCCGCTACCGGCGTTGGCAGGCCCGCAAACGCGCTGAACTCCAGCAGAAGCAGACCCGCTCGGCCACCCGCCGTGCCCGTCGCCCAACGCACCAATCGCGGTATCGCCGTCGAGGCACTCGGCGGGATCCGCGAGCGGGTACGGCTACGCGGCGACCAGCGGGGCACACTCTCCTCCTGGCCCTTCCGCCAACTCGGCCAGCACCTCGCCTACAAGGCACGCAAGGCCGGGGTGCCGTTCCTTGAAGTGGACGCGGCCTACACCTCGCAGCGCTGTCCGCGCTGCGGGCACACCGAGCGGGCCAACCGGCCCGACCGAGACCATTTCCGCTGTCGACGGTGCGGCCTCGCTGGGCCCGCCGATGTCGTCGCCGGGGTCAACGTGCGCGACCGCGCACGCTCGGCGTGGGCATTTGTCACCATGCCCGTCCCGCCACCGGCACAAGCCGTACCGCGGGAGATGCGACCCGTGACCGTCCTGTCGTAGGGGGCAGTCGGGAGTGCGACGAGGTGTGAACGACCGAGTACACCAACTCTGCCGTTCACGGCCGAGAAGGTGACGTAGTACGCGTAGAAGGCGGGTCGAAGCGGTAGTCGGCGGGGGCGCTGTTCGGGTCCCCATGTCAAAAAACGTGGGATGGCTGTCACGTGGCGCCTGCGTTCGGCGAAGGGGGTCGGCTCCGCGTCCGTGGCGGAGCCGCGCCAGAGTGCCATGGGTGCGCGCTCCCAAAGCCAGGCGGGTGCCGCCCGGAACTCACCGCTACCCCTCTTCCGCCTGAGCACTGGACGCCCCGGCGAGCCGGCCGGAGGGCCTCGCCGCGAGGGTCAGCGTCACCGCGATCGACGCCGCCGCCATCACGGCCATCGCCGCCGCCGGAGACGTCAGTTGGGCCACCGCTCCCGCGAGCGCCGCGCTCACGCCCTGCATCGTGAGCATGCCCGAGGAGTGCAGTCCCAGGGCGTGGCCGGTGAGGTGGGGCGGGGTCAGGGAGAGCAGGCGTTCCTGCTGGAGGAGGCTCGCGGCGAAGCCGGTGGAGGCCAGGGTCACGCAGACCAGCGCGAGGGGGAGCGG
>NZ_VJZC01000088.1 GCF_009377185.1 Streptomyces spongiae
CCCACCGGACCGCCCGCAACCGCCCCCACCGCATCGTGAGCACGTCCTCGCCGTCCAGCAGGATCACCCCGCCGACCCGTGTCCCGGTCGGCAGCAGTCTGAGCAGCGCGAGCGCCAGGGTGGACTTCCCGCAGCCCGACTCGCCCGCGATGCCGAGCTTCTGACCGGCGGTCAGGGACAGGTCGACGCCCCGTACCGCGGCCGCACCGCCCCGGTAGGTCACCTCCAGGTTCCGGATCTCCAGCAGCGTCAACGGGCCACCCCCAGCCTGGGGTTGAGAACGGACTCCACGGCACGGCCGCACAGCGTGAACGCCAGCGCGACCACGGCGATCGCCACGCCCGGCGGCACCAGGTACCACCAGGCGCCGGAGCTGACCGCGCCCGCCTCGCGCGCCTCCTGGAGCAGACCGCCCCACGACACCACCGTCGGATCACCCAGACCGAGGAAGGCCAGCGTCGCCTCCGTGAGGATGGAGGAGGAGATCATGAGGGTCGTCTGGGCCAGCACCAGGGGCATCACGTTGGGCAGCACATGCCGGGTCATGATGTGCCAGTGGCCGCCGCCGAGCGCCTTCGCGCGTTCGATGTACGGCCGCGACTCCACCGCCAGCGTCTGTGCCCGCACCAGGCGGGCCGTGGTCGGCCACGACGTCACGCCGATCGCCAGGACGATCGTGCCGAGCGAGCGGGACATGACACTGGCGAGCGCGATGGCGAGCACCAGCGCCGGCATCACCAGGAACCAGTCGGTGATCCGCATCATCACCGTGGCGTACGCACCGCGGAAGTGCCCGGCCGTGATCCCGACCAGCGCTCCGATCGCCACCGACAGCACGGCGGCGAGCAGTCCGACCAGCAGCGACACCCGCGAGCCCCACACCACCAGGCCCAGCAGATCGCGCCCGAACCGGTCGGTGCCCAGCGGGAACTCCCCGCTCGGACTCTCCAGCGGCCGGCCCGGCGCGCCGGTCACACTGGACACGTCGGAGCCGACCACCAGCGGCGCGGCCGACGCCACCAGCGCGAAGAGGACGAGCGCGGCCAGGCCCACGAGCCCGGCGCGGTGGGTGCGGTACCGCTTCCAGAACCGGACGGCCAAGTGGCGGCGGCGCTGCCGGGCGAGCGTCCGTGGACCGGCCTTCGCCGCCGCGGGAGTGCCTTCGGTCGTCATCGGCCCACCCGGGGATCGAGCAGCGGATACATCAGGTCGGCCAGCGTGTTCATCACGATCACCGACGAAGCGAAGACGAAGAACAGTCCCTGGACCAGGGGGAGGTCGGGCACGCTCAACGCCTGGTAGAAGAGCCCACCGAGGCCCGGCCAGGAGAAGACCGTCTCGACGAGGATCACACCGGCGACGGTCCGGCCGAGATTGACGAAGATCAGCGTGACCGTGGGCAGCAGCGCGTTCGGTACGGCGTGCCGGCGCCGGACCAGATCGTCCCTGAGCCCCTTGGCGCGCGCGGTCGTCAGATAGTCGCCGCCCATCTCGTCGAGCAGCGCCGAGCGCGTGACCAGCAGCGTCTGGCCGTACTCGACCGCGACGAGTGTGACCACCGGCAGGACGAGGTGGTGGGCGACATCGATGGTGTACGCGAAGCCCTCCTTGCCGCCCGACTCCATGCCGCCGGTCGGGAAGAGCCCGGGAACCGGGCCCATGCCCACCGAGAACACGATGATCAGGAGCAGGCCCAGCCAGAAGGACGGAACCGAGTAGAGGGTCAGTGCCAGACCGGTGTTCAGCCGGTCGCCGAGCCGGCCGTGCCGCCATGCCGAGCGTGTGCCGAGGAAGACGCCGAGCGCGGTGTACAGGACGAACGCCGTGCCGGTGAGCAGGAGTGTGTTCGGCAGCGCCTCGGTGATCTTGTCGATGACGGGCGCCCGGAACTGGTACGACGTGCCGAGGTCTCCCGTGAGCGCCTTGCCGCAGTAGCTCGTGAACTGCTCCCACAGGGGCAGGTCGAGCCCGAACTCCCTGCGGTACGCGGCCAGTTGCTCCGCCGAGACCTGGCGGCCGCCCGTCATGTACTTGACCGGATCGCCGGGGACCAGCCGGAAGAGGAAGAAACTGGTGACGAGGACGGCGAGCAGGGAGACGGCCGCGCCGCCCACCTTTCCGGCACTGTAGCGGAGGTACGAGGCCCCGGTGCGCGCCCGTGGTCCGCGGGCCGGAGGTCCGGCGAGGGCCGTACCTCCGGCCTTGTCGACCGGTGCGGATGCCGCGTCAGCGGTCATGAACGGCCCTCCTGCGGCTGGCCCATACGGCCGGTCGGCTCATCGGCTACTCGCGGTCCTCGGCGGTGGAACGACGGCGCATCGCGAGGAACACTCCGGCTCCCGCGAGGACCACGACGCCCGCGCCGACCCCGATGACGACGCCGGTCGAGCCGGAACCGCCGGAGGACTCACCGGAGGCGGCCGGGACCGCCGACCACCAGCTCCAGTAGCCGTCCTGGCCGTAGATGTTGCCCGCGTCCTCGGGCATCGTCTGGATGGACTTGATCTGGTCGGTGCGATAGGCCTCGACGGCGTTCGGGTACGCCATGACGTTCATGTACCCGGTGTCGTACAGCCGCGACTCCATCTGCTTGACGATGTCCGCCCGCTCGGCCGGGTCGTACTCGGCGAGCTGCCTGCGGTAGAGGTCGTCGTACTTCTTGTCGCAGATGAAGTTGTCGGTGGCGCCGACGTCGTCGGGGGTGGCGGGAAGGGCGTCGCAGGTGTGGATCGACAGCACGAAGTCCGGGTCGGGGTTGACGGACCAGCCGTCGAAGGCGAGGTCGTACGTGCCGGCTAGCCAGGGATCGGTCACGTTGTCGAGGCAGTTGAGCGTCACGCCGATGCCGAGCCTGCCCCACCATTCCTTGAGGTACTGGCCGACCGCCTTGTCGTTCGGCTCGGTGGCGTGGCACAGGACGCGGTAGGTGATCGGTTTGCCGTTCTTGCCGACCCGCCTGCCGTCGCCGTTCTTCTTGTAGCCCGCCTCGTCGAGGAGCTGAGCCGCCTTCGCCGGGTCGTAGGCGAGTTCCTGGCTCGCCGACGGCTTCCAGAAGTACGTGGAGAAGCGTGGCGGGATGTATCCCTGGCCCTCGACCGCGTGGCCCTGGAAGACCTTGTCGATGATGGTCTCGCGGTCGACAGCCATGAACAGCGCGTGCCGGACCTTCTCGTCGAGCAGCGACTCGTGGCCGTCGCCGAAGCGCTTCCCGTCCTTGGAGCGGGCGCCCGGGTTGGTGGCGAGGGCGTAGAAGCGGCGGCCCGGCGCGTCGTTGACCTTGATGTTCTCCTGGTTCTCCAGCGACGCCGACTGAGCGGGTGTCAGACCGCTCACGAACGACACCTCGCCCTTTCGCAGGGCGGCGACGGCCGCGTCACCGTCCTTGTAGTACTTGAAGACCAGCTCGTCGAACTTCGGAGCCCCTCGCCAGAAGTCCTTGTTGGGCTCGAGCCGCACATAGCTGTCGGGCTTGTAGCCGGTGAGGACGAAGGGGCCGTTGCCGACGATGGGGAAGCTCTTGTCGTTGTTGAACTTCGAGAAGTCCGTGACGCCTTGCCAGATGTGCTTGGGCACGATCGACACGTCGAGGGCCGCCATCGTGGCCTGCGGCTTCTTCAGTTCGATGACGAGCTTGGTGGGGCTCGGGGCCGTCACCTTCCGGAAGTTGGCGACGTAGCTGGCGTTCGCCGTGGCCGCTCCCTCGTCGGTCATCATCGTGTTGAACGTCCAGGCCGCGTCCTCGGCGGTCACCGGCTTGCCGTCCGACCACTTGGTGCCGGAGCGGATGGTGTAGGTCCAGGTGAGCTTGTCGGCCGACGGCGTCCACTTGGTGGCGAGGCCCGGGATCGCGTGGGCGTCCTTGGGGTCGTAGTTGGTCAGGTACTCGTACATCAGCCGATGGATGCTCGTACTGACCAGGCGGGTCGCCAGGAAGGGGCTCAGCGAGTCGACGCTCTGCGCGACCGCGACGGTGAGGACCTTCCTGCCGTCCGCCGCCTCGGCCCGCTGGGGCGCGGGGTCGAGCGGGGTCGCGAGACCGGCCCAGAGGGTGATGGCTGCGGCTAAGAGCCCGAGCACACGGGACCGCCGGTTCTTTGCCCTCGGGTGCCCTCTGCCGTGCTGGTCTTGTGGGTTCATGGATCATGACCTCGCGTCATCGCTCGCACAGGGACGGCTTGTCGGACGGCTTGATCGCGCTTGACCGGGTGACGCCAGATGGGGTGATGAGTGTGTTTACCAGCGGATGTCCGCAGGCGTCAACGGCACGTGACCCCCGCGTGGCCTGCGGAAACGACACGGGGACAGGGTTTTCACCCTCATTGGTCCACACCGGTGACGTGGTGCTGGTGGAGGCATGAAGGCGCACCTCGCCCCTTGAGGCGCACCTCGTCCCTTGAGGGGCGCCGCTCGTTACGTGCGCTGTACGACGCTGATGATCTCCGGGCTGGAGGCGGGGTCGAAGGGGCCCTGCCCCCAGTCCCCGAACCGTCGCCGGACGACGAACCCGGCGTCGCCGAGGAACCGGTCGAGCACGTCGGCCCCGAGGAACCGCAGGGTGGTCCTGCTGACCAGCGGACGATGCCACGTGGGCCCGACGTAGGTCTCCTTGAACGTCACACGGTCGCTCACGACGGGTGTCTCGACCTCGTGCCACACACGTACGACGGCACCGTCCCGGTCGACGATCCGGTCCTCACGCTCGGGGACCCGGAACTCCCAGGCCCGGACGGCGGGATTGCGGGTCTCGAACACGAACCACCCGCCCGGCACCAGCGCTTCCCGCACGGTGTGGAGCGCCCGCCGCAGCTGCTCGTGCTCCAGGAGTTCCTGAAACGCGTACCCGGTCATCACGGCCATGTCGAACTCGCCCGTCCACCGCGCGGAGTCGAGGTCCCCGAGCACCCACTCCACGCCGGGCGCGCGCCGCCGTGCCTGTACGAGCATCGCGGCGGCCGGGTCGATCCCGGTGAGCCTGCCCGGATGCCCGATCTCCCGTGCCCGCCCGAGCAGGCGTCCCGTCCCGCATCCGATGTCCAGGACGGCTCCGGCCCCCATCGCCAGGCCCAGGTAGAACTCGTCACCCGGCCCCCACGGATGGAGGGCGTCGTACAGCCTGGCGAGAGTGACATCGGAGTACGCGCGGTCAACCATCGTGAACAGTCTGTCAGTTAATCGCTCGACACGGGGCGAGGGGCGCGGAATGCTCGCCGCGACCACAACCAGCCTTCAGGAGGCACCAGTTGAACCCCGTGATCCACAGCATCACGATCGACTGCACCGGCGACCCCTACGATCTCGGCCTGTTCTGGAGCGCGTTGCTCGGACGGCCGTTGGCCGACGACGACAAGCCGGGTGACCCCGAGGCCCTGATCGAGGACCCGGCGGGCGGCCCGAGGATGCTGTTCGTGCGGGTGGGTGAGGGCAAGGCGGTGAAGAACCGGGTGCACCTGGACCTGCGTCCGCAGGGCCGCACCCGCGCCGAGGAGGTCGAGCGGTTGATCGGACTCGGAGCCACGCTGGTCGCGGACCACACACGGCCCGACGGGCGAGGCTGGATCACACTGGCGGACCCCGAGGGCAACGAGTTCTGTGTGGAGCGGGGGGAGTTGGGCTGAGCGTGGGCTAGACGGCCACGGTCGTTCTCGCCGTCTCCGGGTGGTGGCAGGCCGCGAGGTGGCCGGTGCCGTTGCCATCGATCCTGGTCAGCGGCGGTGTTTCCGTCGCGCACTGGTCCGTAGCCTTCCAGCAGCGGGTGCGGAAGCGGCAGCCGGAGGGCGGGTCGATGGGGGAGGGGACGTCCCCGGTCAGGAGGATGCGCTCGCGGGGGCGGGCGTGGTCGGTGACCTCGGGGACCGCCGAGAGCAGGGCACGGGTGTACGGGTGGCGCGGGTTCTCGTAGAGGTCGGAACGGTTCGCGATCTCCACGATTCTGCCGAGGTACATCACCGCGACCCGCTGGGAGAAGTGCCGGACCACCGCGAGGTCGTGGGCGATGAAGAGGAAGGCGATGCCCAGGTCCTTCTGGAGGGTCTGGAGGAGGTTCACGACCTGGGCCTGGATCGAGACGTCCAGCGCGGAGACCGGTTCGTCCGCCACGATCAGCTTGGGGGACAGGGTCAACGCCCTCGCCACACCGATGCGTTGCCGCTGGCCTCCGGAGAACTCGTGCGGGAAGCGGTTGTAGTGCTCCGGGTTGAGACCCACGGTCTCCAGCAGCTCACGGACCTTTCGTTCGCGGCCTCCCGCCGGGTTGATGCCGTGGATCTCCATCGGGGCCGCGACGATCCTCCCGATGGTCTGGCGCGGGTTCAGCGACGAGTACGGGTCCTGGAAGATCATCTGGATCTCCGGGCGCACGGCGGCGAGTTGCCTGCGGGAGGCGTGCGTGATGTCCCGGCCCGCGTACGTGATCCGGCCGGCGGTCGGCTCCAGCAGGCGGGTGATGAGCCGCCCCGTGGTCGACTTGCCGCAGCCCGACTCGCCCACCAGGCCCAGGCTCTCGCCCTCGGCGACCTGGAAGTCCAGGCCGTCGACCGCCCGTACCGCGCCGACCGTCCGTTTGACCGGGAAGCCGCCGCGGATCGGGAAGTGCTTGGTCAGACCGCTGACGTGCAGGAGTGGGTCCGTGATGGTCATGGGCGTGAAGTTCCTTCTGCTGCGATCCGGTATCCGGTTGACCGTGGTGGGTGTCAGTTGACCCGGGCCGCCGCGTAGTCCGCGAAGTACTCGCGGCGCTGCTCGGGGGTGAGGTGGCAGGCCGCCGCGTGGCGCTCGGAGTGGCCCTCGGACGGCTCCAGCAGGGGCCGGTTCGAGCCGCACAGCCCGCCCCCGACCTTCTCCGCGAACGCACACCGCGGATGGAAGCGGCAGCCCTGCGGCGGGGTGAGCAGCGAGGGCGGGGTGCCCGGGATGGGGGACAGGGGGACGTCCACCGGACCGTCCAGGCTCGGCATCGAGCCCAGCAGCCCCAGCGTGTACGGGTGCAGGGGCGCCCGGAGCACCTCGGCGCGCCCGCCTTTCTCCACGCACCGGCCGCCGTACATCACCAGCACGTCGTCGGCGATCCGGGAGATCACACCGAGGTCGTGGGTGATGAAGATGATCGCGGTGCCGAACTCCTGCTGGAGGTCCCTGAGCAGGTCCATGATCTGCGCCTGCACCGTGACGTCCAGGGCCGTCGTCGGCTCGTCGGCGATCAGCAGCTCCGGGTCGCAGACCAGCGCCATCGCGATCATCGCGCGCTGGCGCATGCCCCCGGAGAACTGGTGCGGGTAGTCGTCCACCCGTACGTCCGGCTGCGGGATGCCGACCCGGCGCAGCATCTCGACCGCCCGCGCCCGGGCCTCACGCCGGGAGGCCCCGGTGTGCTTGCGGTAGGTCTCGCCGATCTGCGCGCCCACTGTGTGGTACGGGGACAGGGAGGCCAGCGCGTCCTGGAAGATCATGGACATCTTGTTGCCGCGCAGCCGCTCCAGCTCCCGTTCGGTCGCCGTGAGCAGCTCCTTGCCGTCCAGCAGGACCTCACCGTCGAGGGCGGTGCGGCCACGGTCGTGGAGGCCCAGGATCGCCAGGTTGGTGACGGACTTGCCGGAGCCGGACTCGCCCACGATGCCGAGGGTCCGGCCGCGCTCCAGCTCGAAGGAGAGCCCGTCGACCGCGCGCACGACCCCGTCCTCGGTGGAGAAGTGGACCTTCAGGTCCCGCACGGAGAGGAAGGCCGCGCCCGCCTGCGTATGCGTACTCACCTGCGTATGCGTACTCATGGGTCCCCCTACGCCAGCCGGATCCGTGGGTCGATGAGCGCGTACACCGCGTCCACCACGATGTTCGCCACGACGATCGCCGCCGCCGCGACGAGGACGACCCCGAGGAGCAGCGGCAGGTCGTTGTCCCGTACGGCCTTGATGGACAGCGCCCCGATGCCGTGCAGCCCGAACGTCTCCTCGGTGATGATCGCGCCGCCGAGCAGATAGCCCAGGTCGAGGCCGAGGATCGTGACGATCGGGCCCATGGCGCCGCGCCAGGCGAACCGGAAGAAGACCGTGCGCCGGGTCAGACCCTTGGCCCGGGCCGTGCGCACGTAGTCCTCGTTCAGGGTCTCGACCAGCTGCGAACGGGTCATCCGCGTGTAGTTGGCCGTGAAGATCAGCGCGAGGACCAGCCAGGGCAGCAGCAGGCCCTTGAACCAGGCGGCCGGGTCCTGGGTGAAGCCCGCGCTGTCCTGGGGGCGGGGCAGGATGTGCCACTCGTCGGAGAGGTAGTACATCGCGACCACGCCCACGATGTAGATCTGCAGCGACGAGCCGACCAGCGACGCCGACGACGCGATCTTGTCCAGCGCCCTGCCCTGCTTGACCGCCGCGAGCATGCCGGTGCCCACACCGAAGGCGACGAACACCACCGTGCTGCCGAGCGACAGCGACAGCGTGGTCGGGAAACGGTCGGTGATCAGGCCGAGCACCGGCTCGTGGTTGGTGAACGAGTAGCCGAGACACGGGGCCGAGCAGTGCCCGAGCCCCTGGTAGTCCCGGCCGGCGAACACCCCCACGAGCCAGTGCCAGTACTGGACGGGAAGCGGGTCGTCGATCCCGAGGTTGTGCCGCACCAGCGCCAGTGTCTGCGGCGTGCACACCTTGCCGCAGGCGGCGCGGGCGGGGTCGCGCGGGGCGACGTAGAAGAGGACGAAGGTGATGGCACTGATGACCAGGAGGATCAGCAGCGCGCTCAGTGTCCGGCGAGCGATGAAGCGGAACATGTGGAGGTCCCTGGGTGGCTTTCACGTGATGGGTTGTTCGCCTGTGGGTCCGTCGTGGTGCCGGGAGCGCCCCATGCTTTTAGGGGCGCGGGGCTGTGTTGCATATGCGGCTCCGCCGCGTGGGCGCGACAAGCCACAACGAACCCGCAGACGATCACCGGCAGAACCCGGCAGACGCTCAGCTCTTGGCGTACAGCTTGTAAAGGATGAACGCGGAGAACAGCGGATCGAACTCGGCCCCGCCGACCTTCGTCCCGTACAGATAGAACCGCCGCTGATACGTCTCCGGAATGATCGGCGCCTCCTTCTGCATGATCTCCTTGTCCAGCGCCGCCCACGCCGCCTCGGACTTGACCGTGTCCGTGATCGCCGCGTCCTTCTTGATCGCCGAGTTGACCCACTTCACGTTGAGCTGCGAGACGTTGTTGGCCCCGTTGGCGATCGTCGTGCCGTCGAAGAGCGGCTGGATCAGGGTGTACGCGGCGGGCCAGTCAGGGGACCAGCCGAACCACATCACGTCGAACTGGTTGTCGATCTGCTGGATCTGGTCGTAGTAGCTGGTGGACTCCACCGGCTTGACGACCGGGTCGAACCCCGCCTCCTTGAGGGCGTTGGCGATGACGACCTTGGTCTTGTCGTACGCGTCGCTGGCGCCCTGCGGGTAGGTGTAGACGATCTTCTGGCCGAGCTTGCCGGCCTCCTTCAGCAGCGCCTTGGCCTTCGCCGTGTCGCCCTGCGGCTTGGTGAGCTTGCCGTAGGCGTCGTACTTCACCCGTCCCGCGATGTCGGGGCTGAGGATGGTGGTCGCGTAGTCACCCGCGGACGGACCGCCGTAGATCTTGCGGATCTGCTCCAGCGGCCAGGCGTAGTTGAGCGCCTGGCGCACCCGTAGATCGGTGACGCGCTTGCAGTTGATGGCGTAGTAGTACAGGCCGGTCAGCAGGCCGTTGGCGGTGCGGGACTTGAGGTCGGGGGTGCTGATCACCTTCTGGATGCGTTCGGCCGGCACGCCGCTGTAGGCCATGACCGCGTACTGGTCGGTCCCGGAGTCGGCGATCAGCCGGTCGGTGGCCTGGAGGCCCTCCGGACCGAACTCGAAGGTGAAGGAGTCCGGGTAGGCGGTGCGGATCGCGTCGGTCTTCGGGTCCCAGTGGGTGTTGCGCACCAGGGTCATGGACTTGTCGACGGAGTGCTGCTTGATCCGGTACGGGCCTGCGGAGACCGGGTCCTTGTCGTACTTCTCCTTGGTGTCGTGCTTGACGGGCACGGCGCCGTAGGAGTGCATCGCCAGCGCCCAGTTGAGGTCGCCGCGGGGGGTCTTGAGGTGGAAGGTGATGGTCTTCTTCGCCGTGTCCGTGACGATCGAGTCCAGGTGCTTGCCGCCGTAGGGGCCCTTGTAGACCGACCGGAAGTCGGTCGAACCGGTCAGCCAGGTCTGGACGTAGGTGGCGCCCTCGGTGGTGAAGCTCGCGAAGCCGCGCTCGATGCCGTGGCGTACGTCGTCGACGGTCAGCTCGCTGCCGTCCTCCCACTTCAGCCCGTCCTTCAGGGTGAAGGTCCAGGTCTTGCCGCCGTCGGACATGGTGCCGGTGTCGGTGGCGAGGTCGCCGACGAGCTTCATCGAGCCGCCGGGGGCGATCTTGTAGCCGGTGAGGCAGCGGACGTAGAGGTTGGCGACCGTGGAGTTCCAGGAGTAGTAGATCCGCTGTGGGTCCAGGTGGGAGAAGTCGTCGGGGCCTATCGCGTGGATCGTGCCGCCCTTCTTCGCTCCCGCGACCTCGGGCGCGGGCCCGGTCGAGTCGTCCTTCGTGCCGATGGTGACCGCGGAGTACTTGGTGGTGCCCGCGGAGGAGCCGCTGCCCGCCGTGTCACCGCCTCCGCCGCTGCTGCACGCCGAGAGGACCATGGAGCCGCCTGCCGCGACCGAGGTGGCGATGACGAAGTTTCTGCGGGAGAGAGACATGGGGTGTCCTGCCTGAATCAGGGAGAAGGAGAAGGGAGAAGAGGAGGCTGTGGAGGTCCGGCGGGCCCCGTCGCCCGGGCCGGAGGGGAGGCGCGGAGAGGTCGGCGCCGTCAGCGGCGGATCTTCGGATCGAGCGCGTCGCGCACGGAGTCGCCGAGGAGGTTGAAGGCGATCACGAAGATCACCATCGTCAGACCGGGGAAGAGCATGTACGTGATGTCGTTCTGGTAGACCTGCGAGCCGCGCTGGATCATCACGCCCCAGTCGGGCGTGGGGTCCTGGAGTCCGACGCCGAGGAAGGCGAGGGCGGCCTCCGTGGTGACGTACATGGGGAGCGCGAGGGTCCCCTGGATGAGGATCGGCGTCCACAGGTTGGGCAGCAGCTCCTTGAAGATGATCCGGGCCGGTGAGGCGCCGGTGACCTTGGCGGCCTCGACGAACTCCCGCTCCCGCAGGGCGAGTACCTCACCGCGCAGCAGCCGGGCCATGGGCGCCCAGCCGAACGCGGTCATCACCGAGATCAGGCTGACGACGATCAGCCATGTCGGGGTGTTGTCCTCCGGCGAGACGAAGATCGAGATCATCACCGGCCAGAAGGCGATGAAGAACAGCGTGGAGGGGAAGGCCAGCAGGATGTCGATGATCCGGCCGACCAGGTTGTCGATCCGGCCGCCGAGATAGCCGGCCGTGATGCCGACGGCCACGCCGAGCAGGGTGACCAGCAGGGTCGTCACCGTGGCGATCAGCAGTGAGTTGCGGATGCCGTACAGCAGCAGGGTGAACACGTCCCGGCCGAGCTGGGGTTCGATGCCGAACCAGAAGTCGCCGCTGATGCCGCCGTTCGGCTTGATGGGGAACCCGAAGTCGTTCAGCAGGCCCGACTGGTTCTGTCCGTACGTGGTGTACGGGTCCTTGCCGTACAGCTTCGCGATCAGCGGGGCCGCGAGTCCGGCCACGAAGAAGAACAGCACCACCCAGGCCGAGAGCACACCCGTCCGGTCGCGCCGGAAGCGCAGCCAGGCGAGCCGCCCGGGGGAACGGCCGGCACCGCCCTGTGACGGCGCGGTGGGCGCCGGGGGTACGGCACCCGGGTCCGCCGCCACCTGGAAGGGGGCGGCCGATGGCATGGGGGAGGTCATGGTGCTCCTGGCCTGGATGGGGCGAGGTGACTGCCGCCGGCACGAAGAAAACCGACGTGCCGTCAGGGGGGGACCCTTCACGCCGTCCGCGCAAGGGCTTCAGCTCTTGCACGGGTGACGCGGGGCAAGCCCCTGTGCTTGGCGCGGGGCGAACCCTGTGCCTCCGGCACGGAGCGAACCCAGTGCCGTCAGCGCGGGGGCGAACCCTGCACCCTCAGTACGGGGCGAACCCAGTGCCGTCAGCGCGGGGGCGAACCCCGCACCCTCAGTACGGGGCGAACCCAGTGCCGTCAGCGCGGGGGCGAACCCTGCACCCTCAGTACGGGGCGAACCCAGTGCCGTCAGCGCGGGGGCGAACCCCGCACCCTCAGTACGGGGCGAACCCTGTGCGTGGCGCGGAGCGAACCCGTGCCGTCAGCGTGGAGCGCCCCCGTGTTCGCGGTGCGGTGAGGTGACCGAGCCGTGTGACACAGCGACGGCTCCTTGCCGTCGGCGCGACGTGAACCCTCGTGCCAATCGCGACTTTCAACCCCCCTCACCCCAGCGTCAATGAATCGTTGACGGCTTTGATCTGGTCTTTTGCCGTTTGACCCAGGTGTGGTGGGCCGCATGGTCCGGCTTTGGACTGCCATGACCAAAGCGGGAGACGACGGGCGCACCGGCCACGGGGTCCGATATACGGATGTGGCGCCCTCGGAATGCGTACATCCGGATGGTCGCCACCCCCGGACGGGCGGGCTGAATGTGCGTCATGTCTGCAATGGGCCGATATTGGCCGGTAACGGAACAGCGCGCCCCGGCGCAGGCACCACTCACGAGGAGGCACCCCATGCGCGGAGCCACGCACGCCCGACCGGTCCGTCCGGTCGTCTGCGCGATGGCCCTGGCCCTCGCGGCGACGGCCTGCGGGGGCGGCGGCAGCGACGGCGGTGGCGACACCGGCGCGGTGCTCAGCTCCTCCTGGGGCGACCCGCCCAACCCGCTGGAGCCGGCCAACACCAACGAGGTGCAGGGCGGCAAGGTCCTGTCCATGATCTTCCGCGGTCTGAAGCAGTACGACCCGAAGACCGGCGAGGCCGAGGACATGCTCGCCGAGAAGATCGAGACCACGGACTCGACGACCTACACGATCACCGTCGAGGACGGCTGGACCTTCAGCAACGGTGAGAAGGTCACCGCCCGGTCGTTCGTGGACGCCTGGAACTACGGCGCCAGCCTCAAGAACAACCAGCGCAACGCCTACTTCTTCGAGTACATCGACGGCTACGACAAGACCCACCCGGCCGACGGCGGCAAGCAGACCGCCGACACCCTCTCCGGGCTCAGGGTCACGGGCGACCGGACGTTCACCGTCAAGCTGAAGCAGAAGTTCTCCAGCTTCCCCGACACCCTCGGCTACAACGCGTACGCCCCGCTGCCCCGGGCCTTCTTCGACGACCACGACGCCTGGCTGAAGAAGCCCGTCGGCAACGGCCCGTACCGCGTCGAGTCGTACACCAAGGGCTCACAGCTCTCCCTGCGCACCTGGGGCGCCTACCCCGGCGAGGACAAGGCCCGCAACGGCGGCGTCGACCTGAAGGTCTACACCGACAGCAACACCGCCTACACGGACCTGATGGCGGGCAACCTCGACCTCGTCGACGACGTCCCCGCCGCCCAGCTGAAGAACGTCCGCAGCGACCTCGGCGACCGCTACATCAACGCCCCCGCCGGCATCATCCAGACCCTCGCCTTCCCGTACTACGACCAGAGCTGGGGCAAGACCGGCATGGAGAAGGTCCGCCAGGGCCTCTCCCGGGCGATCAACCGCGTCCAGATCACCCGGACCATCTTCCAGAACACCCGCACCCCCGCCGTCGACTGGACCTCACCCGTCCTCGGCGAGGAAGGCGGCTACCGGGCGGGCCCCTGCGGGGACGCCTGCGTGTACGACGCGGCGGCGGCCAAGAAGCTGATCAAGGAGGGCGGCGGACTCCCCGGCGGGCAGGTCAAGATCACGTACAACGCGGACACCGGCTCCCACCGGGAATGGGTCGACGCCGTCTGCAACTCCATCAACAACGCCCTCGACGACGACAACGCCTGCGTCGGTAACCCGATCGGCACCTTCGCCGACTACCGCAACCGGATCACCGACCGGAAGATGACCGGCCCCTTCCGCGCCGGCTGGCAGATGGACTACCCGCTGATCCAGAACTTCCTCCAGCCGCTGTACTACACCGACGCCTCCTCCAACGACGGCAAGTGGTCCAGCCCCGAGTTCGACAAGCTCGTCGACCAGGCCAACGCCGAGAACGACGCCGCCCGGGCCGTCGAGAAGTTCCGGCAGGCCGAGGAGGTCCTCCGGGACCAGATGGCGGCCATCCCGCTCTGGTACCAGAACGGCAGCGCGGGCTACTCGCCGCGGCTCTCGAACGTGGCGCTGAACCCGTTCAGCGTCCCGGTCTACGACCAGATCAAGGTCGGCTGACCGACCGTGGGACGGTACGTCGCCCGGCGGCTGCTGCAGATGGCCCCCGTCTTCGTCGGCGCCACCCTGCTGATCTTCCTGATGGTCAACGTGATGGGCGACCCCGTCGCGGGCCTGTGCGGCGAGCGGCGGTGCGACCCGGCGACGGCCGCCCGGCTGAAGCAGGAGTTCGGTCTCGACCAGCCCGTCTGGCGGCAGTACCTCACCTACATGGCCAACGTCTTCACCGGCGACTTCGGCACCGCGTTCAACGGGCAGGCGGTCACCGAGCTGATGGCGACGTCCTTCCCGGTCACCTTCCGGCTGACGATCGTCGCGATCCTCTTCGAGATCGCCGTCGGGGTCACCCTGGGTGTGGTCACCGGACTGCGCCGCGGCCGGCCCGTCGACACGGGCGCCCTGCTCGTCACCCTCGTGGTCATCTCCGTCCCGACCTTCGTCACCGGCCTGCTGCTCCAACTGCTGCTCGGCGTCGAATGGGGCTGGATCAAGCCGTCGGTGTCCCCGGAGGCCGGTTTCGGCGAGCTGCTCGTGCCCGGGCTCGTGCTGGCGTCCGTGTCGCTCGCGTACGTGACCCGGCTGACCAGGACGTCGATCGCCGAGAACGCCCGTGCCGACTACGTCCGTACGGCCGTCGCCAAGGGACTGCCCCGGCACCGGGTGATCGTCCGGCACCTGCTGCGCAACTCCCTCATCCCCGTGGTCACCTTCATCGGCGCCGACGTCGGCTTCCTCATGGGCGGCGCGATCGTCACCGAGCGGATCTTCAACATCCACGGCGTCGGCTACCAGCTCTACCAGGGCATCCTCCGCCAGAGCACCCAGACCGTCGTGGGCTTCGTGACCGTCCTCGTCCTGGTCTTCCTGGTCGCCAACCTCCTCGTCGACCTCCTGTACGCCGTACTCGACCCGAGGATCCGCTATGTCTGAGCCGCAGCCTCTGGAGCCGACGCCGGCGCCGTCGTACGTCTCGGGCGGGACCGCGGACCTCGTCCCCGCCGACGCGGAGATCCTCCAGACGGGACCGCGACCCGGCGGCAGGGGCCCCAGCGGGCCGGACCCCTCGGCCGTCCCCGAGGAGCGGGCGCGGAGCCTGTGGTCCGACGCCTGGCACGACCTGCGCCGCAACCCGGTCTTCCTCGTGTCCGGGTTCGTCATCCTCTTCCTCGTCGCCATCGCGCTGTGGCCCGCGGCGATCACCTCCGGCAACCCCCTCGACTGCGACCTCGCCAGAGCCCAGCAGGGCTCCCGGCCCGGCCACCCCTTCGGGTTCAACGGCCAGGGCTGCGACGTCTACACGCGCACGGTGTACGGGGCACGGACCTCGGTCACCGTCGGCGTCTGCGCCACCCTCGGGGTCGCCGTCCTGGGCTCGGTCCTCGGCGGGCTCGCCGGGTACTTCGGCGGGGTCGGGGACTCGGTCCTGTCCCGGATCACCGATGTCTTCTTCGCGATCCCCGTCGTGCTCGGCGGTCTGGTCCTGCTCTCCGTGGTGACCAGCTCGACCGTGTGGCCCGTCATCGGGTTCATGGTGCTGCTCGGCTGGCCGCAGATCTCCCGCATCGCCCGCGGCTCGGTCATCACCGCCCGGCAGAACGACTACGTCCAGGCCGCCCGCGCCCTCGGTGCCTCCCACACGCGCGTCCTGCTGCGGCACATCACGCCCAACGCGATCGCCCCCGTCATCGTCGTGGCCACCATCGCGCTCGGCACGTACATCGCGCTGGAGGCGACCCTGTCGTACCTCGGCGTCGGGCTGAAACCGCCGAGTGTTTCCTGGGGGATCGACATCTCCGCCGCCTCCCCGTACATCCGCAACGCCCCACACGCCCTGCTGTGGCCCTCCGGCGCCCTCGCGGTCACCGTCCTCGCGTTCATCATGCTCGGCGACGCGGTCCGCGACGCCCTCGACCCGAAGTTGAGGTGAGCCGTCGTCATGCTGCTCGAAGTGCGTGATCTGCACGTGGAGTTCAGGACCCGGGACGGAGTGGCCAGGGCCGTCAACGGGGTCACCTACGGTGTGGACGCGGGGGAGACGCTCGCCGTGCTCGGGGAGTCCGGGTCCGGCAAGTCGGTGACCGCGCAGGCGATCATGGGCATCCTCGACACCCCGCCCGGCCGGATCACCGGCGGCGAGATCCTCTTCCAGGGCCGGGACCTGCTCAAGCTCAGGGAGGACGAGCGCAGGAAGGTCCGGGGCGCCGAGATGGCGATGATCTTCCAGGACGCGCTGTCCTCGCTGAACCCGGTCCTCACCGTGGGCGACCAGCTCGGCGAGATGTTCGTCGTGCACCGCGGGATGTCGAGAAAGGACGCCCGTACGAAGGCCGTCGAGCTGATGGACCGCGTCCGCATCCCGGGCGCCGCCGCGCGCGTACGGGACTACCCGCACCAGTTCTCCGGCGGTATGCGCCAACGCATCATGATCGCCATGGCGCTGGCCCTGGAACCCGCGCTGATCATCGCCGACGAGCCCACCACCGCCCTCGACGTCACCGTCCAGGCCCAGGTCATGGACCTCCTCGCCGAGCTCCAGCGCGAGCTCACCATGGGCCTCGTCCTCATCACCCACGACCTCGGCGTGGTCGCCGACGTCGCCGACCGCATCGCGGTGATGTACGCGGGCCGCATCGTCGAGACGGCCCCCGTGCACGACCTCTACAAGGCCCCCGCCCACCCGTACACCAGGGGCCTGCTGGACTCGATCCCCCGCCTCGACCAGAAGGGCCGGGAGCTCTACGCCATCAAGGGCCTGCCTCCCAGCCTCACGAGCATCCCGCCCGGCTGCGCCTTCCACCCGCGCTGCACGACGGCCCGGGACCTGTGCCGCACTGACGTACCACCCCTGCACGAGGTCACCGGCGAGCGCGGGAGCGCCTGCCACTTCTGGACGGAGTGTCTGCATGGCTGACCCCGCGGGCGAGCCGATCCTGGAGGTCAGCGGCCTCGTCAAGCACTACCCGCTCACCCGGGGCGTCCTCCTCAGAAGGCAGGTCGGCGAGGTCCGGGCCGTCGACGGGGTCGACTTCACGCTGGCCAAGGGCGAGACCCTCGGCATCGTCGGCGAGTCCGGCTGCGGCAAGTCCACGCTCGCCCGGCTGGTGGTCAACCTGGAGAAGCCGACCGCCGGGTCCATCACCTACCGGGGCGAGGACATCACCCGGCTGTCCGGCAGGGCCCTCAAAGCCGTGCGCCGCAACATCCAGATGGTCTTCCAGGACCCGTACACCTCCCTCAACCCCCGGATGACCGTGGGCGACATCGTCGGGGAGCCGTACGAGATCCACCCCGAGGCCGCGCCCAAGGGCGACCGGCGCCGGAGGGTGCGGGAACTGCTGGACGTGGTCGGGCTCAACCCCGAGCACCTCAATCGGTATCCGCACCAGTTCTCCGGCGGCCAGCGCCAACGCATCGGCATCGCACGGGGGTTGGCACTGCGGCCGGAGATCATCGTGGCCGACGAGCCGGTCTCGGCGCTCGACGTGTCCGTGCAGGCGCAGGTCGTCAACCTGATGGAGCGTCTGCAGGGTGAGTTCGGGCTGAGTTACGTCGTCATCGCCCACGACCTGTCGATCGTGCGGCACATCTCCGACCGGGTCGGGGTGATGTACCTCGGGCGGATCGTGGAGAGGGGCCGGGACACCGAGATCTACGACCACCCCACGCACCCCTACACCCAGGCCCTGCTCTCCGCCGTGCCCGTGCCGGACCCCGGGGCGCGGGAGCGCCGAGAGCGGATCATCCTCTCCGGGGACGTGCCCTCCCCGACGGCCGTCCCGTCCGGCTGCCGCTTCCGCACCCGCTGCTGGAAGGCCCAGGAGCGGTGCGAGACGGAGGTGCCGTCGCTGGCCGTACCCGCCGGGTTCCGGTACGCCGCGGGGCCCGCCGCGCACGACTCGGCCTGCCATTTCGCGGCGGAGAAGCACGACGATCACGTGTACGCCCCGAAATAGCCGTACAAATGCGCACCAAGTTCGTTAACACACAGGCAACTTCACGGAAGCGGTACCGATATACGGACGGGCCAGTCTTTGGAGCGTACGGCCGTGCGGGTGCCGTGAACGGGCCGGGATGCGCCATGTCATCCCGGCCCGTTGCCGTACCTACGCCAAGCCCAGTGAACGCTTGAGGAAGTCCAGCTGGAGCCGCAGCAGGTTCTCCGCGACCGCCTCCTGGGGGGTCATGTGCGTGACCCCGGAGAGCGGGAGGACCTCGTGGGGGCGGCCGGCGGCCAGGAGGGCCGATGACAGGCGCAGGGAGTGGGCCACCACCACGTTGTCGTCGGCCAGGCCGTGGATGATCATCATGGGGCGGTGGGGCTCCGCCGCGTCCACCAGGCCGGAGTCGTCGATCAGTGAGTTCCTGGAGTACACCTCGGGCTGCTCGCCGGGGTGACCGATGTAGCGCTCCTGGTAGTGGGTGTCGTAGAGGCGCAGATCGGTGACCGGTGCCCCGATGACCCCGGCGTGGAAGACATCCGGGCGGCGCAGCACCGCGAGGCCCGCCAGATAGCCGCCGAAGGACCAGCCGCGGATGGCGACCCGCGTGAGGTCGAGCGGGAAGTCGGCGGCCAGGGCCTGGAGGGCGTCCACCTGGTCCTGGAGCACGACCTCCGCGAGGTCGTCCTTGACCGCCTTCTCCCAGGCGGGGGAGCGTCCCGGGGTCCCGCGCCCGTCCGCGACGACCACCGCGAACCCCTGGTCGGCGAACCACTGCGAGGTCAGGTGCGGATTGTGCGCGGCGACCACCCGCTGGCCGTGCGGACCGCCGTACGGATCCATGAGAACCGGAAGGGGAGTGTCACCGTGGTAGTCCGTAGGCATAAGCACGGCGCACGGTACGCGGCGTGCGCCCCCCTGCGTGAGCGTCACGCGCGGGGACAGACCGGGATGTTCCGCGTAAGAGGTGACAGTTGTCACCGTCTTGCCGTCCCGCAGCAACTGCACCTTGGCGCCCGGCTGGTCCGGCACGGCCGAGGTCAGGACGGTCACGCCGCCCGCCCGCACCGCCGAGTGCACCCCGGGCTCCTGCGACAGGCGCTCCACGCCCAGCTCGTTCACGCGGTACACATGAACCTGGCCGATCTCGGGGTCCTCCGCCCCCTCGCCCGCCGACGCCGAGACCAGCACGTCCTCGTCGGCCACGTCGAGCACCGCGCGGAGGTGGAGCGCCGCACTTGTCAGCGGCCGTTCACCGACCGCGAGCACCCGCGCGCCACCCTCGTCGACGATGCGGACGAGCTGCCCGGAGGGCGTCCAGGCCGGTACGCCAGGGAAAAGATCAAGCCAATGTGGATCTTCGTCGGCGTGCACCATCCGGGTCGTCCCCGAGTCCGGGTCCACAGCCAGGAACAGCTGGCTGCGCTGGTCCCGGGCCTGCACCAGGATCAGCGGCGCACCCGCCGCTGACCAGTGCACATGCGCCAGATACGGGTAGCGCTTCCGGTCCCAGAGCA
This sequence comes from Streptomyces spongiae, assembly GCF_009377185.1. GTDB lineage: Bacteria > Actinomycetota > Actinomycetes > Streptomycetales > Streptomycetaceae > Streptomyces > Streptomyces spongiae. The sequence continues at coordinate 19,783 of NZ_VJZC01000088.1, forward strand.
CCTCCGTGCGCACCCCGGCGAGGTCCACGACGAACAGCCGCACGTCCGCGTTGTCCGTGCCCGCCGCCGGGTACGCGACCTCCTGCGGCGCCCGGTCCGGATGCGCCGGATCGGAGATCCACCAGCGCTTCACCGGCGTGTCGTCCACGCGCGTGACGAGCAGCCGGTCCGCGTCCGGCGACCACCAGAAACCGCGCGAACGCCCCATCTCCTCGGCCGCGATGAACTCGGCCAGGCCGTACGTGACGTTCTGCGATTCCTCCTCGGTGAGCGACAGGTCGTTCCCGCCCTCGGCCTCGACGACGCGCAGGGCGCCCTGGGCGACGTACGCGACGTGACGGCCGTCGGGGGAGGGGCGCGGGTCGATCACCGGGCCGGGGACGTCCAGTTCACGCGCGGTCCCGGCGCGCAGCTCGGCCACGAAAAGCCGCCCTGACAAGGCGAAAGAGGCCAACTCGACAGCCGCGTCGGTGGCGTAGCCGACGATGCCGGCACCGCCCTCGCGGCTGCGTTCCCGGCGCGCCCGCTCCTCGGCGGACAACTCCTCCGAGGCGCCGCCCAGAAGGACACCCGGATCGGCCGCGATCTGCTCCTCGCCGTCCGCCATGTCGTACACCCACAGCTTGTTCGCGCGGTCGGTACCGGAGGCGGACCGCAGGAACACGACACGGGAACCGTCGGGTGCGATGGTGAACGCGCGCGGCGCGCCGAGGGTGAACCGCTGGGTGCGGGCGTGCCGCCGGGGGAAGGATTCGGGCTCGGTCGTCATGCACCGACCATATTGGCCATGCGCCCCCTTGTGCGGCCGTGCGCCGATCGATGCGCGCGTACCGATAGTTATGATCACTACCGCCGTGTGGGTATGAACCTGCTGGCTGTTGTATGGATTTTCGTATGTCGGTGCTCTGTTCTATAGGAGGTGAGCCGCCGTGGCACTCTCGATTTCGGCGGTGGTGCTGCTGGCGATCATCGTCTTCCTGCTGGTCAAGAAATCGGGGTTGAAGGGCGGGCACGCGGCCGTGTGCATCCTCCTCGGCTTCTACCTCGCCTCGTCCACCATCGCCCCGACGATCAGCGAGCTCACGACGAACATCGCGGGCATGATCGGCAGCATCAAGTTCTGACCCGGCCCCGCCCCGCGCCGCCACCGGCCCGAAGCTGTGAATGATCGGTGCCCGCCGTGGCGCGGGGCGCCGCCTCGTAGGGTGGGTCCATGAGCGATTTGCCCGCCCGTCGTCTGCTCCTGGTGCACGCGCACCCGGACGACGAGTCGATCAACAACGGCGCGACCATGGCCAGGTACGCGGCCGAGGGCGCCCAGGTGACGCTGGTGACCTGCACCCTTGGCGAGGAGGGCGAGGTCGTCCCGCCCCACCTGGCCCACCTCGCGCCCGACCGTGACAACGCGCTGGGCCCGTACCGCGAGGGCGAGCTGGCCGAGGCCATGAAGCAGCTGGGCGTCGGCGACCACCGGTTCCTCGGCGGCCCCGGGCGCTTCCGCGACTCCGGGATGATGGGCGTCGAGCAGAACGACCGCGAGGACGCCTTCTGGGCCGCCGACGTCGACGAGGCCGCGGCCCTCCTCGCCGAGGTGATCCGCGAGGTCCGCCCCCAGGTCCTCGTGACCTACGACCCGAACGGTGGCTACGGCCACCCCGACCACATCCAGGCCCACCGTGTCGCCATGCGCGCCGCCGACCTCGCCGCCGACCCCGGCTTCCGTACGGACCCCGGCGAGCCCTGGGAGATCACCAAGGTCTACTGGAACAGGGTGCCACGCTCCGTAGTCATCGAGGGCTTCGCCCGGCTGCGCGAGACGCTCGCCGAGCCCGGGCGGCTGCCCTTCACCAAGGTCGCCTCCGTGATCGACGTCCCCGGGGTCGTCGACGACTGGATCGTCACCACCGAGATCGACGGTACGGCCTTCGCCGCCGCAAAGACCGCGGCCATGCGGGCGCACGCCACCCAGATCGCGGTCGCCGAGCCGTTCTTCGCGCTCTCCAACGAGCTGGCGCAACCCCTCTTCACCACCGAGTACTACGAGTTGGTGCGCGGCAGACGCGAAGGGGGCGGGCGCGAGACCGACTTGTTCGACGGTCTCGACGGTCTCGACGGTCTCGAAGGTGTCGAAGGGAACGTTTCGGCGGAACAGCAGAACGGAGCGGCCCTCTGATGCGTACGACTGGGTATGACGGACACACGTGGCATACGCGGCGCACGTCCCGTGCCGGAAGGGCGGGTGCCCTGTGAAGGCGGCGGGACCGCAGAGGCAGGGCGCGCAAGGCAGCGCGCTCGCACAGCCGTTGACGGCACCCCCGGCCGGACGGGCCGCCGCCTACGTGGGGCTCTTCCTGCTCGGCGCCGTGGTCGGAGCGGCCGGGGCACTGGTGCAAGCCGCCTGGATCCCGGGCGGATTGCTGCTCGCGCTGGTGGGCGCGGCCGGGCTCTTCCTGGGTGGCGCGCACGCGACGGGAGCCCGGGCCGGGGCCGTTGCGCCGGCGGCCGGCTGGATGATCGCCGTCATCCTCCTCACCGCCAGCCGTCCGGAGGGGGACTTCCTCTTCGGCGCGGGGGTCGTCTCGTATCTCTTCCTGCTCGGCGGCATCGCCGTCGCTGTGATGTGCGCCACGCTTGGGCAGGGGCGGCAACCGAATGGCCCCGGCGCCCGACTTGCCAAGTGACGTACTACTTCGCCACCAACCGCCGGTGGAGGGCCCGTGTGGGTTTCATCGGCGGTCGTGGGATACGGGCGAGAAGTGGCCAGTATGGTGGTGCGCGCCGCCGAGCTGCCCGATGCGTGAGGTCGTCGTGGGCGGCGAAGCCAACCGGGAGAACCTGCCTTGAGTCGTGAAACTGACACTTCGTCCTCCGGGGCCAACGGTCACGGAGGAGCCGCGTACCCGTCGGGGACGCCGCCGTACGGGACGCCCATGGCGTCCGTCGGCGGCGGCGACCCGGACCGTTCGGCGGCGGGCACGCGGCCGGACGAGCGCAAGACCGAGACCACGCTGACCACCCGCGTGCGGATCAACATCCCCGGCTCGCGCCCCATCCCGCCGGTCGTCGTCCGCACGCCGATGGCGGAGACCGAGACCGCGCCGGACGAGACGTTCAGTGAGTCGGAGACCACCGGCACCACGAGCATGCCCGTGCTGTCGGACCCCACCCCGCCCGCGCCGGAGCCCTCCGCACCGGCCGACGAGAAGACCAGCGACTGGTTCGCACCGCGCAAGGCGGGCGCGCCCAAGGGCGGTTCGGGCGGCGGCTCCACCAACGGTGCCGGTCTCCCGGCGGGTTGGAGCGCGGGGCCGACGGGCACGCAGGGCGGCTCGGCCAACGGGTCGAGCGGGTCCGGCGCGAGTGCCCCGGGCGGCCCCGGCGCCGGCCTGCGCCCGGGTGGCCCGGGTGGCGCCGGTCCGCGGACGAACGGTGCCGGGCTCCCCGGTGCCACCGGCGCCGGACCCGTGGCTCCCGGCCACGGGGGAGGCACCGGCTCCTTCGACGTGTCGGCCGCGCTGACGGCCGGCTCGCGCCCCGGTGCCAGGCCCGACGGCGGCAACGGACGGCGCGACGACCTGCCGTACTTCTCGGACGACACCGCGAACGGCCGCGACGGCGGGCGTGGCCCCGCGGGACAGGGCGGACCGAGCGGTCCGACCGGCGGCCCGGCCACCGGCGACGGTGCGCTGACGCGGCCGGGCGGCTCCGATCTCGGCTTCGGCGGCCCCTCCGGGGCCCCGGGCACCGCTCCCGGCGGTCCCGGCGCAGGCGCCGGACGTCCCGGTGGACCCGGCACCGGTGGCCCCTTCGGCGATACCGGCACCGGCGGCCCCTTCGGCGGTCCTGGCCGTGACTTCCCCGGCCCCGGCCCCGGCGGCGGCCTCAGCGACGACACCGCGATCCTCACCCCCCAGCGCCCGGCACCCGACCCGGGCGGCGCCCCGCCGGGGTTCGACGGCCCCGGTGGCGCCCGGGAGAACGTCTCCGGGCACACCCTGACCAGCGGCATCCCCGTGGTCCCGCCCGGTTCCCAGAACTCGCGCTTCGGGCCGGGCGCCACCGGTGAGCAGTCGGGGCCGCACACCCCGCCGAAGCTGCCGGAGCCGGCCCAGTCGACCACGAGCGGCTCCTCGAAGCCGGCCAAGAAGAAGGGCCGCAGCAAGCTGGTGCTGCTGGGCGGCGGGCTCGTGTTCGTGGCGGCCGGCGTGTACGGCGCCGGGCTGCTCATGAACCACTCCGACGTGCCCAAGGGCACCACCGTGCTCGGTGTCGACATCGGCGGCGGCACCCGCGACGATGCCGCCAAAAAGCTCGACGCGGCCTTCGGGGACAACACCGACAAGGCGCTCAAGCTGTCCGTCGGCGGTGACACCGTGTCGCTCAGGCCGGACCAGGCGGGCCTCCAGCTCGACGCCGACGCCACGGTCAACGCCGCCGCGCAGAGCGACTACAACCCCGTGTCGGTGATCGGCTCGCTGTTCGGGCAGAAGCGCGTGGTCGAGCCCGTCATGCCGGTCGACGAGGAGAAGCTGCGGGCCGCCCTGGAGCGCGCCGCGGGCGGTGCCGGTTCGGCCTCCGACGGCACGATCAAGTTCGAGTCCGGCAAGGCCGTCGCCGTGTACGGCAAGGCGGGCAAGGGCATCGCCGTCGGCCAGTCCACGCAGGCCGTCGAGGAGGCGTACCGCACCCAGGTCGAGACCGGCACGACCGACCCCGTGACGCTCCCCACGGCCACCAAGGAGCCGTCGGTCTCCAAGGCCGAGGTCGACCGGATGATGAAGGAGTTCGCGGAGCCCGCGATGTCCGGGATAGTCACGGTCAAGGCGGGCGCCGCGGTCATCCAGTTCAGCCCGGAGAACTCCCTGTGGAAGTTCCTCGGAGTGAAGGCCCAGAACGGCAAGCTCGTCGAGTACTACGACAAGGCCGCCCTGAAGGAGCTCTACGGCACCACCTTCGAGGGCGTCCAGATCACCCGGGGCACCGGCAAGAAGACCGCGGTGACGCCGGAGGACGTGATCGGTGCCCTGCGCCCGGCCCTCCTCGGCAAGACGGCGGCCGAGCGCACGGCCACGATCGAGACGAACCCGAGCTGACCGTCTGATCAGCCACACGCTGGAGGGCACCCGGTCCCGACC
>NZ_VJZC01000881.1 GCF_009377185.1 Streptomyces spongiae
TCAGGAAGGAGGGCGTCCGCGGGAGCGGCGCCGGAGAAAGGTGTGAGAAGGGGGCGCGACGGTGACGTACGTGGAAGACCGTAAGCCGCGGTCGGACGCGGCGCGGAGTGGGTTCGTACGGCCGGTGGGAGACGTGACGGCCGACGGGGAGTCGCAGATCACGTCCGAGTTCGCGATCCCCGTGGGGCTGGACGTGGCGCCCGTGGTGACCGAGCCCGAGGCGCACACGACCTCGGAGTTCGCCGTCCCGGAGGGACTGGCGCCGCCTCAGCCGGTGGCGCCCGAGGCCGAGGGGTCGGCGTTCAGCCCGCCGCGCACCTACAGCGCCCGCCACGCCCCGCCCACGTTCACCCCGCCGTCCGGGGTCCCCGTGGTCAGACTGACCAAGGAGCTGCCCTGGCAGGACCGGATGCGCACGATGCTGCGCATGCCGGTGGCCGACCGGCCGGCGCCCGAACCCGTGCACAAGGAGGACGAGTCGGGGCCCGCCATCCCGCGCGTGCTCGACCTCACCCTCCGGATCGGGGAACTGCTGCTCGCGGGCGGTGAGGGCGCCGAGGACGTGGAGGCGGCGATGTTCGCCGTCTGCCGGTCCTACGGGCTCGACCGGTGCGAGCCGAACGTCACGTTCACGCTGCTGTCGATCTCGTATCAGCCGTCCCTCGTGGACGACCCGGTCACCGCGTCACGAACCGTGCGCCGCCGGGCCACCGACTACACGCGGCTCGCGGCCGTGTACCGGCTGGTCGACGACCTGAGCGACCCGGAGACCGCGTTCTCGCTGGAGGAGGCGTACCGGCGGCTCGCGGAGATCCGACGCAACCGCCACCCGTACCCCGGCTGGGTACTGACCGGCGCCGCCGGGCTGCTGGCCGGCGCGGCCTCGGTCCTGGTCGGCGGTGACGTGATCGTGTTCGTGGCGGCCGCGCTGGGCGCGATGCTCGGCGACCGGCTGGCGTGGCTGTGCGCGGGGCGCGGACTGCCGGAGTTCTACCAGTTCATCACGGCCGCGATGCCACCCGCCGCGATCGGGATCGCGCTCACGCTCACCGACGTGGACGTGAACGCGTCCGCGGTGATCACCGGTGGGCTGTTCGCGCTGCTGCCCGGGCGTGCCCTGGTGGCGGGCGTGCAGGACGGGCTGACCGGCTTCTACATCACCGCCGCCGCGCGGCTCCTGGAGGTCATGTACCTGTACGTCGGCATCGTCGTCGGCGTGCTGCTCGTGCTCTATTTCGGCGTGCAGGTGGGCGCCGAGCTCAGCCCGGACGCGGCGCTGGCGGGGACCCAGCGGCCCTACTGGCAGACCGGCGCCGCCATGCTCCTCGCGCTCACGTTCGCGGTACTGCTCCAGCAGGAACGATCCACCGTGCTGCTGGTGACGCTCAACGGGGGCGTGGCGTGGGTCGTGTACGGCGCGCTGCACTACACGGGCGAGATCTCGCCGGTGGCCTCCACGGCCGTCGCTGCGGGGCTCGTGGGGCTGTTCGGGCAGTTGCTGTCCCGGTACCGGTTCGCTTCCGCGTTGCCGTACACCACGGCGGCTATCGGGCCGTTGCTGCCCGGTTCCGCGACGTACTTCGGGCTGCTCGCGTTCGCCCAGAACGACGTGAATGAGGGTGTGGTGAACCTGACCAAGGCCGCGGCGCTCGCCATGGCCATCGCGATCGGGGTGAATCTGGGGTCGGAGATCTCGCGGTTGTTCCTGCGGATCGGCTCCGCCGAGGGTAGGCGGGCGGCTAAGCGGACCCGAGGGTTCTGAACGTCTCCGCCTACCAGCTCGGTGCTTGCTGGTAGGCGGGCGGCTGCGGGTGGTTCGTGGCTTGTCGCGCAGTTCCCCGCGCCCCTTACGGGGCGCTTCAGTTCTGTGGGTAGTTCTGGCCGTACGGGTACTGCTGCTGGGGATACTGCTGGCCCTGCTGCGGGTACTGCTGCGCGTACTGCTGCTGGTCCTGCTGGTAGCCGTACGGGTCCTGGGGCTGGTTGCCGTACTGCTGGGGCTGCTGGTCGGGCTGGACCCGGCGGAGCTGGGTCGTCGCGTCGTCCATCATCGGTGGGGGCGGGGTCTGGTGCTGGGCGGGCGGCTGGTTCTTCTTGGCCTTTCGGGCCTTGAGGAACTCAATGATGATCGGGACGACCGAGAGGAAGACGATCAGGATCAGGATCGCCTCGATGTTCTTGCGGACGAACGGGATGCTGCCGAGCCAGGAGCCCAGCAGGGTGACGCCCGCGCCCCAGAGGATGCCGCCGATGATGTTGAAGGTCAGGAACGAGCGGTACCGCATGCCGCTGACGCCGGCGATGATCGGCGTGAACGTGCGCACGATGGGCACGAAGCGGGCCAGGACCAGGGACTTCGGGCCGTGCTTCTCGAAGAACTCGTGGGCCTTGGTGACGTTCTCCTGCTTGAACAGGCGTGAGTCCGGCCGCTTGAAGAGCGCGGGGCCGACCTTCTTGCCGAACATGTAGCCCACCTGGTCGCCGACGATCGCGGCGACGCAGATCAGCACGATGGCCAGCCAGAGCGGGAAGTCCAGCGTCTTGGCCGTGATCAGCATGCCCGCCGTGAACAGGAGCGAGTCGCCGGGCAGGAAGAAGCCGATGAGCAGGCCCGACTCGGCGAACACGATCAGGAGCAGGCCCCAGATGCCGAACGTGTCGAGCAGGTAGTCCGGATCCAACCAGCTTGGTCCGAGGGCAAGCGTCGTCACGTTCCGGGCTCCTGTGGGGTGAGGTGTGGGGGTGAAGCGAATACGGCGTACGGCTGACCAAAGTTATCAACGTGAGGTGACCCCGCCAGGTTCCACCGTCTTCTCCAGGATGCCCTGTGGCCCCTCTGGGACAAAGCTGTGAGCCACAGGGCACCCCCGCCCCCACAGGGC
>NZ_VJZC01000882.1 GCF_009377185.1 Streptomyces spongiae
CCGGTGGGTTCCGGCGCGCGCCCGGAGGGGACGGCGTGGGTGGCGATCCGTCAGGTGGTGCAGTTGGCGCCGTTGAGAGTGAAGGCGGTGGGGCCCGCGCTGACGCCGGTGTGGCCGGCCTGGTAGCCGATGCTGACGCTCGCGCCCGGGGCGATCGCCGCGTTGTACGTGGCGTTGGTGGCGGTGACCGCTCCGCTCGCCGGGGCGTAGGTGGCGCCCCAGCCGTTGGTGATGGTCTGGCCGGCGGGGAGGGTGAAGCCCAGCTTCCAGCCGTTGACGGCGGTGGTGCCCGTGTTGGTGATGGTCACCGAGGCGGTCAGGCCGGTGTTCCACGCGTTGGTGGTGACGGAGACCTTGCAGCCACCGGGCTGGGGCTGGGGAGCGGGGCCGCCGCTGTCCAGGCCGAAGAAGGTGATCACGCGGGCCGCCATGCCCGTGGTGATCAGGTTGTGTCCGACGCCCTGGAGGCTGATGGCCTCTACGGGGGCCTGGTCACCGGTGGAGCCGTAGCGGGTGCGGGTCCAGCCGGACGCGGGCGAGTCGGTGCGGGTGGGTGTCTGGCTGATGCCCCGCACATCGGTCCACTGTTTGATCATCTCCCCGAAGTTGGGGTAGCGCAGGACGTCGTCCTCGGTGCCGTGCCAGAGCTGCATACGGGGGCGGGGGCCGGTGTAGCCGGGGTAGGCGTTCCGGACGAGGTCGCCCCACTCCGTCGGGGTGTGGGTCACGGTGCCGTTCGCGCAGGCGCTGTTCCACTCGGAGCCGTCGGTGGTGGCGAAGCAGCCGAAGGGCACGCCCGCGAACGCGGCGCCCCCGGCGAACACGTCGGGGTAGTCGCCCAGCAGGACGTTGGTCATCATCGCGCCCGAGGAGACGCCGGTGGCGAAGATCCGGCTGGTGTCGGCGTCGTAGGTGCGAGTGACGTGGTCGATCATGGACTTGATGCCCACGGGGTCACTGCCGCCGCCCCGCTTGAGCGCCTGGGGCGAGGAGACGTCGAAGCACTTGCTGCTGCGGGTGACCGACGGGTAGATCACGATGAACCCGTAGCGGTCCGCGAGCGAGGCGAACTCGGTGTTCTGGTAGAACACCGGGCCGGATCCGGTGCACCAGTGGACGGCCACCAGGACCGCGGGGTTCTCGGTGACCGTGTCCGGCACGTACAGGTACATCTGGAGGTTGCTGGGGTTGGTTCCGAAGTTCGTCACCTCGGTGAGCGACGCGGTGGGTGCCGCTCCCTCGGCCGAGGTGGCGGAAGCCGCGGCAGCTCCCTGAGGGACAGTCGCGGCCCTGGGGGCGGCCGCGGTCTGGGGTGCGGCGAACAGCACCGCCGCGAGGAGGGGAACCAGCCCCCCGAAGAGCGCGAGGAGTGTCGTACGGAGCGGTCTCCTCGCGGTGGTGCCGACAGTGGTGGACACGTCCTCGTCCCTTTCTGATCGCGGCTCGTACGGCATCGCTCAGCGGAACAACTGGGAACGACTGCGGGGGAAGCGAAGGCATCGTGGCATGCACATGCCTGCCGGGGAAGCGCTCCCACACTCCGAAAACATTCGACGGTCACCAGCCCTCGCGGCGGCGGGAGCCCGGCGAAAACCTTCTGCGCGAACCGTTGACCAGAAAGCGCTTACCCCCTACCTTCCGTTCAGAAGCGTGACCCACCACCTCATCTCGTATATGAGATAGCAGTGACAGAAGTCCCGCACCACCTGGGGTATTGCACCCCCTGGAGCTCCACCACCCTCCTGTCGGGTGACTCCGCTCGCGCGCGGCGATCAGCATGGCGAACAACGGTCACGTATATGACCCACCCTGATCCACCAGGTACTTCTGAAGGGAAGCACCCGCATGCGCACTCTCCCCCCACGTACACGAGCGCACAGATCGGCCCTGGCCACGGCCGCCGCGGCAGCCCTCGCAGCCGTCACCGTGGTCGCGCTCCCCCAGCCGGCGGGTGCCGCCGAGACCTCGCCCATCGGATTCGGCGCGGGCACCACCGGCGGCGGCAGTGCCGCCCCGGTGACGGTGTCGACGCTGTCCGCCTTCAAGACGGCCGTCACCGGAAACACGGCGAAGGTGGTACGCGTCAACGGCCTGATCTCGCTGAGCGGTCAGGTCGACATCGGCTCCAACACGACTGTCCTGGGCGTCGGTTCGTCGTCCGGCATCACCGGCGGCGGTCTGCGGATCAAGGAAGCGACCAACGTCGTCGTCCGCAACCTCAACATCAGCAAGCCGGTCGCGCCCGCCGACGGCATCACGGTCCAGGAGTCGACGAAGGTGTGGATCGACCACAACTCCTTCTCGGCGGACCGTGACCACGACAAGGACTACTACGACGGTCTCCTCGACATCAACCACGGCTCCGACCACGTGACGGTGTCCTGGAACACCTTCAAGGACCACTTCAAGGGCTCACTCGTCGGCCACAGCGACAACAACGCCTCGGAGGACACCGGCCATCTGAAGGTGACGTACCACCACAACAGCTTCAGCAACGTCTACTCGCGCATCCCCAGCCTGCGCTTCGGCACCGGGCACTTCTACAACAACTACGTGAACGGCGCCGACACCGCGTGCCACTCGCGCATGGGCGCCCAGATGCTCGTCGAGAACAACGTCTTCCGCTCGACGAAGATCGCGGTCACCACGAACCGCAGCAGCGACGTCGACGGCTACGCGAACCTGCGCGGCAACGACCTCGGCGGAGCCGCCACCGAGGTCTCCCGGACGGGCAGCTTCACCAGTCCGCCCTACGGCTACACGGCCGAATCCGCCTCGTCCGTCGTCGCCTCGGTGACGTCCGGCGCGGGCGCGGGGAAGCTCTGACCTCCCGCCATCCGGGCCGCGACCGACTCCCTCCCCCCACGGGCC
>NZ_VJZC01000883.1 GCF_009377185.1 Streptomyces spongiae
GCACCCGCCCTCCCCAGACGAGCCCTCCTTCAGGCCGCGCTGCTCGCCACGGCGGCACCGGCGATGGCGTACGCCGCCACCGGCCGTGCGGCCGCCGCCACGGTCCCGGCGCCGTCCGCCTGGTCGCTGCGGCCGTTCGAACTGAAGGACGTCAGGCTCGGCCAGGGCGTCTTCGCCACCAAGCGCCAGCTGATGCTCGACCACGGGCGCGGGTACGACGTGAACCGGCTGCTCCAGGTGTTCCGCGCCAATGCCGGGCTCTCCACGGGCGGCGCCGTCGCCCCCGGCGGCTGGGAGGGACTGGACGGCGAGGCCAACGGCAATCTGCGCGGCCACTACACCGGCCACTTCCTGACCATGCTGTCGCAGGCGTACGCCTCCACCGGGAACCAGGCGTACGCCGACAAGATCCGGACCATGGTGGGTGCGCTGACGGACGTGCGCGCGGCCCTGCGCAAGGACCCGGTCATGCTCAGCGTGACCGGGAAGTTCGGCACCGCCCAGGAGAACGTCCGGGGCTCGTACCAGTACGTCGACCTGCCCAACACCGTGCTCGGCGGTGCCACGGCCATCACCCTGTCGGCCTGGGTGAAGCCCACGCACAACGCCAACTGGACCCGCGTCTTCGACTTCGGCAACAACAGCACCCGGTACATGTTCCTGGCCGCCCGCAACGGCAGCGGCGTACCGCGCTTCGCCATCACCACCAACGGGCCCGGCGGTGAGCAGGGCCTCAACGGCACCGCCGCGCTCCCGATCGACCAGTGGAGCCACCTGGCGGTCACGATCAGCGGCAGCACCGGCACCCTCTACGTCAACGGCACGGCCGTGGCCACGAACACGTCGATGACGCTCAACCCGGCGGCGCTGGGCACCCTGGCGAACAACTGGCTGGGCCGCTCCAACTTCTCCACCGACCCCGTGTTCGCGGGCGCCTTCGACGAGTTCAACGTCTGGTCGCGAGCCCTGACCGCCGCGGAGATCACGGCGTTGCAGAGCAACCGCGCCTCGGCGACCCCGGCCGGCCGGGGCAACCTGGCGTCGTACGACTTCTTCGAGACCACGGGCGGCACGTTCGCCGACGCCTCGGGGCGCGGGCTGACCGCCACCCTGCGCCGCACCTGGGGCGGGCCGAGCCACCCCGGGTTCCTCGCCGCGTACCCGGAGACCCAGTTCATCGAGCTGGAGTCGATGACCAGCGGTGACTACACCAGGGTGTGGGCGCCGTACTACACCGCGCACAAGATCCTCAAGGGCCTGCTGGACGCGTACCTCGCCACGGACGACAGCCGGGCACTCGACCTCGCGTCCGGGATGTGCGACTGGATGCACTCCCGGCTGTCCAAGCTGCCCGACGCCACCCTGCAACGGATGTGGGGCATCTTCTCCAGCGGTGAGTTCGGCGGCATCGTGGAGACGATCGTCGACCTCCACGCGCTCACCGGCAAGGCCGAACACCTCGCGCTGGCCAAGCTGTTCGACCTCGACAAGCTCATCGACGCCTGCGCCGCGAACACGGACACCCTGGACGGCCTGCACGCCAACCAGCACATCCCGATCTTCACCGGCTACGTCCGGCTGTACGACGCGACGGGCGAGACCCGCTACCTCACCGCCGCCAAGAACTTCTGGGGCATGGTCGTCCCGCACCGTATGTACGGCATCGGCGGGACGAGCACGGCCGAGTTCTGGAAGGCCCGCGGGGTCGTCGCGGGCACGATCAGCGACACCAACGCCGAGACCTGCTGCGCCTACAACCTGCTCAAGCTGAGCCGGATGCTGTTCTTCCACGACCAGGACCCGAAGTACATGGACTACTACGAGCGGGCCCTCTACAACCAGGTCCTCGGCTCCAAGCAGGACAAGGCCGACGCGGAGAAGCCGCTCGTCACGTACTTCATCGGCCTCAAGCCCGGCCATGTCCGCGACTACACGCCCAAGCAGGGCACGACCTGCTGCGAGGGCACGGGCATGGAGAGCGCCACGAAGTACCAGGACTCGGTGTACTTCAGGAAGGCCGACGACTCCGCCCTGTACGTGAACCTGTACAGCCCCTCCACGCTGGCGTGGTCGGCGAAGGGCGTCACCGTCACGCAGACCACGGAGTACCCCAGGGAGCAGGGCTCCACGATCACCGTCAGCGGGGGCAGCGCCTCCTTCGACCTGAAGCTGCGCGTGCCGTCGTGGGCGACGAGCGGCTTCCGGGTGACCGTCAACGGCAGCACCGTCAGCGGCACTCCGAACCCCGGCAGCTACTTCACCCTGTCGCGGACCTGGCGCAGCGGTGACACCGTGCGCGTCACCGTGCCGTTCCGGCTGCGGGTGGAGAAGGCGCTCGACGACCCGTCGCTGCAGACGCTGTTCTACGGCCCGGTCAACCTGGTCGGCCGCAACGCGAGTACCAGCTACCTCCAGGCGGGGCTGTACGCCAACGCGGCGCTCTCCGGCGACCTGCTGCCCTCGGTGACGCCCGTCTCGGGCAAGCCGCTCCACTACACGCTGAACGGCACCGAGTTCGCCCCCTTCTCCGAGGGCACCGAGGACCCGACGCACGCGTACGTCCGGCGCTCCGAGCCCAAGGTCGTCTTCGGGAACACCGACTCCGGTGTCACCAACCCCGCCAAGAGCGACGGTACGACGCTGCTGGACGAGATCTGGGCGGGGGCGCCGTTCGGCGACAAGGGTGCGCTGGTAACGCGGGTGCGGTCGACGGTGGACGCGTGGGTGTCGGCGGGCCGGCTCTCCCAGGCCGACGGGCAGAAGGTGGTCACCACGGCGCAGAACGCGACGTACGTGAGCTGACGGCCGTGTGCTGATGGCCAGGTGCTGATGGCAGGTCGTACGCGCGGTTTTCGTGTCCTTCGTGGGAAG
>NZ_VJZC01000884.1 GCF_009377185.1 Streptomyces spongiae
CCCCCGCACCCTCCGCGCCGCCACCACCCGCTCCGCGATGGCCCGCGGCCGCACCTGCTACGACCATCTCGCCGGCCGCCTAGGCATCACCATCACCGACGCCCTAACCCACCACGGTCTCCTCCGCCAGGACACCCACCAGGACACCCAGGACACCCGTCAGGACACCGGCTTCGCCCTCACGGACACCGGCCTGGCCTGGTTCGCCACCGCGGGCATCGACCTCGCACGCACCGGCCGCCGCCCCCTCGCCCGCGCCTGCCTCGACTGGACCGAACGCCGCCCGCACCTCGCGGGCGTCGCGGGCGCGGCCCTGTGCCGCCGCGCGCTGACCGCCGGCTGGTGCGTACGCATCGGATCCGAGCGGGCGGTCAAGGTCACGCCGGCAGGCGAGCGGGCCCTCGCCGAGCTGCTGGACATCGAGCCGGCGTCACTGCTCTGATCTCGCCCCCCACCCAACCGCTCTGAGCTCACCCCCGTCCAACTGCCCTGAGCTGCTCCTCCGCCCGACGCCCCGTCCGAAATCCGCGAGCCCCAACTCCCTTGCCCCACCTAGCCTCAGGAGCATGATGACCACCGCGTCGGCCGCCAAGGCCACCCCGTCCACCCGCCGTACGGAACTGCTCGCCGCGGCGGCAGCCACGGTCACCGTCGTGCTGTGGGCCTCCGCGTTCGTGTCGATCCGCAGTGCGGGTGCCGCGTACTCGCCAGGCGCACTGGCGCTCGGGCGGCTGCTGACGGGAGCGGTGGCGCTCGGGGTCATCTGCGTGGTGCGCCGGGAGGGGTGGCCACCGCGGGCCGCGTGGCCGGGGATCCTGATATCCGGGCTGCTGTGGTTCGGCTTCTACATGGTCGCCCTCAACTGGGGCGAGCAGCAGGTCGACGCCGGCACGGCGGCCCTGATCGTCAACATCGGCCCGATCCTCGTCGCCCTGCTCGGCTCGCGCCTGCTGGGCGACCAGATGCCGCCTCGGCTGCTCGCGGGCATGGCGGTGTCGTTCGCGGGCGCGGTCACCGTGGGGCTGTCGATGTCCGGTGGAGGCGGGTCGTCCGTCCTGGGCGTAGTCCTGTGCCTGCTCGCAGCCGTGGGGTACGCGGGAGGCGTCGTCGCGCAGAAGCCGGCGCTCGGGCGGGCCAGTGCGCTGCAGGTGACGACGTTCGGCTGTCTCGTCGGTGCGGTCGTGTGCCTGCCGTTCGCGGGGAAGTTGGTCACGGAGGCGGGCGACGCGCCGCTCTCCGCGACCCTCAACATGATCTACCTGGGTGTGTTCCCGACCGCGCTGGCGTTCACGACGTGGGCGTACGCGCTGGCCCGTACGACCGCGAGCCGCATGGGCGCGACCACGTACGCGGTGCCCGCGCTGGTGGTGCTGATGTCGTGGCTGGCGCTGGACGAGGTGCCGGGGCTGTTCACCCTGGCGGGCGGCGCGCTGTGCCTGGCCGGGGTGGCGGTGTCACGCTCCCGGGCACGTACGACACCGAAAGCCGTGCCCCCGCCCCCGGCCGTGACCCCGGAACCACGACCTGAGCGAGAACAGCATGAGCCGGAACAGGCATGAGCGGGAACAGCCACCCCACCCACGCCGACTCGTGTCAGTCCACCCGCGACCGCCCCGCCAACACCTTGATCGACACCAGCGCGACCACGGCCAGCCCGACGATGTACGCGGACACCGCCATGGAGGTCCCCGTCGCCTCCAGCAGCAGCACCATCACGAAGGGAGCGAGCCCGCCGCCGAACACCGCCGCGATCTGGTAGCCGAGCGAGGCGCCCGTGTACCGCATCTCGGGGGTGAACAGCTCGGCGAACAGGGCGGCTTGAGGGCCGTACATGATGCTGAGGAAGCAACTGGCGACGAACGTGCCGACGGCCAGCCACAGCAGCGAACCGGTGTCGATGAGCAGGAACAGCGGTACGGCCCACAGGGCGATCCCGGCGGCCCCGAACGCGTAGATACGGATGCGACCGATGCGGTCGGAGAGGGCGGCGGCGGCCGGGATGAGCACGAGCTGGGTGAGGCTCACGCACAGTGACACGGTGAGAACCGCCCCGCGTTTCATGTCGAGTTCGCGGGTCGTGTAGTCGAGGACACCGGTGATCAGGATGTAGAACGTGGCGGTGTTCACGGCGAAGGAGCCACCCGCGAGGAGGACCGTGCCGAGGTGGCCCCGGAGGATCGTGCGCAGCGGTGAGCTCTTCTCGCTTCTCTCCTTCTCCGCCAGCGCCCGTTCCGCCGCCCGGAACTCGGGGGTCTCCTCGACGCGGCGGTGGATGTACCAGGCGAGGGCGAGCACGAACAGGCCGATGAGGAACGGCACGCGCCAGCCCCAGGCGGTGAACGCGGTCTCGCTGGTGGCCGCACCCGCGACGAGGAAGACCGAGTTGGCGCTCACCACGCCGATGGGCACGCCGAGTTGGACGAAGCTGCCGTACACGCCGCGTTTGCCCTCCGGGGCGTACTCGGTGGCGAGCAGCATCGCGCCGCCCCACTGCGCGCCGACGGCGACGCCCTGGACGACGCGGAGGAGGACGAGCAGCACCGGAGCGGCGATCCCGATCGTCTCGTACGTGGGGAGGAGGCCGATGCCGGTCGTGGCGAGGCCCATCAGCGTGAGGGCGAGGACCAGCATGGGCTTGCGGCCGTGTTTGTCGCCGAGGTGGCCCGCGACGATGCCGCCGAGGGGGCGGGCGAGGAAGCCGACGGCGAAGGTGGCGAACGCGGCGAGGACTCCTGCGGAGGGGCTGCCCGCGGGGAAGTAGAGGTCGCCGAGGACGAGGGCCGCGGCTATGCCGAAGACGAAGTAGTCGTACCACTCGACGGCCGAGGCGAGGGCTGCGGCGGTGGCGACCTTGCGGCGGTGGTGGGG
>NZ_VJZC01000885.1 GCF_009377185.1 Streptomyces spongiae
GCGTTGGCGGTTCGGGAGGCGTTCGGGGGCTTGGCGGTGTTCGAGGAATCGGTGGACTGCGTCTCCGTCGGGGTCGCCGGCAGCACGCCGCGGCCGAAGTCCCGGACGAGCGCGGCCCGCACCGCGTCCGGGCCTCCCTCCGTCGTCGCTCCGGGGCGCCCTTCGCAGGTCAGGGTGGCCGCCGAGCGGCCGGTGAGGGCGGCGGCGAGCAGCGTGGCGTCCGGCTCGTGCTTCGCGTACGCCTGCGGGAAGCCGCTGCGCTGCACCCGCTGGGCGGCGACGGTCAGCGGCAGCCGCGAGTAGCCGGGCACCTTGGCGAGGTGCTCGTAGAACTCGCCCGCCGAGTACACCGGGTCCATGATCTGCTTCTCCGTGCCCCAGCCCTGCGAAGGGCGCTGCTGGAACAGGCCCAGCGAATCCCGGTCGCCGTGCGTGATGTTGCGCAGCGCCGACTCCTGCAGCGCGGTCGCCAGGGCGATGGTCACCGCCCGCTCGGGCATGCCGCGCGAGGTGCCCACGGCCGAGATCGTCGCGGCGTTCGTGGCCTGCTCCGGTGTGAACTCGTACGACGCTCCGTCGCCCTTGCCCGACACGACCTCGCACCGGGGGGCTCCTGAGCCGCCGGTGAGGTACTGCATCGTCAGGTATCCCGCGAGCGCGAGAAGGACGGTGAACGCGGACCAGCGGCGCAGGAGGCGGCCACGGCGGCGACGAGGGGGAGGGGACAGCTCTGGCACGCCTCCGAATTTATCGGAGACACCTGTCAGTCAGGTGTGCGTCTGTGAGTACTGGGGCTGGGGTGGCGAGATCCAGCCGCGGAAGGACGTATTCCGGGTGGCGGCCGGCGCGCGCTCCGCGGCGCGTTAGGGTCGACGGCATGGCCGACACCCCGCTTGACCTCACGCTGGACGCCGCACTGCTGACCGCGCAGCTGGTGGACTTTCCCTCCGAAAGCGGCAGCGAGAAGCCGCTCGCGG
Organism: Streptomyces spongiae; assembly: GCF_009377185.1. Lineage (GTDB taxonomy): Bacteria > Actinomycetota > Actinomycetes > Streptomycetales > Streptomycetaceae > Streptomyces > Streptomyces spongiae. The sequence goes on from NZ_VJZC01000885.1 coordinate 978, forward strand.
ACGCGATCGAGGGCGCGCTGCGCGCTCTGCCGCACTTGACGGTCGACCGGTACGGCAACAACGTCGTGGCCCGTACGCACCTGGGCCGCGCCGAGCGCGTGATCCTCGCCGGACACATCGACACGGTCCCCATCGCGGACAACGTGCCGTCGCGGCTGGACGAGGACGGCGTGCTGTGGGGCTGCGGCACGTGCGACATGAAGGCGGGGGTGGCGGTCCAGCTCCGCATCGCGGCGACGGTCCCGGAGCCGAACCGCGACGTGACCTTCGTCTTCTACGACAACGAAGAGGTCGCCGCACATCTGAACGGCCTGAAGCATGTGGCGGAAGCCCACCCGGACTGGCTGGAGGGCGACTTCGCGGTCCTCCTGGAGCCCTCGGACGGCCAGGTCGAGGGTGGGTGCCAGGGCACCCTGAGGGTGCTGCTGAGGACGAAGGGCGAGCGGGCGCACTCGGCGCGCGGCTGGATGGGCTCCAACGCCATCCACGCGGCGGCCCCGATCCTGGCCCGGCTGGCGGCGTACGAGCCGCGCTACCCGGTGATCGACGGCCTGGAGTACCGGGAGGGCCTGAACGCGGTCGGCATCTCCGGCGGCGTGGCCGGCAACGTGATCCCCGACGAGTGCGTGGTCACGGTCAACTTCCGCTACGCGCCGGACCGCACGGAGGCCGAGGCGCTGGCCCACGTCCACGAGGTCTTCGCGGACTGCGGGGTGGAGGAGTTCGTGGTGGACGACCACAGCGGCGGGGCGCTCCCGGGCCTCTCCCACCCGGCTGCCGCCGCCTTCATCGAGTCGGTCGGCGGCACCCCGGCCCCCAAGTACGGCTGGACGGACGTGTCCCGCTTCAGCGCGCTCGGCGTCCCGGCGGTCAACTACGGCCCCGGCAACCCGCACTTGGCGCACAAGCGCGACGAGCGGGTGGAGACGGCGAAGATCCTCGCGGGGGAGGAGCGCCTGAGGGAGTGGCTGACGACCTGACGATTGTGGGGTGCGGCGGTTCACGGCGGACATGCGCAGGTCCCCCGTCCGTAACCCTCGTGGATCTACGCTGAGGTGGAACGACCCGGCACGGCGGAGGGAGCGCACATGGCTACCGGTAACCCCGAGGGCAAGAAGCAGCCACCGGAGGAGCAGCAGTTGGGTCCCGTGCTGCGCAGGCGCGGTCAGGTGCAGGCGAGCACGACGGACCAGCGGCTGCTGGACGCGGGCGGTCCCTCCGACTGGGTCCACACCGATCCCTGGCGGGTCCTGCGCATCCAGTCGGAGTTCATCGAGGGCTTCGGCACGCTGGCCGAACTCCCGCCCGCGATCAGTGTGTTCGGCTCGGCACGGACTCCTTCGGACTCTCCCGAGTACGAGGCGGGAGTCGCTCTCGGGCGTGGCCTGGTCGAAGCGGGCTTCGCCGTCATCACCGGTGGCGGTCCCGGTGCCATGGAGGCGGCCAACAAGGGTGCGCTCCAGGCGCAGGGCATCTCGGTCGGCCTCGGTATCGAGCTCCCCTTCGAACAGGGTCTGAACCCCTACGTCGACATCGGCCTCAACTTCCGCTACTTCTTCGTCCGGAAGATGATGTTCGTCAAGTACGCACAAGGATTCGTGGTCCTGCCGGGTGGGCTCGGCACCCTCGACGAACTCTTCGAGGCCCTGACCCTCGTCCAGACCCAGAAGGTCACCCGCTTCCCCATCGTCCTCTTCGGCACCGAGTACTGGGGCGGCCTCGTCGACTGGCTCCGCAACACCCTCGTCGCCCAGGGCAAGGCCTCCGAGAAGGACCTGCTCCTGTTCCACCTCACGGACGACGTGGACGAGGCGGTGGCGTTGGTGTCGAAGGAGGCGGGCCGGTAGGAGAACGGGGGGTTGGTTTCGCCCCCGCCGCCCCTACCC
>NZ_VJZC01000886.1 GCF_009377185.1 Streptomyces spongiae
CTACCAGGCTTTGGAGGGCCCCTGATCACACCCTGTCTCCGCGTGAACGGCGTGTGACGGGCCGGGCCCGGTCTTGGGGCGGGCGGGGGCGCGGAGAGAGGATGAGGGGCGTACACAGGCCGTGACAGCGGGAGGAAGCAGCGTGAGCGAGAAGGACACGACCAGGCACGTCACCGGCGAGGACGAGGTCGTGGACCTCTGCCGTGAGCTGATCCGGATCGACACCAGCAACTACGGCGACCACTCCGGCCCGGGTGAGCGCAAGGCCGCCGAGTACGTTGCCGAGAAGCTCGCGGAGGTGGGGCTCGAACCGAAGGTCTTCGAGTCGCATCCCGGGCGCGCGTCCACGGTGGCCCGTATCGAGGGTGAGGACCCGTCCCGGCCCGCGCTCCTCATCCACGGTCACACCGACGTCGTACCGGCCAACGCCGACGACTGGACCCACGACCCCTTCTCCGGCGAGATCGCGGACGGGTGCGTGTGGGGGCGCGGCGCCGTCGACATGAAGGACATGGACGCCATGACCCTGGCGGTCGTCCGGGACCGGCTGCGCAGTGGGCGCAAGCCGCCGCGTGACATCGTGCTGGCGTTCCTCGCGGACGAGGAGGCGGGCGGTACGTACGGTGCCAAGCACCTCGTCAAGCAGCACCCCGACCTCTTCGAGGGCGTGACCGAGGCGATCGGCGAGGTCGGCGGCTTCTCCTTCACCGTGAACGAGAACCTGCGTCTGTACCTGGTGGAGACGGCCCAGAAGGGCATGCACTGGATGCGGCTCACCGTGGACGGCACGGCAGGGCACGGTTCGATGACCAACACCGACAACGCCATCACCGAACTGTGCGAGGCCGTTGGGCGGCTGGGGCGCCACACGTGGCCGGTCAGGGTCACCAAGACCGTGCGGTCGTTCCTCGACGAGCTCTCCGACGCGCTCGGTACCGAACTCGACCCCGAGAACATGGACGAGACCCTCGCCAAGCTCGGCGGCATCGCCAAGATGGTCGGTGCGACGCTCAGGAACTCCGCCGCGCCCACCATGCTCGGCGCCGGCTACAAGGTCAACGTCATCCCGGGGCAGGCCACCGCTCACGTCGACGGGCGCTTCCTGCCCGGCCACGAGGAGGAGTTCCTCGCCGACCTCGACCGGATCCTCGGCCCGCGCGTGAAGAGGGAGGACGTGCACGCGGACAAGGCCCTGGAGACCGGCTTCGACGGAAAGCTCGTCGACGCCATGCAGAGCGCGCTGGGGGCCGAGGACCCGATCGCCCGTGCGGTGCCCTACATGCTCTCCGGCGGCACCGACGCCAAGTCCTTCGACGACCTCGGCATCCGCTGCTTCGGCTTCGCTCCGCTGAAGCTGCCGCCGGAGCTGGACTTCGCGGGCATGTTCCACGGCGTCGACGAGCGGGTCCCGGTGGACGGGCTGAAGTTCGGGGTGCGCGTGCTCGACCGTTTCATCGACGCGTCCTGACCTCGGTGTTCGCCGGCATGTATTCGCCAGCCTGTACGAAGATCGACCGGGACGGGTGAATGCGACCATAAGCTCGTAGCTCCATTACATCCTCCTCGTTACAGGTGATGTGACTCGCTACTTGGAGTCGCTTTGCCAACTAGGAGGAATAATGATCAAGAAGGTCGTCGCTGCTGCCGCCGCCACTGGTGGTCTGGTTCTCGCGGGTGCGGGCCTGGCGGTTGCCGACTCGGGTGCCCAGGGTGCCGCCATCGGCTCCCCGGGTGTGCTGTCGGGCAACGTCGTCCAGGCGCCCGTTCACGTCCCGGTGAACGTGTGCGGCAACACGATCTCGGTGATCGGGCTGCTGAACCCCGCCTTCGGCAACACCTGCATCAACAAGTGACGTTGTGCCTCACCCCGTGAGGGGCCTCACCCCATGAGGGGCTGAGTCCGTCGGCCCCGGAGTGCGCGCCATGCACTCCGGGGCCGACGGGTCTTTCCGCAAGGTCCAGGACAAGCACAAGGTCCAAGACAAGGTCGAAGGCAGGGAATTCAGCAATGCGACAGGTCACCCGCAAGGGCCTGATGACCGTGGCCGCCGCGACGGGCGTCATCGCCGTGACCGGCGGCTACGCGAGCGCCGACTCCGGAGCCCAGGGCTCCGCCACCAACTCTCCCGGCGTGCTGTCGGGCAACTCGGTGCAGGCACCGGTGCACGTCCCGGTCAACGTCTGCGGCAACACGGTGAACGTCGTGGGGGCGCTCAACCCGTCGGTGGGCAACAAGTGCGCCAACAAGGGCGGCGGCAGTGGCTCGCACCACGGCGGTGGCCACGGCGGCGGGGCCCACGCCGACGGGAACGCCAAGGGCTCGCCGGGCGTGGGCTCCGGCAACAACGTCCAGGTGCCGGTCGACGTGCCGGTCAACGTCTGCGGCAACAACGTGAGTGTCGGCGGCATCGGCAACGCCACGACGGGCAACGACTGTGCCAACGGCTCGCGCGGCGGGGGCCACCACACGCCTCCGGGCGGCGGCCACGAGAACCCGCCCGGAAAGCCGGGGCAGCCCGGAAACCCGGGGAACCCTGGACATCCGGGCAACCCGGGCAACCCCGGAAACCCGGAGCAGCCGGGCAAGCCGGGGGAGCCCGGACAGCCGGGACAGCCCGGTAATCCCGGCAACCCGGGTGGACAGACCCCGGGCGGTGAGACCCCGGGCGGTGGCCACGAGAACACCCCGGGTACGCAGACCGTCACGCAGCCCGAGGGCCTCGAGCAGCTCGCCCAGACCGGCAGCGAGCTGCCCCTCGGCCTCACGCTGCCCGTGGCCGCGGGCGCGATCCTCGGCGGCGCCCTCATCTACCGCAAGGCGCGGGCGACCTCGTAGAACCGCCGCACCTTCCCCGGTAGCGC
>NZ_VJZC01000887.1 GCF_009377185.1 Streptomyces spongiae
GTCCCAACCCGCCCACTTCAGTCCAGGCCCACTCCCCGCGGAGCCACCGCCGCATGCCGCAAGCGCGGGCGCAGCGGCCAGACCGAGACCGGCGAACATGCCCGCCTTGAGGATGTTGCGGCGGTCAAGAGTAGCGGCGGCAGCCGCCTCCTTGATCACATTCCTGCTTCTGAACACAGTCGTCCCTTCCGCTGACGGTACGTCGCCGTAGAGCAGCCCTTGATCGTTTCGCCGCGTCACGGCGCCTGGTCGAGCTTGTGGGCGCAGGTTCGCGGGCCCTCGGTGTCATCGATATAACTTCTGTGTTACCGATAAAACGGGGACCGTAGGGGTGTTTGCCACAGCAAGTCAAGAGGTCTGCATGAACGTGACGGTGACCGTCGCAGCGCCGCCCGCACTGGGGCGTCATCGAGAGGGGCCCGGCATGCCCCCTGACCACTTCGCGGATCTTCCCCCAGGTCACTGGTGTTCTCTGCGGCGCGAGGCATACGCATGACACACCCGGGGGACGCATGACGACAGCCCCCAGCGATCCTGCGGCCCTGATCGGCGCGACGATACGGGCGGGCGGAGCGAACGTCCTTGACTGTCGCGTTTCCTGCCCACCAGAATGAGCGAATGGGTTTTACCGATCAACCTTCGGTTCCGCCGCGCGGCCGCAGGCCAGCCGCTGAGGGAACGTCCGGGTCGCCAAGGCCGACCATGGCCATGGTGGCGGCGCGGGTGGGAGTTTCCAAGCAGACCGTTCACTACGCCTTGAACTCCCCGGACCGTCTCAGCCCAACGACCTTGCGGCGGGTCCTCAAAGCGGTCGACGAGTTGGGTTACCGACCCAACCAGGCTGCGCGTTCACTGCGAACGCAGTCTCCGCGAGCCGTGGGCTTTCGGCTGTTGCCGACCACCGAAGGTCAGTCGGGCGGGGTATGGGCGAGCTATCTCTACGAACTCTCGGTAGCGGCACACCGAGCCGACCACGCGGTCTACTGCCATCCCGCCGCCACCGACGAGGAAGAGATCCAGGTCATCCAGGAGATCTTCAGCACGAACACCGTCGACTGCTTCGTGATCACTTCCACGCAGGACCACGACCCTCGTATCACCTTCCTGCGCGAACGCGGCATTCCCTTCGTCTCCTTCGGGCGCCCCTGGGGTCATCCCATGTCGGACACGTGGTGGGTCGACGTTGACGGCGCCGCCGGTATGGAGCAGGCCGTGGACCATCTCGCCGAATGCGGTCACCGGCGCATTGCCTACTTGGGCTGGGACGGGCCCAGCGGGTTCGGGGACGACCGGGAGTCGGGCTGGCGCCGCGCCATGCGTTCACACGGCTTCTCGACCCGTGATCTCGCGGCCCGCGGGCCCGACGAAATCAGCACGGGCCGGGAACTCGCCGGCCGACTCCTCGACAGGAAGACGCCGCCGACAGGATTCGTGTGCGTCAGCGACACGATCGCGATCGGTGCGCTCCGAGCGTGCCGGGAGCGGGGACTGGCCGCCGGCCGTGACGTCGGCGTCGTGGGATTCGACGACAGCGTCGGCGCACACTTTGTCGACCCGGGATTGACCAGCCTCGCCCAGCCACTGGAACTGGTCGCACGACACACCATGCGCCTCCTCCTCGACCGGCTCAAGGACCCGAACGCCAAGGCCGAACAGGTCCTGCTCCGGCCCACCCTCGTGGTCCGGGAAAGCACCGTACCCCTGTGATCCCCCACGGGCCTTCCCCCGTGATGGTGGACACGCTTCGTTGATCACGCGGCGAGCGTGGGCTTGGCCGCGTGGTGTCGGCGTTCGTATGCGTATGGGCTGAGGTGGTGGTTGGCGGAGTGTCGGCGGCGGGTGTTGTAGTGGACGAGCCAGTGACCCCGCAGCGGGACCCAGGAACCGATCAACATCGGCGAAAAGAACTACAACCCTGGCACAGAACAACCTGGACTACTACGCCAAGGTCACCGACCCCCCCCGGGCCGTCGATGAGCGACGCGATCGCCTCCATCGACAGCTCCAAGATCGGGTCCGCGGGCTGCTCGGCCTACACCTACATGCGACGCAGCGCCGACCCGTTCGTCACGGACCCCTTCGACTAGTTCCACGAGACTCGTACCGGGGGCGCGTTCACCTTCACCACCGCTGAGGGCGGCTACCTCCAGCAGTTCCTGTACGGATTCACCGGCCTGCGCTGGGGCACGAACGCCTTCGAGATCGACCCGTCGCTGCCACCGCAGCTGCCCGGCGTCGACCTCACCGGACTGAAGTGGCAGGGCAGGACCTTCGACCTCGACGTCGGGCCGGACACGACCGAAGTGCATCTGCGCTCCGGCGCCGCCCTGCCCGTCACCGTCGCCTGCGGATCCGTGCAAACAGTGAAGCCGGGATCGACCCTGCGGATCCCCACCCGCCAGCCCGCCAAGACCCCTACCACCGACATTGCCCGCTGCAAGACGGTCACCGCGTCCACCACCGATCCCAGCTACCCGGCGGTAGGAGCGGTCGACGGAAACGGCAGCGTCGGATGGTCCAGCAAGACCGGCGGCGCGCAGTGGATCGCCGTCGACCTGGGCAAGTCGTACACCATCAACCACGTGACCCTCGACTGGAAGGCGGCCTACGCAAAGGCATACCGGATCCAGACCTCGACGAACGGCTCGACCTGGAAGACGATCCACTCCATCTCGGCCGGAACCGGCGGCACCGACGATCTCACCGTCTCGGGCAAGGGCCGCTACATCAGGATGTACGCCACCACCGGCGCGACATCGAGCGGATACGCCCTCTCCCGCTTCGAGGTCCACGGAACGGCCACCGGCCGCTGAGGCGGCGGGCTGCCGGTGACCTCGGTCATCGTCGCCGAGA
>NZ_VJZC01000888.1 GCF_009377185.1 Streptomyces spongiae
CGGTGAACCCGCACCTCCACGGCCCCGCGCACCAGCACGACGCTGGTCACCCGCGCTCCCCCGCCCGCCGTGTGCCGCGAGGCCACCCAGCCGTCGCCGAGGCCCAGCGGTTCGATCCCCGTACGGCTCGGATCGTCGCCGACGATCACGCTGTTGTCGTACGACGTCGAGGGCGCCGTCACCGTCGAGTAGGCGAGGCGCGTGTAGTAGGGGTCGTAGCGGACGTCCTCGCTGCCGTGGTTGTGGAGGCGGACCACGCCGTCCGCACGGGTCGACTGGAGCAGCCAGTTGGGCGGGCCGACCGGCGTCACCGCGTCCGCACGCTCGGCCGGGCCCGGTTCCTCGGGGGCTGTCCACACCGGGTGGTCCGAAGGCAGGAGGAGGCCGAGGAAGCCCTTGCTCGCCCAGTACGGGGAGGCGGGGCCCGAATAGCCCTGCAGAACACCGGTGTCGGGGCCGTGCCAGCCGAGGGTCAGCAGGCCGTGCTCGTCGGTCGCGCCCCGGTCGAGGAAGTACTTCAGCGCACCGGAGGCCAGGCGCCGGGTCTCCCCCGGAGCGAGCGGCGTACGGCCCGTGAGGGCGCCCAGCCAGAGCGGGGACGTCGTGGCGAAGCGGTAGGTGAGGCTGCGGCCCTGGTGCATCGGGGCGCCGTCGCCGCCGAACAGACGGGCGTAGTCGGCGAGATGGCGTTCCAGTCGGCCGCCGTACAGGTCCAGGAGGCGGGGGTCGCCGTCGAGCCAGGCGTGCAGGACCGGGTAGAGGTGCATCGCCCAGCCGTTGTAGTAGTCGAACTTCCGGCCGTCGCCGTCGGTGTACCAGCCGTCGCCGAGGTACCACTGCTCGATGCGTTCCAGGCCGCGGTCGATCGCCTCACGGGACGCCTCGGGCTCGTACCCGATCTCCTGGAGGAACCCGCCGACCGTCACCGGGAACAGCTCCCAGTTGCACGGCCAGGCCTCGGCCGTGAGGGCGTCCCCGAGCCAGTCCGCCGCGCGCTGCCGTACGGCGTCGTCGAGGCGGTCCCAGAGCAGCGGCCGGGTCAGCCGGAGGGCGAGGGCGATCGACGCCGCCTCCACCAGGGGCTGACTACGGTCCTCGATGCGGGGCCAGACCCCCGACACCCCGGCCGCCAGCCCGTCCCCGTACCGCTGAAGCGCCTTCTCGTCCCGCCGGAACGCCGCCAGCAGAAGGGTCCGGGCGTACCCCTCCAGCCCGTCGGAGAGCCGCCCGGACCAGCTCGTACGGTCACCGGGCAGGTAGTACAGCGCACGGTCCGCGGTCGCGTACGGCTCCACGGCGGCAAGCAGGGAGTCGGCGGCCGCCTCCCAGTGGGCGCGGGTGTACCCGGTGTACGGGCTGAGGCTGCGGTCTTCGCCGGGTGCAGAGGCCATCGGGGGTTCCTGTCGTGCGTAGGTCCAAGTCAGGCGGACTGATCAAAGTCCGGTGCCGTACGGCGCGCTCCTTTTAGGGGCGCGGGGCTGTGTCGATATGCGGCTCCGCCGCGTGGGCGCGACCAGCCACAACGAACCCGCACTCGAAAACCGGCCCAAAAAGCGGAGCGCCAGCGCACAGACCTGGGGCGCCCCGGTTCCGGTCGGGACGCCCCAGGGGCTCATTCCACCCGCACCTTGCCCTCGGGCACCAGGCGCTGGGCGATCAACTCCTCGCGGACCAGGCCCGCGTAGACCGTCGCGCCGTGGACGGAGGTGTGCGTGTTGTCGCGCTTCTCGTTGTACAAGTACACCGACTTGGAGGCTTCCACACCCAGAGATTCGACGAGGGCCTTCGTCTTCGCCGTCAGATCGATCAGGGGGACGCCCTTGTCCGCCGCGACCGAGCGGGTGACCGCAGGGTGGTCCACGCCGAGGCCGTTCACGAGCAGCGCGGTGTTGTTGTTCAGTGTGCCGTCCGCGTTGAACCAGCGTCGGACGATCGGCGTAACCAGCACCGGCTTGCCGCCCTTCTCGCGGACGCCCGCCACCAGTGTCTCCAGGTTCGCCCGGTATGTCGCCTCGTCGGTCTGCTTGTCGTTGTGGGCGAGCTGGATGAGGACCAGGTCGCCGCGGCGGATCAGCGGCTGGACCGTTCCCCACAGCTGGGGGCTGGCGAGGTAGGAGACCGTGCTCTCGCCGGAGTCGGCGTAGTTGGCGACGGACACGCCCTTGCGAAGGTACTGCGGGAGCTGCTGGCCCCAGCCGGAGTACGGGTCGCCGGGCTGGTCGCAGACCGTGGAGTCGCCGACGAGGAAGATCTGGCGGGCGTGCTTGGCCGGGGTCACGCGGATGTCGGCGAGCGCGGGCGCCGAGCCGCCGAGCACGAGGTCCAGGCCGGGTGTGCCCTCGGCGCCGGTCGGCTCACCCTCGGGGGTGCGGACGTTCACGGTGAAGCCGCGGGCCACGCGCTCCCCCGCCGCCGTGGCCGTCTCGGGCAGGAGCGAGCGCCGGGTCTCGCCGGTGACGCTCGTACTCGCCGCGCTCTCGCCGCCGAGGAGGACCGTCACGTCGTACGTGCCGGGCGCGACGTCGAAGTGGCAGGCGGTCGCGGTGCAGTTTTCCAGCCCCAGGGCCGGGCGCCCCTGATGCGCCTGCGCCGGTGCGGCCGACAGGACGGTGCCCAGGGTGGCGGCCGTCAGCGCGGCGACGGTGAAACGTCTCATTGCGGCTCCTCGGGACGGACGACAAGGCCTGGACGCTGGACCGTACCGCGTCCGACAAGCGCTTTCTAGGTGTCGGCAGTTTTTCACACGATTGCCAACTTCCCCGATGTGAAAGCCCTTTCGCGAAATCGATTCAACTGTCACCCTTCCGATCACCCGCACTCCCCCCCCACTCCCCACACCTCCGGAAGG
>NZ_VJZC01000889.1 GCF_009377185.1 Streptomyces spongiae
AGCTGTGTATAAGAGACAGCCACCATCCCCTTCTGGATCTCCCCCAGCCGCTGGGCCACCTCCGGGTCACCCACGAGAGACAGCACAGCCTCCCGCAACGCACCCGCCGTGGCCTCCTCCATCGGCACGCGCCGGGCGACCCCCAGCGACTGGAGCACGTCCGCGTTGCCGAACTGGTCGGCGGCCTGCGGTACGGCGACCATCGGCGTCCCCGTCGCGAGCCCCTCCTGGCTGCCGCCCGCGCCCGCGTGGGTGATGAACGCGTCGGCCTGCCGCAGGACCGCCAACTGCGGTACGCAGTCCCGCACTTCGACGTTTGTCGGGACGGGACCGAGCTCGGCCGGGTCCACGTGCCTGCCGATCTGGAGCACCACGTGCCAGCCGGGCAGGTCGCCGAAGGCGGCCACGCACTCGCGGTAGAAGTCTGGCTGCTTGGTGAAGGCCGAGCCGAGGGAGACGAGGAGCACCTTCTCCGCGCCGGCAGGCCGCTGCCAGTCGCCCTCCGCCGTACGGTCCCCCTGACAGGCACCGACGAAGCTGTACACGCTCTCGTCGACCCGGTCGGCGTTCGGCTGGAGTGCCTTCGGAATCAGGACGACCGAACGGGCGGGGCGTCCGGCGAAGGGGTCGGGGTGCTCCGTGATCCCGTTCTCCTCCAGCCAGGCCTGGAAACGGGCGTAGTAGGCCCGGCCGCGCTCGGTCTTCTTCGGTTCGGCCCACAGGGGTTCGGCGACCTCCTCCTCGTAGCCGTCCCAGGCGACCAGGCACGGCGAGAGCGAGACCGCCCTGACGCCCCAGCGATGGGCGAGGACACGGGCGGGGTACGAGGCGATGTCGTGCAGCACGAGGTCGGGCTCGTCGCCCTCGTACGCCTTGATGAGCTGGGGCAGGGCCTGGATGGCGTCGTTCAGGAAGGGCTCCACGTTGTCCAGGAGGGTGGTGCCCCACGCCGAGGGGTCGTCGTCGGGGGACGGCAGCGTCGAGTCCCACAGCTTCGGCTCGGCGCCGGTCCCGGCGACCTTCTCCGCGAACACCGGCGGGATCGCGTACGTCACCCGGTGGCCGCGCGCGACGAGTTCGCGGATCACTTCGAGGCTGGGGTTCACGTGGCCGTGGGCGGCGATGGAGAACATGGCGATGTGGGAGGTCATGATCCGACCGTAGGCGAGACGATACGTCTCGTACAACTCGATTACGCGCCGACCCACACCACTCAACAGCGGGCTCTCAGCGCTGATAGCGGGCGAGCACCAGATTGCCGTCCTCCACCAGCCGTTCCCGCAGCTCGTCCAGGCCGATCGCCCCGCTGTAGTACTCCTGGAGGGCGGGAGTGGCGACCTTGTCCTTCCACTCCGGGTAGCCGCGCACGGACTGGGCGGGCGCCGGGCGGAGGTGGGCGGCGAGTGCTGTGCCGGTGGCCCAGTCGTGTTTCCGGGTGCGCAGAGCCGGAGCCTTCAGCGCCTCCGTCCCCGTGGGGAGCATCCAGTCGCCGAGCGCGAGACGGACCATGTTCTCGGGCCGGAGCACGAAGTCGATGAACGCGGCGGCCTCCCGCTGGTGCGGGCTGTCCTCGGCGATCGAGAGCGTCTGCGGGCTGACGCCCTGGGCGAGCCCGTCGGCGCCGGCCGGTGCGGGCAGCACCTGCCAGTCGAAGCCCTTGGGTGCCTGCTGCACGATCTGCTGGCGGTAGGAGAACCCGAGAGGCACCATCGCGTACCGGCCGCCGAAGAAGCCGGGCAGTGTGTCGGAGCCGCCCATGCCGAGCGTGGCGCCCGACGCGCTGCGGTCGGTGTTCACCTGGTCGTGCACCGTGCGCGGGACGAGTGCGTCGGCGTCGTCGAAGCGGATCTCCACCTTGCCGTCCGCTCCCCGGTGGAACATCCGGCCGCCGGAGGAGAGGGAGAGGTTGAGGGTGGCCGAGACGGGTTCCTTGAGGGGCCAGGCGACGCCGTACTTCCCGTCGCCGCTCAGCTCCTCGGTGACGGAACGGAACTCGTCCCAGGTCCACGGCTTCTCGGGGGTCGGAACGCGTACGCCCGCGTCCTTCAGCCAGGTGACGTTGGCGACGAGCACGCGCGGCTCCTGGAGGAACGGCACGCCGTAGACGCCGTCGCCGAACGTGGTCGTCTCCCAGCTCCGCCGCGGGATGTCGGACCTCAGCCGCTCGGGCAGCAGGTCACTCAGGTCGGCGAGGTAGCCGCCGTACGCGAAGTCGGCCAGGTCGTCGGAGGCGTCGTGGATGATGTCGGGCGCCTCGCCGCCCTCGAAGGAGGTGAGCAGCTGGTCGTGGACGCCGTCCCAGCTGCCCTGGACGTACTCGACCTGAACGTCGGGGTGGGCCGCGTTCCACTCCTTCACCAGCTCCTTGTTGGCCTCCACGGACTCCTGCTGCCAGGCGAGGGACTGGAAGCGCAGGGTGATCCGGCCGTCGTCGCGCCCGCCGCCGGTCGAGCAGCCCGCGAGGAGCAGCAGGAGAACCGCGGTCAGCATGCGTGCGGTCATCGGGGGTGCGGTCATGGGGATTGCGCGCATCAGCTCTTCACCGCCCCGGCGAGCATGCCGCCCGTGATCCGCTTCTGGATGAGCGCGAAGATCACCAGGGACGGCAGGGTCGCGAGGAAGGCCGCGGCGGCGAGCGGTCCGAGGTCCGCGGTGCCCTCGGCGCCGATGAAGTGCGTGAGGACGACCGGCAGGGTCTGTTTCTCCGGGCTCTTGAGGAGCACGAGCGCGAAGAAGAACTCGTTCCACGCGGTGATGAAGGCGAACAGCGCCGTCGCCACGATGCCGGGCGCGAGCAGCGGCGCCATGACCGACACCAGCGTCCGCACCCGCCCGGCCCCGTCC
>NZ_VJZC01000890.1 GCF_009377185.1 Streptomyces spongiae
AAACACAACCGGGGCGGCCCGGTCGTCAAACCAGCAGGTCCCGGGCTATCCGTTCCGCCACGGACTCCAGGATCGGGCCCGCCTCCGCGATGCACCGCTGGACGTCGGGCTCGGCCTCGGTCAAGGGATAGGCGCGGCGGATACCCGCACGGGCCAGGGCCTCCGGAGACAACGCCAGACGCCCGCAGACCGCCACGACCTCCTTGCCCGCGGCACGCGCAGCCGCGGCAACCCCCGCCGGCGCCTTGCCATGGAGCGTCTGCTCATCCAGCGACCCCTCGCCGGTGATCACCAGCGTGGCCCGCTCCAGCGCGGGCGCGAAGCCCAGGACGTCGAGCATGACCTCGATACCGGGACGGAACCCGGCGCCGAGGATCAGCGCCCCGTAGCCGATACCACCCGCGGCCCCAGCGCCGGGCGCGGAGGCGTACTCAGCCGCCCTGGCCCCGATCGCCCGCTCCAGAACCTCCGCGAAGTGCCCCAGCGCCGCGTCCAGCGCCGCCACATCCTCCGGGGTCGCCCCCTTCTGCGGCCCGTACACGGCGGGCGCGCCCTTCGGCCCGGTCAGCGGGTTGTCCACGTCACTGGCCAGCACGAACTCGATCTCGGCGAGCCGGGGGTCGAGGCCCGACAGGTCGGCGATGGCCAGATCGGCCAGTGCCCCGCCCCCGGGGCCCACGGGTTCTCCGCCGGCGTCGAGGAAGCGCGCCCCCAGCGCGGCCAGCATGCCCGAGCCGCCGTCCGTGGTGGCGCTCCCACCCACACCGAACACGATCGTCCGCGCCCCCGCGTCCAGCGCGGCGCGCAGCAGCTCCCCCGACCCGTACGTCGTCGCCGTCAGCGGCGCGAAGACCCCGGCGGGCAGCCGCTGCAACCCGCTGGCCTCGGCCATCTCGACCACGGCCGTGTCGCCGCGCAGCGCGTACGCCGCCGTCACGGGCTCGCCCACCGGGCCGGTGACCCGGACCTCACGGCGCTCGAACCCGGCCGCGACCGCCGCGTCCACCGTCCCGTCGCCGCCGTCGGCCACGGGCAGCGCCTCGACCTCGGCCTCGGGCACGACCCGGCGCAGGCCCTCCGTCACCCGCTCCGCGACCTGCACGGCCGTCAGTGATCCCTTGAACTTGTCCGCGGCGATCAGCACCCGCGCAGTTCCCGTCACCTGCATACCCCTCGCTTCCGGGCCTTGCGCATGTCAAGGCAGTCGCGCCGCAGCGACCCTAACCGGTGACGAGGGCCGCTGCCCAGGGCGGGCACCCGGGCACGGGACTCACTCCGGGACGGAGGCGCCGCTGTGGTCGTAGAACTGGTGCGTCATGGCGTTGCGGTCGCCGCTGGGCATGCTGATGTGCTCCATCACGTCCTCCAGGAAGTCGACGTCCCCGTTGATGACGTTGACGTCGCCGGACCGGACGAGGGGCTCGGTTGCCGCCGCGTGGGCCGGGGCGGCGGCGAACAGGGCCGCGAGGGACGAGGCCGCGAGCAGGATCGTACGGCTCAACGGACGGCTCATCGGGGTCATGACACTCCTGGCGCGAAGGGCGGACGGTTGCCGTCCGGAACCAACCGGACGCCCGGAAGTAAACCAGACGAACATCTCATGCCGACGCGGACGTGGACGAAGGTTGACGAGTAACGCGGACGAAGGTTGACGGGTGGCACATACGGAGGTTGACGGGTTCACGCACGGAGATCGACGCGTCGAACCACGGGCCCGGGCGGGCGGAACCGCACCGAATTCGGTAAACCGGACGTATGACCCCTGTGGGCACTGACCTCGCCGACCGCGTCCTCGGGGGCTGGCTGGGCCGGATCGCCGGCAACATGCTCGGCAAGCCGGTCGAGCAGGGCGACCACTGGACGCGGGACCGTATCGACCGCTACCTGCGGCAGGCCGAGGCGCTGCCGCTCACCGACTACCTCCCCGAGCCCCTCAGCGAGAGGGACGGCCTGGAGCTGCGCCCGGAGTGGCGCCAGTGCGTGCGCGGCCACATCCACGGCAGCTGCCGCGACGACGACGTGGACTACGCCATCCTCGGCCTCGACCTGCTGGAGACGTACGGCTTCGGCTTCAGCACCGAGCAGGTCGGCGACCTGTGGCTGCTGCGACTGCCGTACCTCCAGACGTTCACGGCGGAACGGGCCGCCTACCGCAATCTCGCGAACGGGCTCAAACCACCGCTCACCGCCACGTACGACAATCCCTACCAGGAGTGGATCGGCGCCCTGATCCGCGCCGACGTCTACGGCTGGACCTGCCCCGGCGTGCCCCGCCACGCGGCCTCGCTGGCCCGCCGTGACGCGGTCCTCTCGCACACCGGCAACGGCGTGTACGGCGCGATGTGGGCGGCGGCGCTCATCGCGGCCGCGTTCACGGCGCCGACCGCGCGCTCCGCGCTCGACACCGCCCTCACGGTGATCCCGGCGAGCAGCCGCCTGGCCCGTACGGTGCGCCGGGTCCTCTCGCTCCACGAGACGGGACTGAGCTGGGAGGACACCCTGGCCACCCTGTCCGAGGAGACGGCCGGTCTCGGCTGGATCCACACGATCCCCAATGCCGCCGTCCTCACCGCCGGCCTCCTGTACGGCGACGACGACTTCACCCGCACGATCACCCTCACCGTCCGCGGCGGCCTCGACACCGACTCGAACGGTGCCACCGCGGGCTCGGTGGCCGGCGTCCTGTGCGGCGCGGAGGCGATCCCCCCGCAGTGGAAGGCTCCCCTGGAGGACACGGTCCGCAGCGCGGTGTTCGGGTTCGACGGAGCACGGATCAGTGAACTCGCTGAGCGGACCGTGCGGTTGGCAGAGGCGGCGGGCTGAGAGCCGGGG
>NZ_VJZC01000089.1 GCF_009377185.1 Streptomyces spongiae
CTTCGCGGCAGCCCGGCCCCGGCCCCAGGACCTGTGGAGTGCGGTCAGTGCCCGCGGGCGATCCACTCGTCGAGGTGCGGTGCCTCGGCGCCGATCGTCGTGGAGTCGCCGTGTCCGGTGCGGACGACCGTGTCGGACGGCAGCGCGAGCAGCCGGTCGCGGATCGAGTCGATGATCGTCGGGAAGTGGGAGTACGAGCGCCCGGTGGCTCCCGGTCCGCCCTGGAAGAGGGTGTCGCCGGTGAAGACCGTGCCGAGACCGGCGTCGTACAGGCACACCGCACCCGGGGCGTGGCCCGGGGTGTGCAGGACGGTGAGTTCCGTGCCGGCCACCTCGATGACCTGACCGTCGGCGAGCCGGTTGTCCGGAAGGCGGTCGGGGTGGGTCTGCTTCCACAGCGGCAGGTCGTCGGGGTGGAGCCAGATCGTGGCACCGGTGCGCTCGGCCAGGGCGGGCGCGGCGTCGATGTGGTCGTTGTGGGCGTGGGTGCACACGATGGCCAGCAGGCGCCGGTCCCCCACCGCCTCGGCGATGGCGTCCGCGTCGTGTGCGGCGTCGATGACGATCGCCTCGCGGTCGTCGCCGACGATCCACACGTTGTTGTCGACGTCCCAGGTGCCGCCGTCGAGCGTGAACTGGCCCGAGGTGACGAGGTGTTCGATGCGCGCGTCCGTCACAGCGTCACCACCGACCGCAGGACGTCACCGGCGTGCATCCGCTCGAACGCCTTCTCCACCTCGTCGAGCTGGATGGTCTCCGTCACGAACGCCTCCAGGTCCAGACGACCCTGGAGGTACAGGTTGATCAGCATCGGGAAGTCGCGGTCCGGCAGGCAGTCGCCGTACCAGGACGACTTCAGCGCACCGCCCCGGCCGAAGACGTCCAGCAGCGGCAGCTCCAGCTTCATCTCCGGCGTCGGGACGCCGACCAGGACGACCGTGCCGGCCAGGTCGCGGGCGTAGAAGGCCTGCTTGTACGTCTCCGGCCTGCCCACGGCCTCGATCACGACGTCGGCGCCGAAGCCGCCGGTCAGCTCGCGGATGGCCTCGACGGGGTCGGTGTCCTTGGAGTTGACGGTGTGCGTGGCGCCGATGCTCTTGGCGGTGGTCAGCTTCCGGTCGTCGATGTCGACGGCGATGATCTTCTCGGCACCGGCCAGGCGGGACCCGGCGATGGCCGCGTCGCCGACACCTCCGCAGCCGATGACCGCGACGCTGTCGCCCCGGCCCACGTTGCCGGTGTTGATGGCGGCGCCGATGCCGGCCATCACACCGCAGCCGAGCAGACCGGCCACCGCCGGGGACGCGGCCGGGTCGACCTTGGTGCACTGTCCGGCCGCGACGAGGGTCTTCTCGGCGAAGGCGCCGATGCCCAGGGCCGGGGACAGTTCCTGGCCGGTCGAGGCGAGGGTCATCTTCTGCTCGGCGTTGTGCGTGGCGAAGCAGTACCAGGGCCGCCCGCGCTTACACGCGCGGCAATTGCCGCACACAGCACGCCAGTTGAGGATCACGAAGTCACCGGGTGCGACATCCGTGACGCCCTCGCCGACCGACTCCACGACGCCGGCCGCCTCGTGGCCGAGCAGGAAGGGGTAGTCGTCGCCGATGCCGCCCTGCTTGTAGTGCAGGTCGGTGTGACACACCCCGCACGCCTGTACCTTCACCACGGCCTCACCCGGTCCGGGATCCGGTACGAGGATCGTCTCGATGCGCACCGGCTCGTTCTTGCCCGGTGCGATCACGCCGCGTACTTCCTGCGCCATGGTGGACCCTTCCGTCGGTCGGTTTCCGCTCCTCCGACCCTACGCGTGACTGATCGGTAAGGGATGTGGATCACCGAGGCGGGCGTAGCCTGAACGCTCCGCCCCACTCCCTCGCGAGGAGCGATGTGAGCGCACACGTGAGCGCACAGGAGACCGAAACCGAGCAGACGCCCGCCTGGCGGCTGCTGCTCGGGTACATACGGCCGCACCGCTGGTCGCTGCTGCTGGGCGCGCTGCTGGCGCTGGCCACGGGTGCCAGCGGGCTCGCGCTGCCCCTGGTGGCGCGGGAGTTGATCGACGACCTGTCGCACGACCGGCCCATCACCGGGGCACTGCTCGTCATGTCGGCCCTGGTGATCGCCAACGCGGCCATCGGGGCGCTGGGGTCGTACGTGCTGCGGCGCACCGCCGAGTCCGTGGTACTCGGGGCCCGGCGCACCCTGTCGTCGTACCTGCTGCGGCTGCGGATCGCCGCCGTGGACCGGAGTGAGCCGGGCGATCTGATGGCCCGCATCACCTCGGACACCACGCTCCTGCGCGAGGTCACGACGGACTCGCTGGTGGGCCTCGGCACCGGCGGGCTGACGCTCGTCGCGACCGTGGTCATGATGGGCCTGGTCGACCCGGTCCTCCTGGCCGTCACGCTGGGCGTGATCGCGGGCGCGGGCGTCGTGCTCGGGGTGATCGTGCCGCACATCAACCGGGCCAGCCGCGAGGCGCAGAACGCCGTGGGCGCGATGGGTGCCGCCCTGGAGCGGATCCTCGGTTCACTGCGCACCATCAAGGCGTCCGGTGCCGAGCACCGCGAGGAGGCGACGATCCACGAAGCGGCCGAGGAGTCGTGGCGGCAGAGCGTGCGGGCCGCCAAGTGGTCGGCGGCCGCCGGGAACACCGCCGGGCTCTGTATGCAGATCGCCTTCATCACCGTGCTCGCGGTGGGCGGGGGCCGGGTCGCCACGGGCGCGATCGACGTGGGCACGCTGGTCGCGTTCCTGCTGTTCGTCTTCTATCTGATGTCGCCGATCCAGCAGGTCGTCGGCGCCATCACCCAGTACCAGACCGGGGCCGCCGCGCTCGCCCGCATCCAGGAGGCCGAGCGGCTGCCCGCCGAACCGGCGTCCCGGCCCGCTCCGTTGCCCTCCCCCGGCGCCGAGCCGGCCGCGCTCGCCTTCGACGACATCCGCTTCCGGTACGCCGAGGACCTGCCGTACGTCCACCACGGCGTGACGTTCGCGGTCCCGGCGCGGGGCATGACCGCGTTCGTGGGTCCGTCCGGCGCGGGCAAGACGACCGTGTTCTCCCTCATCGAGCGGTTCTACGACCCCGAGGCGGGAGTCATCACGCTCGACGGACGTGACGTCACCGACTGGGAGCTGCCCCAGCTGCGGTCCGCGATCGGCTACGTGGAGCAGGACGCGCCCGTGCTGTCGGGTTCACTGCGCGACAACCTGCTGCTGGGGAACCCGGAGGCGGGCGAGGCCGACCTCACGCGCGTACTGAAGACGACGCGCCTGGACGGGCTGGTCGCGAAGCTGCCCCAGGGGCTGGAGACCCTCGTCGGGCATCGCGGCACCAAGCTCTCCGGCGGCGAGCGCCAGCGGGTCGCCATCGCCCGCGCCCTGCTGCGCCGCCCGCGCCTGCTGCTCCTCGACGAGGCGACCTCCCAGCTCGACGCGGTCAACGAGGCCGCGCTGCGGGACACGGTCGCCGATGTCGCCCGGACGACCACGGTCCTCGTCGTCGCGCACCGGCTGTCCACGGTGACGATGGCCGACCGTATCGTCGTGATGGACGCGGGCCGGGTACGGGCGGTCGGCACCCACCGGGAACTCGTGACCGCCGACCCGCTCTACGCGGAACTGGCGGCCACCCAGTTCCTCGCCACCGCCTGAGCCGGTGGGGCGCGGGCTCCTGAGCGTCAGGACAACGCCGTGTCCAGCCATCGGTGCATGACCTCGGCCGGCAGCGCCGGGTTGGCGGCCGCACTCTGGGCGGCGCTGAAGTCCTTGAGCAGTTCCTCGATCCGTTCGGGTGAGAGGCGGGAGTCCTTCGCGGCGGCGGCCCGCACGATGCCGAACTCGTCGCGGCTGAGGCGTTCGATCAACTCCGGTGTCGCGTCGGGGTCGTGGACGGCGAGTCTACGGAGCCCGGGCTCATCGTGGTCCGCGTACCGCGCGAGTCCCCGTCTCGGGAACTGCGGCTTGCTCAGCAGTACGCTCCGTGTGATGCCCTGCCACTCCAGGAACACACCCAGTAGCGCCTCCGCCGGCGCGGCGGGCTGGAACTCGCAGGTCAGGAGGCGGACCGCGAAGTCGTCGTCCGTGGCGAGCCGGTCCACGAGGTCGGACGGCAGCCGCGGGTGCACGGCGGCGCTGCGGCGCAGCCAGATGTGCGCGGAGGTCGCGCAGCGGCGGAGGGCTTCGGGGTCGTCGCGTATCGCGAGCACCCAGTCGAGGGGAGTCAGCCGCTCGTCCGACTCGACTCGGTAGTCGATCGCGGCCCGTTGTTCCTCGGTCAGTTCGGGCCGTGCGGACACGACGCGGCGGACCCAGTGCTCGGGGTCGCGAGCCAGGCGGTCCACCAGGTCGGGCGGAAGCGACGGGTTCAAGGCCACGGCGCCCCGGTCCCCGTCGTCCTCACCGCACGCCAGACGTTCGGCCGTGGCCCGCGTCAGGAGGCCCCGCCCCAGGACCAGTTCACGCTCCCACCCATCCAGTACGCCCAACAGCTCGTCGGTGCGTGCGGCGTCCTGGTGGCAGACGCGCTGGGCCGCGGCCGTGCGTACGCCCGCGTCGGGGTCGGTGAGGAGTGCTTGCCGTGCGGCCGGGGGCAGTTCGTCCCAGGCGCGGGTCGCGGCCGCGCGGACCTCGGCGTCGGCGTGGTCCGCGTATCCGGCGAGGAGGCGGTTCGGGATCTCGCGCGACTGCGCCGTCCAGGCGCGGACCTGGCTGTCCGGGTCGCTCAGCAGCCGCTCGTACGCCGCATCCGGGAGCGGCTCGACCTCCGCCCGGAAGGGCTCCGGCCCCATGGCCAGGGCCCGCCGGACCTTGACCTCCGGGTCGTCGGCCATGCGGGCTCGCTGGGCGGGGTCGGCGGTCATGTTCTCGGCGAGGATGCCGCGCACCCGGTGGTCGGGGTGGGCGACGATCGCGTCAGCGACGTCGTCCGGGACACCGCCGGTCCGGAAGCACAGCCAGAACCACGCGGCCCGCGCGTCCGGCTCCAGGAGTCGGAGCAGCACGTCACTCGGCGTACTCGGATTGACGGCCAGTCCTCGAAGGACCTCCGCGTGTAGTTCTTCCACCCGTCCACTCCCCCCTGCGCCGCCCAGCCGATGATCATACGACGCGCGCGTACGGCCTCGGGGCGCTTCAGCTACCGTGGTCGGCGGGCCGTGACTGGCGCTGAGGTGGAGTACCACCGGGGAGCGGCTCGACGAACGGGTCTCCTGCCGCGCGCCTGGGCGATGTCACGACGACGCTCAGGAGGAGCGCATGTCCCAGGCCCACCAGGCCCGACTCATGGACGGCACCGGTCTCGCGCGGCGGATCGTGGAGGAGGCGTCACGGCGTGCGGCCGAGGTCACGCGCCGCACCGGCACGGCGCCGTGTCTCGCGACGGTGCTCGTCGGTGAGGACCCCGCCTCCGTCACCTACGTCCGGATGAAGCGGAACCGCTGCCGGAAGGCGGGCATCGAGTCCCGGCAGGTCTCCCTGCCCGCCACGACCACGACCGCCGAACTCGTCGACACCTTGACCGCGCTCTCCGCCGACCCGTCGGTGCACGGCATCCTGCTGCAGCACCCCGTCGGGCCCCGCATCGACGAGCGGGCCGCGTTCGAGGCGATCGCGCCGGAGAAGGACGTCGACGGGGTCACCCTCAGCTCGTACGCCGCGATGAGCTTCGGGCTGCCCGGGTTCCTGTCCTGCACGCCCGGCGGCATCATGCGGCTGCTCGACGAGTACGACGTGGACCTGGCGGGGCGGCGGGCCGTCGTCGTGGGCCGCAGCGCGATCCTCGGCAAGCCGGTGGGGATGCTGCTGCTCGGCCGGGACGCCACGGTGACGTACTGCCACTCGCGGACGAAGGACCTGCCGTCGCTCCTGCGGGAGGCGGACGTCGTGGTGGCCGCCGTGGGACGGCCCGAACTCATCCGCGGCGAGGACATCAAGCCCGGGGCCGTGGTGGTCGACGCCGGGTACAACCCCGGGAACGTCGGCGACGTGCACTTCGACTCCGCCGTCACGCGGGCGGGGCTGATCACGCCGGTGCCGGGCGGTGTCGGCCCGATGACGATCGCCACACTGCTGGAGCAGACCGTCACGGGAGCCGAACGACAACTGGGCCTCTGAGGGACGAGGGGCCCGGTGGCGCCGGTCCTCGATCACTGGGCGAGCCCTTTCGGAAACCCAGGGGCCAATTTCGGACGTGCCGCCCCTTGCGCCGGGCACCATCACTCGTACGCCGCCATACTGACCCGCGTGCGGGTAGCGATCATGACGGCCGGTTCACGGGGCGACGTGGCCCCGTACACCGGACTGGGACATGGGCTGGTGCGGGCCGGACACGACGTCACCCTGGTGACGCACGGGCGTTTCGAGCCGCTGGTGGGGCGTTCGGGGGTGCGGTTCCACGCGCTGCCCGTCGATCCGCGGGCCGAGCTGGAGTCGGAGCGCGGACGCGGGCTGCACCGCAGCGGCACCGGTGCCGGAAAGCTGCTCCGCATGGTGGAGATGGCCCGCAGGCTCGCCGGGCAGATGGTCGACGACGTCATGGCCGCCGCCCGCGCCAGTGACGTCCTGCTGCTGTCCGGTGCCCTCGCCCCGCTCGGGCACACCGTCGCCGAGGGGTTGTCGCTCCCGAGCATGGGCGTGTATCTGCAACCACTGGCCCCGACAGCGGAGTTCGCACCGCCGATGACCGGCACCCGCTCCTGGGGCCCGGTGCTGAACCGGGCGGCCGGGCACGGCGTGAACCTGGCCGTGGAGCGGGTCTTCGCGGAGACGGTACGGGATCTGCGGGTCCGGCTCGGTCTGCCCCGGGCCGGTCTCGGGGCCGTCCGCAAGGCCCGCGAGCGGCGGGGCTGGCCCGTGCTCCACGGCTTCAGCCCGCTGGTGGTGTCCCGGCCCCGCGACTGGCGGTCCGGGCTGGACGTCGTCGGCTACTGGTGGCCGTACGACGGGGAGAGCCAACTTCCGCCGGAGCTAAGGGACTTCCTGGACGTCGGCCCTCCCCCGGTCTTCGTGGGCCTGGGCAGTGCCACCGTGCCCGACGCCGAGCGGCTGAGCGCGCGGGTCGTACGGGCGTTGCGCGCGGCCGGACTGCGCGGGGTGATCCAGCGGGGCTGGGGCGAACTGCGCGGTGAGGGTGACGACATGCTGACCATCGGGGAGGTGCCGCACTCCCTGCTGTTCCCGCACATGGCGGCGGTGGTTCATCACGGAGGCGCGGGCACGACGGCGGCCGGGCTGCGCGCGGGTGTGCCGACGGTGCCCGTGCCGATCCAGTTCGACGAGGGCTTCTGGGCCGCCCGGCTCGTCGCGCTCGGTGTGGCGCCCCGGGCCGTGCCGTTGCGTGGCCTCACGACCGAGGTGCTGGCCGCCGCGCTGCGGGAGGCCACGGCCGACGCCTCGTACGGGCAGCGCGCACGGAGTCTCGCCGAGCGCGTCCGCGGCGAGGACGCGGTGGCCCCGGTCCTCGCCGCGGTGCGGCGCGTCGCCGACGCCTGAGCGCCAGCCGATGACGTTGTCGGCCCGGTTGCCGCGGCCGACCGTTCAGTGCCCGGGCTCCCACCCCGGCGGCCGCAGTATCCCCAGGAGCAACTGCACGAGTTCCTCGACCACTTCGTCAAGGCTCGCGTCCACCCAGCCCGCCTGCCAGTCGTGCAGCAGGCCGTTCACGCTGCCGATGAAGGCGGCGGCCGCGATGCGGTAGTCCCGCCGGGCCGCCTCACCCCGTTCGGCGGCCGCGGCCGCCTCCGCGCAGATGAAGTCGACCCAGCGGGAGCGGCGTTCCAGACGCTGCCGTTCCAGTCGGGAGCTGACGCCGATGATCTCGGTGAAGGTGATACGCAGCCGACGTGGATCGCCGGTGACGTTGGCGGCGTACGCACGGAAGGCCGCCGTGGCGCGCTCGGTGATGGACTGCCCCTCCGCCGCGGCGAGTCCGATCAGCGCGGCTTCCTCCGCCCAGTCGTTGACCTGGAGGTGGAGAACGGCCAGGACCTCCTCCAGGGTGCGGAACTCCTCGTAGAACTGACGGGTCGACAGGCCCGCCGCCTCACTCAGGGCCGCCACGGTCGTGCCACGGAACCCCGGGCTGTCGCCGAAGAGTTGGAGAGCGGCGTGCAGGAAGCGGCGACGTCTCTCCGCCTGGCGCTCCTCCGCGGACTTCCCCCCGTAACGGCCGGTCGGCTGTTTGAGCCTGCCCGCCACCGCGTTCCCCCTTCTCGTGTTTCGCCGGCCGTAGGTCCGGTTCGGCCGTCGCTCGATTTTGACAGCCGTACCGGGCGACCGTCAGCGGTGACGGCAGGTCCTGTGCCACGTCGGTCAGTTGAGCTCAGAGGCCATCCACGACGACAGCTCCGTCCGTGCCGCGCTCAGCAGTGACGTGGACGGGGCTGTCGCGCCGTTGGTGACCAGGGCGTAGTGCAGCGTGCCCGAGTCGGCGGCCGTGAGCAGCAGACGGCGGCTGCCGGTGCCTCCCGGTTCACTGGCGGTGGCGATCGGAGTGGTGCGGGTGTACGCCGGTGGGCCGACCGTCGTTCCGAGGTCGGAAACCACGGTCGTCGACGCGTTCGGGAAGGACGCCGGCAGGTGCAGTTCCGTCGGCTCGGAGCTGCCGTCGGAGCGCCAGACCAGCAGCGCGTACTGGCCCGAGCCCACGAGTTGATTGACGTTCGGCAGGGAACTCGGCACCGGGTTCCACGTCAGTGTCGTGGAGCCGTCCCGTGAACGGTCCTCGTAGGTGAACGCGACCGAGCGGCCCGCGGTGGCGCTCGGGTAGACACGGTCCAGCAGCCGTGCGTCCTGGCGCAGCACGGCCTTGCCCGAGTCGTCGAGACGCACGGCGGACAGGTCCTCGCTGTTCCAGCCGTCGCCCTCGGTCTGCACCTTGTCCGGGTTGTCGTTCATCAGCTCGTGGTGGCGGCCGTTGTAGATGTCCCACTGCCACTGGGAGCCGGAGAGGACGGGTCCGGAGCCCGCCGGGTCCGACCACCAGTTCGCTCCCTTCACCCGGGAGTCGAGGGCCTGGTACATCGCCTTGTAGACCGTGGGCGCCTTGTCGGAGACGGAGCCGGTGAGCGGGTGCCCGAACTCGCTGATGATCCCCGCCGTCCCGGTCGCGGAGGCCCGGTCGCGCACCGTACCGAAGTCGCCGACGTACTGGCCGTCCTCCGCCTTGCCCCACATGAAGACGCCGGAGATGGCCTTCTGGTCGTAGAAGTGGGTGTTGAAGACGAAGCGCGGGCCGAGCGTGCCCGCGTCCAGCAGGCCGCCTTCCTGCTTCTGGAAGTCGAGGTTGGCGTTCCAGAAGAGGTTCGGCTCGACGAAGGCGGGCTTGGCCTGCCAGCCTGCCGCGTCCATACGGGCGCGGAACTTGACGTAGAACGGCCACAGGACGTCCTTCTCCCACGCCCGGCTGGTCTGGCCGGAGTCGTAGGTGCCCGCGTGCGGTTCGTTCCACGGGTCGAAGCCGACGACGCCCGCGAACTGGGTCGTGGTGAGGTTCTGCTTCACGTACGTCATCGTCTTCTGGGCTGTGGTGAGGAAGGCGTCCTGGAGGCCGTACTCGTTGTGCCAGAAGTCGTACGACGCCGACGTCACGGCCGCGTTCGAGGTGATGTTCTGACCCCAGAACGGGCAGATGCCGCAGTATTCGTCGGGGTAGTCGCCGAGGTCGACGGCCCACTTGGGGGCGCCGTCGCCGGTGTACCAGCTGTCCGAGTCGAACAGCCAGCGGGAGTAGAGGTCCTGGTGGAAGTCGGGGTACACGCGGATCCCGGCGTCCAGGAACGCGCGCATCTGGTCGGTCGCGGCGGCCAGGTAGGCCGTGTCCACCTGGCCGCGCACGGGCTCCGCGTACGCCCAGGACAGCAGGAAGCGGACCGAGTTGCCGCCGCCGAGGGCTCTCAGCGCGGTCGCGGACTTCTTGGCGTCCGCGACCGAGGCGAAGGGCAGGCCGTTGTTCTCCTTCAGCTTCGTCTCGCCGGAGACGTTGTAGCCCCGCAGGACGACCTCACGGCCGAGGCCGTCGGTGAAGCGGCCGTTCTCGACGGTGAGGGTGGCCGCGGCCGGTGCGTCGAACCAGAGTTCGTCGGGGAGAGCCGAGGCGGGCTGGGAGCCCGCCGTGGTCAGGAAGCCGGTGACGAGGACGACGACACCGAGCCAACGCGTACGCAGTCTTGACATGTCCGCCACATTCGACATGTCCACTACCGTCGCAACGACCAGGCGAGGCGTCAATAGCATCTGACTCATGAGTAAGTACCCGATTTCTCAAAGGTATTACCCTCGCCCACCGACCCGTCTGGTCAGGTTCCGACCCGTCTGGTCAGATTCAGCAGGTACTCCCTCCGGCCGAGGTGGCCGGTGGGCGGCCCGAGCGGTAGGCGGACCACGGGCGGCCCCGCTCAGGCGGCGCCGTCAGTCCCCGCGCTCTACCGATGTCCGGCGGGAGCGCGGGGTGACCGCTCGGTGGAGGGCGTCCCGGCACGCCAGGATGGCCGGGTGCCGGCTGCGTCCTCGACGTACGACGGTGAGGACGCGGCGTGTGCGCTGCCCGCGGGGGAGCTGCCGCAGGGGGACGGTCGGAGGTTGTCCGCTCCAGACGAGGTCGGGCAGGAAGGCTGTGGCGTGTCCTTGCTCGACGAGACGGAGGTGGAGCAGGAGGTCGGTGGTCTCGAACCGTACGTCGGGTTCGACGCCGGCGTTGCGGCACAGGGTCACGGCCCAGTGCCGGGCGGCTGTGCCTTCGGGCTCCATCACCCAAGGGTGGTCCGCGAGTGAGCGCAGTGCCGCCGTCGGGCCGGCGTGGGCCTCACCGGTCGTCTCTGGCAGTGCGAGGTGGAGGGGGTCGTCGAGCAGGTCTTCCTCTTCGAGTTCGGCGGGTCGTGGGTTGGGATTGCCGGGGTATTCCTCGGCGAGGACCAGGTCGAAGTCGCGGGCCTGCAGGGCGGGAAGGGCCTTTTCCGGTTCCATGTGCGTGACGTGGACGCGCAGATGAGGGTGCTGATCGCGCAGCAGGCCGAGCGCGGCCGGGACCAGCGCCAGCGCGGCCGTCTGGAACGAGGCGATGCGCAGCGTGCCGGTCAGCTCGGTCAGGGACGTGGCGATATCCGCCTCCGCGCGCTCCAGGCGTTCGAGAACCGCTTCGGTATGGGCGACGAGGATCTCGGCCTGCTCGGTCAACCGCACCCGCCGCCCGACCGGTTCCAGCAGCGGGACGCCCACTTCGGCTTCCAGCTGGGAGAGCTGCTGGGAAACGGAGGAGGGCGCATACGACAGGGCGGTGGCGACGGCCGCGAGCGTGCCACGGTGCTTGAGTTCGCGCAGCAGGCGCAGTCGGTGCAGGTCGAACATGGGAAGACCGCTCTCCTCGCCGCCCCGGCAGAATGATCGGTTTCTCCGATGAGTATAGGTTGAAAACATTCGCTGGACCGATCGCAGGGAGACGTCCGACCCTGTTGGTGTGTCTGAGAACGATTCCCTCATCCGTGCGCTGCCGTGGTCCGTGCGGCCCAGCGCCCGTGCCTGGCGGTGTGAACCCGCACCCGCCGACGTACGGGGCTTCCATGCCGCGCTGCCCGGCTACTCACCCACCCCGCTGACCGAACTGCCGTCGCTGGCAGAGGAGTTACGGGTCGGCCGGGTCTTCGTCAAGGACGAGTCGTGCCGTCTGGGGCTGCCCGCGTTCAAGGCTCTGGGTGCGTCCTGGGCCGTCCACCGAACCCTTGCCGAGCGGGCTGCGAGCGGTCGAGAGAGGGGCCCGGTCACCCTGGTGACTGCCACGGACGGCAACCACGGCCGGGCGGTGGCCCGCATGGCGCGCCTACTCGGGCAGCACGCCCACGTGTTCGTCCCGCAGGGTGTGCATCCGCAGGCGACGGCGGCCATCGCCGCCGAGCAGGCGAAGGTGACCGAGGTCGCGGGGCCGTACGACCAGGCCGTCCGCTCGGCGGCCGAGGCAGCGGCCGGGCCGGACTCGGTCCTGGTCCAGGACACCGCCTGGCCGGGCTACGAACAGATCCCGGGGTGGATCGTAGAGGGCTACTCCACCCTCTGCGCCGAGATCGACGAGCAACTGGCGGCCGAAGGTGCCGTCCAGGGACCCGACCTCGTCTCCATACCGGTGGGCGTGGGCTCACTGGCCCAGGCGGTCGTCACCCACTACCGCAGCCGCCCCACCGGATGGGCTCCGGCGCTGCTGTCGGTGGAACCGGAGACCGCGGCCTGCGTCCTCGAAAGCCTCACCCTTGGCGAACCCGTCAGCGTCCCCACCGGCGACACCACCATGGCCGGGCTGAACTGCGGCACCCCCTCCAGCATCGCCTGGCCCTACCTGCACAGCGGGCTGGACGCCGCAGTCGCCGTCCCCGACGCGGACAGCGCCCGTGCGGCCGCTGATCTCTGCGCCCTCGGCGTCTCCTCGGGCCCGTGCGGGGCCGCGACCCTCGCCGGCCTGCGTGCGGCGCTGACAGGCGTGGAAGCCGACGAACGCCGCACGGCACTGGACCTCGGCCCGTCCTCGGTGGTCGTGCTGCTGAGCACCGAGGACCCGGCCGCGAACCCGCACGCCACCACCGATCGCTGAACACCTGATCCCGCGTCGAACCAGCGCACCTTCATCACCTCACACCGGTGTTCCTGGGTGTGAGGCGCTGGTTCCTCGGTGTGAGGCGCTGCGGCAACACCGCCAGACCGCCCGCGCCTCGGCCGATACCGCGGGAGCCCGTGACCGACCGGCCTCATCAGCAACATCCGCGCCCCGGAGATCGCCGTCTTCCACACGCGACCACTCCCCACGCCGGCCCGGCCCCAACCGCCACGCCACCGTTCCCGAAAACCTCCAGGAGACAGCTCATGACATCCGCCCCCGACACGATCACCGTCAACGGCGCCCGCCTGTGGCAGTCCTTGATGGACCTCGCCGAGATCGGCGCGTACGACGACGAGCGCACCGGTCTGCGCGGTGTCGACCGCCTCGCCCTGACCGACGCCGACGCGGCGGGCCGCCGTCAGGTCGTCACGTGGATGGAACAGGCCGGACTGACGGTCCGCATCGACCGGATGGGCAACATCTACGGCCGCCGCGAGGGCACCGACCTCACAGCCGCCCCGGTCCTGACCGGCTCACACATCGACAGTGTCGCCACGGCCGGCGCCTTCGACGGCTGCCTCGGCGTGCTGGGCGGCATCGAAGTCGTCCGCACCCTCGACGAACGCGGCATCACCACCCGCCGCCCCATCGAAGTCGGCATCTTCACCGAGGAGGAAGGCGTCCGCTTCGGCACCGACATGCTCGGCAGCGCCGTCGCCGCCGGACGCCTCACCCTGGAGTACGCCCACGCCCTCACCGACCGCGACGGCCTCACCCTCGGCGGCGAACTCGCCCGCACCGGCTTCGACGGCCCCACCGACGTTCGCCTCGCCCCGCCACACTCCTACGTCGAGTGCCACATCGAACAGGGCCCCGTCCTCGCCGAGCACGGCGTTCCCGTCGGCGTCGTCACCGGCGTCCAGGGCATCTCCTGGCAGGAGATCACCATCCACGGCCGTGCCGCCCATGCCGGCACCACCCCCACCCACCTGCGCGCCGACGCCGGCCTCGCGGCCGCGCAGATCATCGTCCATCTGCGGTCCCTGGTGGACTCCGGCGAGTACGGCGATCTGCGTGCCACCGTCGGTCACCTCACCGTCCATCCGGACCTGACCAACATCGTCCCGGCCCGCGCCGAGATGACCGTCGACCTGCGCAACCCGGACGACGCCCACATGGCCCGCGCCGAGGAGGCACTGGCCGCGTTCCTGCACGAACTGGAGGGCAGCCGGCCGGGCCTCTCCCTGACCACCCGGCGGATGGCGAAGACCGCCTACGCCCCCTTCGACGAGGGAGTGCAGA
Source organism: Streptomyces spongiae (assembly GCF_009377185.1). GTDB lineage: Bacteria > Actinomycetota > Actinomycetes > Streptomycetales > Streptomycetaceae > Streptomyces > Streptomyces spongiae. The sequence goes on from NZ_VJZC01000089.1 coordinate 13,883, forward strand.
AGGTCATCGCCCAGGCCGCTGACGATCACGGCCTGAAGCACATCTCCCTGCTCTCCGGAGCCGGGCACGACGCCCAGGAGATCGCCGCTCTCTGCCCGACCGCCATGATCTTCGTGCGCGGCGAGTACGACGGCATCAGCCACAACCCCCGCGAGTACTCCACCCCGGAGGCGTGCGCCCAGGGCGTCGACATCCTGGCCACCACTCTTCTGCGCCTGGCCAACCAGCAGTGATCCCGATTGCAGTAGACAGACCTGTCTGTTAGTTTACCCGTCATGAGCACCACTCCCAAGCGGCTCCCGGCCCGGGACCGCATTCTCGACACCGCCTGCGAGCTGTTCTACGCCCACGGCATCCACGCCGTGGGGGTGGACCGGCTGATCGCCGAGTCGGGAGTGGCGAAGGCGACGCTGTACAAGCAGTTCCCCAGCAAGGACGACGTCGTCGCCGCCTATCTGCGACGCATGGACGACCGCTGGCGACACCAGTTGCGCTCGGCGGCACTCGCGGCGGGGGACGATCCGCGCGACCAACTCTTCGGTCTCTTCGTCGCGTTGGAGTACGCGGCGCGAGAGGGCACGTTGGGTTGTGCGTTCATCAACGCGGTGGCGGAGTACGACCCCGGCAGCACCGCACACACCATCACCGCGGAGCACAAGCGCGGCGTCCGAGCCTGGGTGCGCGATCTGGCCGCCGCGGCCGGTGCGGCGGACCCCGACACACTCGCGTTCCAGCTCACGGTCCTCATCGACGGCACGCTGGCGGCAACACGCGTCGAACACGCCGACCACGCCGCCGAAGCCGCCAAGCAGACCGCGCGCGCCCTGCTCGACTCAGCCTGCCCCCGGTAGCCCCGGTAGCCCCGATACCCCCCGGAACGGCCGCTCGCGGCTCGCTTTCTCGGGATGCGTACAGACAGACCTTTCTGTTCACTAGCTTTCGGCGGGCCTCATGCGAAACGCGGGGCCGGGAACGCTCTCGATGCCCTCCGCCTCCACGGCGTGACCTCGTTCGCATCGGACCTGGACCTCGACGTGCGCGCCACATTCGCGATGGCGCGTCAGAACGGCGGGCCCTTCGGGGTCGGCGCGGTAACGATCGCCCCACTGCAGGAGTCCCATCACGGCCGGGACCAGATCCATGCCCTTGGGGGTGATCACATACTTGGGCCGACTCCGCGAGCCGGGCTCCTTGTAGGTCTCGGTGGCCAGGATCCCTTCGTCCACGAGCATGCGAAGCCTCGCCGCGAGGAGGTTACGCGGACAGCCGAGGACCCGTTCGAAGTCACTGAAGCGGGACGAGCCGTACCAGACCTCACGCAGGATCAGGATCGTCCACTTCTCACCCACGACCTCAAGGGTTCGCGCGATCGAGCAGTTCGACATGTCCCGGTCGAGGCGGGGGTCCATTCCGGTGCCCTGATGGACTTCGGTCCACACATCCATGGGGGTGATTCTAACCTCACCTAAGTTCACTTTCATATACTCAGCCCGTAGCGTCGTGACCTCGCGCGACGCGCACCGAATACCGAACACCGAACAGGTCACACAGAAGGGCAGCCGACATGAAGGCATTCGTCGTCGAGAAGTACGGCAAGGACGGCGTACGCGCCGCACAGGTGTCCGAGCCCACCGTCGGGGACCGCGACGTCCTGGTCAGAGTGCTCGCCAGCAGCATCAACCCGCTGGACAAGATGGTCCGCAACGGGGAGTTCAAGCAGCTCCTGAAGTACAGGTCTCCGTTCGTACTCGGCCACGACGTGGCCGGCGTCGTGACGCGGGTCGGGTCCGCCGTACGCGGCTTCCAGGTCGGCGACGAGGTCTACGCCCGTCCGCGCGACCTGCGGATCGGGGGCTTCGCGGAGTTCATCGCGATCGACCAGGACGACGTGGCGCCCAAGCCGGCGTCACTCACCTTCCAGGAGGCGGCCGCGGTGCCGCTCGTCGCCCTGGCCGCCTGGCAGATCCTCGTCGAGCGCGCCCGCGTGCAGCCGGGGCAGAAGGTGCTCGTCCACGCCGGCGCCGGTGGCCTCGGCTCGACGGTCGTCCAGCTCGCCCAGCACCTCGGCGCCACGGTGGCGACGACCACGGACACCGACACCGAGAAGCTGGTCAGGAGCCTCGGTGCCGATGTCGTCGTCGACTACACCAAGGAGGACTTCTCGAAGGTCGTGTCCGGCTACGACCTGGTACTGGACTCCGTGGGCGGGGCGAACCTCGAGAAGTCGCTCACCGTGCTGAAGCCCGGCGGCCTGGCCATCGGTGTCGTCGGCCCGCCGGACGCCGGGTTCGCCAAGCAGCTCGGCGCCCCCTCGTTCATGGGTTTGGTCATGAACGTCCTCAGTCGCAAGATCCGCAAGCAGGCCAAGGCCCTGGGCGTGCGCTACCAGTTCTTCTTCATGCAGGCCAGCGGCTCCCAACTGCGCAAGCTCGCCGCCCTGTACGACAGCGGGAAGCTCCGCCCGGTCATCGACAGCACGTTCCCGTTCGACCGGACGCTCGAGGCGATGGCGTACGTCGAGCGGGGGCGTACCAAGGCCGGCAAGGTCGTGGTCTCGATGGAACCCGACAACGACTGAGATCACCAGCAAATGGGCCAGTGGCTCCGCCGGTGACCGGGCAACTGGTCCACGGCATCCCGCTCGGCCATGCCGGTCGGCATACAGACTGGTGTCCGAAGCCGTGTCACACACCACCACACGCCTGCCCCTCGATGCCACAAAGGAGTGCGCGATGGAAACGTACGAGGATGTCTTCCGTGCCAGTACCGAAGACCCGGAGAACTTCTGGCTGAAGGCGGCGGAGGGCATCGACTGGGATGTCACTCCGCGACGCGCCCTGGACTCATCCGGCGCACCTTTCTACCGCTGGTTTCCCGACGGGCGTCTGAACGTCTGTTTCAACGCGGTCGACCGGCACGTCGCGGCCGGCCGCGGCGAACAGCCCGCCCTCGTCCACGACTCACCCGTGACCGGCACCCGGCGCACCTACACCTACGCGCAGTTGAGGGACGAAGTGGCCGCCTTCGCCGGAGCCCTGGTGCGGCTCGGCGTGGGGCAAGGCGACCGGGTGGTCATCTACATGCCGATGGTCCCCGAGGCCGCGATCGCGATGCTGGCCTGCGCACGCATCGGCGCGGTCCACTCGGTGGTCTTCGGCGGCTTCGCCCCGCGCGAACTCGCCCTCCGCATCGACGACGCCGCCCCCAAGGTGGTCGTCTCCGCCTCCTGCGGCATCGAGGGCAAGCGGGTGATCGCGTACAAGCCGCTGCTCGACCAGGCGATCGCACTCGCGGCCCACAAGCCGCAGAAGTGTGTGATCCTGCAACGCCCGCAGGAATCGGCCGAGTTGGGGCCCGACGATCTCGACTGGGGCGATCTGGTCGCCGCCGCGCCGCCGGCCGACTGCGTTCCCGTCCCCGCCACCGATCCCCTCTACATCCTCTACACGTCCGGAACGACCGGAAAGCCCAAGGGAGTCGTGCGCGACTGCGGCGGCTACGCGGTCGCCCTCCGCTGGTCGATGCGCGCCGTCTACGACGTGGGCCCGGGCGAGACGATGTTCACCGGCTCCGACGTCGGCTGGGTCGTCGGGCACTCGTACATCGTCTACGCGCCCCTGCTGGCCGGCGCCACGACGGTCCTGTACGAGGGCAAGCCGGTCGGCACCCCGGACGCGGGCCAGTTCTGGCGGGTTGCCGCGGAGCACCGGGTCAAGACCATGTTCACGGCGCCCACCGCCTTCCGGGCCATCCGCAGGGAGGACCCGGAAGGAGCGCTCACCGCGGGCTACGACCTGTCCGGCCTGCGACACCTCTTCCTCGCCGGCGAGCGCCTCGACCCCGAGACCTATCACTGGGCGAGCGATCTGCTGGGCATCCCGGTGATCGACCACTGGTGGCAGACCGAGACCGGCTGGCCCATCGTCGCCAACCCCGTGGGCATCGAGGCCGCTCCCGTCAAACCCGGTTCCCCCACCCGTCCGCTGCCCGGCTGGGACGTCCGCGTCCTGGACCCTTCGGGTGACCCGGTGCCCGCGGGCGTCGACGGCGCGATCGTCGTACGGCTCCCCCTGCCGCCCGGTGCGCTCCCCACCCTCTGGAACGACGACGAGCGCTACGTCGCCTCCTACCTCTCCGGGTACGACGGCTACTACCTCACCGGCGACAGCGGTCATATCGACGAGGACGGCTACGTGTTCGTCATGGGCCGCACCGACGACGTCATCAACGTCGCCGGGCACCGGCTGTCCACCGGCAGCATGGAAGAGGCCCTGGCCGCCCATCCCGATGTCGCCGAGTGCGCCGTCATCGGTGTCGCCGACGCCCTGAAGGGGCAGGTACCGCGCGGTTTCGTCGTCCTGAAGGCGGGGATCGACCGCGAACCGAGCGAGGTCGAGGCCGAACTCGTCCGGCTCGTACGTGAGCGCATCGGCGCCGTCGCCTCCCTCAAGGACGTCGCGGTCGTGGCCGCCCTGCCCAAGACCCGCTCGGGGAAGATCCTGCGCAAGACGATGCGCGGCATCGCCGACGGCCACGACGAACCCATCCCCTCCACGGTGGACGACCCCGGCGTCATCGAGATCCTGCGCCCTGTTCTGCGTCGCACCGGTCACACCTCATGAGCGACCTGCCCTGCGAAGCCTGACCGACGGCGCGTAACCGCGTCGATGTTCAGCACGGCGGTTCACGTCGGAGCGGACCACCGGCGCAGAGCAACCCTGTTCTCGCGCCAGGCGCTCATACAGTCCCTCCCCTTGCACATCCGCCCCACCCCTATAGTATTATGAGCGTAATTTAAAGGCGGGCCGATGTCTCGTAGTCGACCACGCCCTCGCGGCATCCGCCCGGCCCCCTAGTGATCCACCACCCATCACCCATCACCCATCACCCATCACCCGAGGAATCATTCATGCTCAACGCCCTGTGGAACCCGACCGTCGTCGGAGGCATCGCCCTGCCCCACCGGCTGGCCATGGCCCCCCTGACCCGCAGCCGGGCCACCCCGGAAGGCGTGCCGACCGAGCTGAACGCCGAGTACTACGCCCAGCGCGCCTCGCACGCGCTCATCATCACCGAGGGCACCCAGCCCTCCGCCGACGGCCAGGGCTACCCCGTGACCCCGGGCATCTACACGGACGAACACATCGCCGGCTGGCGCAAGGTCACCGACGCCGTACACGGGGCCGACGGTCGCATCGTCATCCAGCTGATGCACGTCGGGCGTATAGCCCACCCGGACAGCACGCCCCACCACCGGCAGCCGGTGGCTCCCTCCGCGATCAAGCCGGCCGGCCAGACGTTCACCCCGACCGGGCTCCAGGAGATGCCGGTGCCGCGCGAACTGTCCACCGAGGAGGTCGCCGCGACGGTCGACGACTTCCGGCGCGCAGCCGCGGCCGCCATAGCGGCCGGCGCCGACGGCGTCGAGATCCACGGGGCCAACGGCTACCTCGTCAACCAGTTCCTCTTCCCCAGCACCAACCAGCGCACCGACCAGTACGGTGGCTCCCTCGACAACCGCATCCGTTTCGCGGTGGAGGTCGCCACGGCCGTGGCCGACGAGATCGGCGCCGGCCGCACCGGCATCCGGGTCTCCCCCGGCAACCCCTTCCAGATCAACGACCTGGTGGAGGACGACCCCCACGAGCTCTACCCGTACCTCCTGCGCGCCCTCGCCCCGCTCAACCTCGCCTACCTGCACATCGGCCACGGCGGCGACGAGGAACTCCTCTTCACCCTCCGCAAGCTGTGGCCGACCTCCCTGCTCCTCAACCGAGGCGGCGCCGACATCGCCACCCGCGCCAAGGACGTCGAAGACGGCCTCGCCGACGTCATCACCGTCGGTTCCATGGCCCTGGCCAACCCCGATCTCGTCGAGCGCGTACGCTCCGGCGCGCCACTGAACACCCCTGACCCCGCCACCTTCTACGGCGGCGGCGCGGCCGGCTACACCGACTACCCCGCCTACACCGGCTGACCCAGACCCAGGCGCCCGAAGAGAGAGGTCGAGGGAGTCCGGCCGACCGGGGTCACCCCTGAGGGGCAGGCACCGGGAAGAGCAGGCAGCTACTGGTGGCATGGGCGAGCAGACGGTCCGTCGCGTCGACCAACTGCGCCTGGGCCAGCGCCGTCCTGCGGCCGCTGCTGACCACGGTGCCGATGGCGCACACCGTGCCCGTGTCCACGGTGATCCGCCGCAGGAACTTCACCGTCAGGTCGAGCGAGGTGTACGCCATGCCCTGCGGGAGAGTCGACTGGACCGCGCATCCGGCCGCCGAGTCGAGCAGGGTGGCGAAGATGCCGCCGTGCACGCTGCCGATCGGGTTGTAGTGCTCCTCCCCCGGCGTCAGGGAGAAGACCGCCCTGCCGGGCTCCACCTCTTCCAGGGTGAAGTCGATGGCGTAGTTGATGGGCGGCCCCGGCAGGCGCCCCTCACGCAGTTCGCGCAGGAAGTCGATGCCGGACATGCGTCCGGCGGCTTCCGCCAGGATCGCGGGATCTTCCCAGTGATACGTACGTGTTCGTCCCACTACCGAGTGCCCCTCCATCTGACTTTTGAAAATGAAGCTAGATGCCTGCTCACCTGACTGTCAATGGCGAAGCCAGGCTTTACGATGGCGTGATGGAGTGGCTTGAGGCGAGCACGGAGAACTGCCCCGTCCAGCGCACGCTCGACGTGGTCGGGGAGAAATGGACGCTGCTGATCCTGCGGGACGCCGTCAACGGAGTCCGGCGCTTCGACGACTTCCATCGCCATATCGGCCTGTCCGAGGCGGTCCTCAGCGACCGCCTCCGGAAGCTGATCTCGGCCGGCGTCCTGACGACCGCCCCCTATCAGGAGCCGGGCAGCCGCTCCCGCAACGAGTACCGCCTGACCCGCAAGGGCTGGGACCTGTGGCCCGTCCTGATGGCGCTGAGCCAGTGGGGCGAGGCCCACACGCTCGGCCCCGAGGGCCCGGTGCTGGACGTCCGCCACACCGACTGCGACGCACCGGTCCGCGTCGTGGTCGAGTGCTCGGCGGAGCACTCCGCCCTCGCCCCTGGCGATGTCACAGCCCGGCTGGGACCGGGCGCCCGCCCCCGGTCGTGAGTGGCTGCACATCGTCACACCGAGGGCAAAGAGGGCACAGAGAGCGCAGAGGACGCAAAGAGCGAACCGACCACGTGGCCATCGGCCGGCGCCGCCCGCAACCCATGATATTACGCACGTCAGGCCATGGATTAGGCTGGGCTGCGAGGCAACGGCCTTGCGAGCAGTGGGAGGAAGCTCATGGTGCGTTACGCCAAGGAGCACAAGCAGGTGACGCGGGAACGGATCATCGAGAAGGCCGGCCAGAGGTTCAAGCAGGACGGCATCGACGGATCGGGCATCTCCACGCTCATGTCGGACGCAAGTCTCACCAACGGCGCCTTCTACGCCCACTTCGCGTCCAAGGACGACCTCGTCGCCCATGTCGTGGCCGACCAACTGCGCACACAGATCGCGAGGTACGACACCCTGCGGCCCGGCCGCCCGGGACTCGAGGACTTCATCCACGAGTATCTGTCGCCCGAGCACCGCGACCACCCCGGCGTCGGATGCCCTTCCGCGGCCCTGCTCGACGAGATCGGCCGCTGCGGTGACGAGACCAAGCAGGCCTACACCGACGGCGCGCGGAACATCGTGGACGAGATCGCCGCCCGCCTGGCACCCGAGGACCCCCGGTCCGCTCGCGGCACGGCCATCGGGCTCTTCACCATGATGGTGGGGACGCTGCAACTGTCCCGCGCCCTCGCCGACGAAGAGTTCGCCGATGAGGTCCTGGAGCGGGGAGTCGAGAACGCCCTCGCGTTCTTGCGCTGAGCAGCGGCACCCTCAGCCCGAGCGGCGCCCGCGCTCCGCGTCTCCCTACCGTTCGAGGAACTCAAGGGCCGTCCCCACGAACTCCCGGTGGTACTGGAAGATGCCGCCGTGACCGGCGTCGGGATAGATCACCAACTCGGCGTTCGGCAGTCGCCTCGCCAGGTCGGCCGAGTTCACCGTCGGCACCATCCTGTCGCTCTCGCCGTTCGCGACGAGCACGGGCTGCCGGACGACGGAGAGGTCGTGGGGCCGCTCCAGCCCCCAGCGGTGAATGGCCTTGAGCTGGGCACCGTACGACGTGAGGGTGATTGCCTTGTCCCGGTCGTGGGTGCGCTCCTTAAGACGGGCCAGGAACTGCTTTCCGGCTCGGCGCCCGCCCGCGGTGCGGGTGAAGAAGAGGAACTGCTTCGGATCCTGAAGGGTGAACAGCCCTCGGACGGTGTCCAGATGGGACAACCGGGTCACGTCCTTGATGCCTTCGCCGCCCGCGGGGCCGGTACCCGTGAGGATCAACTTGCGGACGAGCTGCGGGTCGGTCTGCGCGATCACCTGGGCGATCATGCCGCCCATCGAGAAGCCATGGAGATCGACGTACTCCAGCCCCAGAGCCCTGATGAAGGTGACGGCATCCTTGGCCATGGCCTGGATGGTGCGCGGCGTGGCACCGGTGGAAGCGCCGATGCCCCTGTTGTCGAACGTGATCACCCGCCGCTTGGCGGCGATGCCGTCGACGACCCGGGGGTCCCAGTTGTCGAGCACCGCGGCGAGGTGAGTGAGGAAGACCACCGGGACGCCGGACTGGGGACCGAGTTCACGGTAGGCGAAGGTCACTCCGTCGGCGGAGACGGTGCGGGTCGTCGCGTTCTTGTACGACGCCACCACATGGCCTCGCGCTTCTTGTGCATCGTTCACGGTCATGCCCTTCGGTGCGGGAGTGTCGGGAGGGGGAGAGTCAACGGTCCAAGGCGGTGGGGGTCGGAACCCTGAGTGGTCGAACCCCTCAGCATCACGTCGACCATTAAATTATCACCGTAATCCAATGAGGTCGCAAGACTGCGCGCCGAAGAAGCTGACGACATGACCGAAGGTCGATGGATTCCGGCACCCCCGGAGAGAGCCGGCGTGACCATCGCCACCGGGAACCCCGGCCCTTCCGCTTCCAGCGAGGTCTCGCAGCGGCGCCCTCGGCGAACGCGCAAGCGCCGCCTCACAGGGGTGCGAGGCGGCGCTTGCGCGATGGACCGGTGGGCCATCACCCCCGCGCCATTCGGGGGCGGCGCGATCAGGCGGCGAGGAAGTCGGCCACCTGCCTGGTGAATGCCTTGGCGTACTGGAAGAGGAAGGCGTGGCCGGCGCCGGTGTACAGCACGAGGGTGGCATTGGCGAGGTGCTGGACCGCGACATAGGAGTTACGGGCGGGGACCATCACGTCTTCCAGGCCGTTGGCGTAGAGGACAGGGTGCTCGATGGCCTCCAGTTCGGCTCGCACCTCGTCGAAGGGCGCCGCCAGGAGAGCACCCGCCGCCGCGAGCATGCCCTGCGCCGCCCCCTCGGAGACCGGGGGGCCACCCGCGGCGAGACGGGGCGAGACGTGGCCGAAGTGCTCACGCCCGGAGGCGCGGGCCGCCTCCGCCTCCGGGTAGAACAGGTACAGCATGTCCTCCAGGTCGGCATCGGGCTTGGCCATGATGCCCAGAACCTTCTCGCTGAAGTCCGGAGCGCCGGGCACCCAGCCGGCCGGGCCGCTTCCCGCGACGACCAGCCTGCGTACCAGCTCGGGGCGTCGCACGGCCACCAGCTGGGCCACGATGCCGCCCAGAGACCAGCCGAGCAGGTCGGCCCGCACAAGACCGAGCGCCTCGATGAACTCGATGGCACCTTGGGCGAATCCTTCGAGGGAGTCACGCGGCTCACCGTCGCTGTAGCCGACGCCGACGTTGTCGAAAACGATCACGTCGTGGTCCGCGGCCAGGTAGTCCAGGAACTCGGGGTCCCACCAGTCGATGGTCCCGCGAATGCGGTTCAGCAGGACCAGCGGGACTCCTCCCCGCGGACCACCCATCCGCCGGTAGGTGAAGCGCGCCGAGGCGCCCTCGACCGTGAGGTCCTCGGCCTTGTCTGCCAGATATGCGCGATCAGTCGAGACACCTTCCAGACAGTCACATTATGATCGTAATATTAAGAATGCAAGACCAGGCGCAGCGAGCACCGGCGCCCCCTCCGGATCCATTGAATTACGTTCACCATACAATAAGTCGAGGGAGTCGGCAGAGGTGGAGCGGTCCTCCGTCAAACAAAGGAGCACGGGGTGCGATACGGGAAAGAGCACAAGCAGGCGACGAGGCAGCGGATCATCGAGGCGGCCGGCCGCCGGCTCAAGCGGGACGGCATCGACGGCTCGGGCATATCGACGCTCATGAAGGACGCGGGGTTGACCAACGGCGCCTTCTACACCCACTTCACCTCGAAGGACGACCTCGTGGCCTCCGCGGTCGCCGACCAGCTGCAGACGCAGAACGCGAGCATCGTCGCCCATGCCGCGCCCGGCCGCGCCGGGCTCGAACAGATCGTACGGTGGTATCTGTCCGCCCAGCACCGCGACAGCCTCGACGACGGATGCCCCTCCGCCGCCCTGCTCGACGAGATCGGGCGCTGCACAGGCCCGACCAGGCAGGTGTACACCGACAGCGTACTGATCGTCATCGACGGCATCGCCGCACGCCTGACGCCCGAGGACCCGTCCTCGGCCCGCACCATGGCACTCAGCGCCTACGCCATGATGGCCGGGACCCTACAACTCTCCCGAGCACTCACCGACCGGCAACTCGCCGACGAACTCCTCGAACAGGGTGTCCACAACGCCCTCGCACTGCTGGGCATGGTGCACGAGCCCGCCGCGACACCGAACTGACAGGACCGCAGGACCGGCCCTCAAGAACACCGGCCACGTTCTCCTGTGGTCGACCACCACAGTGGGCCACCTCCGCCCTGCGGCGGCCCGGTTCTGTTCGTCATCCGTTCGGTCCGGGCAGGAACGGCAGTCATCGATCAGCCCGGACGGCCGTGACGGTTCGCCAGTCGACCTGGCGAAC
>NZ_VJZC01000891.1 GCF_009377185.1 Streptomyces spongiae
CCCCGCTCCTGATCCTGATCCTGATCCGAGGAAGCCCCATGCCCGCATCCAGACCCCGTCAGCTGCATCTCAACGCCTTCCTGATGAACGCCGGCCACCACGACGCCGCCTGGCGGCACCCGCGCACCCAGCCCGAACGCGTCACCGACGTGCGCTACTTCCAGGAGCTCGCGCTGACCGCCGAGCGCGGCCTGCTCGACTCGGTCTTCCTCGCCGACGGCCTCGCCCTGTGGGGTGCGGTCCGGCACAACGCGCTCGGCGGCTTCGAACCGCTCACCCTGCTGTCGGCCCTGGCGGCGGTCACCGAGCACGTCGGGCTGATCGCCACCGTCTCGACCACCTTCAACGAACCCTTCCCCACCGCCCGCAAGTTCGCCTCCCTCGACCACATCAGCGGCGGCCGGGCGGGCTGGAACATCGTCACCTCCGGCACCGTGAACGAGGCCCGCAACTTCGGGCAGGAGCAGCACCTGGACCACGGCCTGCGCTACGAGCGGGCCGGGGAGTTCGTGGAGGTCGCCACCAAGCTGTGGGACAGCTGGGAGGACGACGCGATCCTGCTCGACCGTGAGGCGGGCGTCTACGCCGACACCGGCAAGGTGCGGGAGATCGACCACCGCGGGGAGCACTTCGGGGTGCGGGGCCCACTGAACGTACCGCGCAGCCCCCAGGGATACCCGCTGCTGGTGCAGGCCGGTTCGTCCGAGGACGGCAAGGAGTTCGCCGCCCGGTACGCCGAGGCCGTCTTCACCGCCCAGCAGACCCTCGCCGACGGCCAGGCCTTCTACAAGGACCTCAAGTCCCGGCTGGCCCGCCACGGCCGCACCGAGGACCAGCTGCTGGTGCTCCCCGGCATCGCCCCCGTCATCGGGTCGACCGAGGCCGAGGCCCACGCACTGGAACAGGAGTTGACGGACCTTCAGGTTCCCGCGTACGGACTCGCCCAGCTGTCCGGGATGCTCGGCACCGACCTGACCGGGCTGCCGCTGGACGGACCGCTGCCCGAACTGCCCGAGGAGCGCGACATCAACGGCAACAAGAGCCGCTTCACGCTCGTCGCCGAACTCGCCCGCCGTGACGGTCTCACCCTGCGTGAGCTCATCGCGCGTCTCGGCGCCGGACGCGGCCACCGTGTCTTCGCGGGCACCCCGGAGCAGATCGCCGACGAGATCGAGGAGTGGTTCACCGAGGGCGCCGCCGACGGCTTCAACATCATGCCGCCGCATCTGCCGGGCGGCCTGGAGGACTTCGTCGACCACGTGGTGCCGGTCCTGCAGCGGCGGGGCCTGTTCCGTACCGAGTACACCGGCCGCACCCTGCGCGAGCACTACGGTCTGGCCCGCCCCGCCAACCGGCTGGCCGCGGCCCCCGCGGTCACGGAGGAGACACAGCCGGCCTGACCTGCGCGCGTTCGCCCCTTGCTCCCGGCGGGCCGGGAGCAAGGGGCGAACAGCTGCGAAACTCTTCTGGACACTTCACGTGAGGCCGTCCCAGCTGGGGAGATTCCGTTCGAAGGGGTGGAAAGGCCTTGTACGCGAGCCGCTCCGGTCCTCTCGGGCGAGCTGTCGGCACCCCGCTAACCAGCGCTGCTTGACGCTTCATATCCTGGCCGCGTTGGCTGTGCAGTCACCTGGTTGCCATGCTGCTCTCGAACCCCCCGGAAGGCACCTGATGTGAACGCTCATACCACCCGTAGGAACACTGTGCGTCGTTTCACCATGGCCCTGGCCGCGTCGAACGCGGCCCTTCTGCTCGCCGCGTGCGGCGTCATCGAGGGGGTCGGCGGGAGCAGTGACGCCGCCACCCCCAAGAAGGGCAACGACATCACAGTGGGTCTCCTCCTGCCCGACAAGGACACGACTCGCTTCGAGAAGTTCGACTACCCCCTCATCAAGCAGCGCGTCGCTGACCTCACCGAGAACAAGGGCAAGGTCCTCTACCGCAACGCCGAGGCGAAGATGGCCAAGCAGAGCCGGCAGTTCGCGGAGATGATCGACGCCAAGGTCGACGTCATCCTCGTGGACGCGCTGGACGCCAAGGCCGTGGCCCCGGACATCCAGAAGGCCAAGGACGCGGGCATCCCTGTCATCGCGTACGACCGGCTCGCCCAGGGCCCGATCGACGCGTACATCTCCCACGACAACGAACTCGTAGGCCAGGTACAGGGCCGTGCCATCGTGCAGGCCCTCGGCGACAAGGCCGCGACCAGCAAGGTCGTCATGATCAACGGCTCGGTCGCCGACCCGAACACGGCGCTGGTCAAGGAGGGCGCGCTCAGCGAACTGCAGGACAGCGTGGTCATCGCCAAGTCCTCCTACACCAAGGACTGGTCGCCCACGATCGCGAAGGCGACCACGGAGAAGGCGATCAAGTCCATCGGGCTGAACAACATCGCCGCCGTCTACACCGCGAGCGACGGCCTGGCGGGCGCCGCCATCGACGCGCTGAAGGAGGCCGGCGTCAGCAAGGTCCCGCCGGTGACCGGGCAGGACGCGAATCTGGACGCCGTGCAGCGGGTCGTCTCGGGCGAGCAGTACATGACCGTGTACAAGTCGTTCCTGCTGGAGGCCAACAACGCCGCGGAGATGGCCGTGGCCAAGGTGCAGGGCCGCTCGATCGAGTTCGACGCGCTGACCCGCGACAAGGTCGACAGCCCGACGCAGGACAACATCCCGTCGATGCTGGTTCCGGTGGTCGCCCTCACGCAGGACAACATCAAGGAGACGGTGCTCCGGGACGACGTCTACACCGTCAAGGACATCTGCACCCCGGAGCTCAAGGCCGACTGCGAGCGGATCGGTCTGGAGTAGCGGGCGGGACGCTGTCTCTT
>NZ_VJZC01000892.1 GCF_009377185.1 Streptomyces spongiae
GCGGGTGAGAGGGCGGGGCCGTCGTTTCACGGACGATTCTCAGGTTGCCCGAGGTGCATTCTCACGCTCCTTGGGCAGCCTGTGATCGATGACGCGTATCTCGCTGCTCGGTGCCGTCGCGTTGCTCGCCGTCACCTCCTCGTCCCTCGCCGCGGCCGACGACGGGCCCGGCCCCTTCGGGGTGACCGCCGAAGCCCCGGCGAGTGCCGCCACCGCGCGCGTGGGGGCCGTCTTCCGGGGCGGGCTCGGCGGCGGGCACTTCTGTACGGGGTCCGTCGTGCGGAGCGCGGGGCACGACCTCGTCGTCACCGCCGCGCACTGTCTCGACGGGGGTACGGATCTCGTCTTCGTGCCCGGCTACCGGGACGGGGAGGCACCGTACGGCGTCTGGCGGATCGGGAGGACGTACGTGCCTGGCGGGTGGGACGGCGGCGACCGGGACGAGGACAGTGACATCGCCTTCGCCCGCGTGGAGCGCGAGGGCGGGAAGGGAGTCCAGGACCTGGTCGGGGGGAACGCGTTCGCCGCGCACCGGGCCACCGGCGCCACCGCGGTCACCGTCACCGGGTACCCCAGCTCCAGCCGGGCGCCGGTCACCTGCACCAACAAGCCCACCGCCCACAACGCCACCCAGCAGCGCATCGCGTGCCCCGGTTTCCCCAGTGGGACCAGCGGGAGTCCCTGGGTGAACGGGGACGGACAGGTCGTCGGGGTGCTCGGTGGGCACGAGGAGGGCGGGGCCACGGACGACGTCTCGTACAGCGTGGTCCTCGGGGACGAGGCGGCCCGGCTGTATCGCGCCGCTCAGGGCGAGTGATCATTCCGTGATCGCCGGGCCCCCTCTACACTTCGTGTCGGTGGAGTGCCGGGCAGTGAGGGGCGGTTGACGGTGCGTAAGGCATGGATCGTGGGGCTCGCCTGCGGCGGCGCCGGCCTCAGCTTCGTCCTGCTGCTCGTCGTCGGCGTCTACATGACCGCCGGGAACCTCGCGAACGGGATCGGCCAGGGCGTCAAGGCGCTCGCCAAGGGGGCCGTGCCGGCCGCGTACAGCCCGCTCGTGCAGAAGTGGGGCAACCTGTGCTCCGCCATCAATCCGGCGCTGCTGGCCGCGCAGTTGTACCAGGAGAGCGGGTTCAACCCGAAGGCGCAGAGCCCGGCCGCGGCCCAGGGGATAGCGCAGTTCATCCCGGGCACGTGGGCCACGCACGGCATCGACGGCGACGGGGACGGCGACCGTGACGTGTGGGACCCGAAGGACGCGATCCCGTCGGCCGCGTCGTACGACTGCTCCCTCGCCAAGTACGTCAAGGACGCGCCCGGGAACCCGACGCACAACATGCTCGCCGCGTACAACGCGGGCGCCTATGCGGTGATCAAGTACGGGGGCGTGCCGCCGTACAAGGAGACCCAGAACTACGTGAAGACGATCACGGACCTGGAGAAGAGCTTCGCCGCGCCCGTGACCAGGGTCGATCCGTCCCGGCAGGCCGCGGGGGCCATCGAGTACGCGCAGAAGAAGCTCGGTACGCCGTACCTGTGGGGCGGCAACGGCACCGCCGACCAGGGTGGGCGCTTCGACTGCTCGGGCCTGACCAAGGCCGCCTACGAGGCCGTAGGGATCACGCTGCCCCGGGTCGCCAACGACCAGTACAACGCCGGGCCGCACCCGAAGCGGGACGAGCTGCTTCCGGGCGATCTGGTCTTCTACTCGGACGACCTCACCAATTCCCGGGCCATTCGGCACGTGGGGATCTACGTGGGGGGCGGGTACATGATCAACGCGCCCAGGCCGGGTGCGGTGATCCGCTTCGACCCGATCGACACTCCGGACTACTTCGGGGCAACTCGGGTCACCGAAGATGGCGCGAAAGCGTTGCCAACGAATATCTGATGGCGCGTAATTGTTTGTGACCCCTGTCCTGAGCTGCGGAGATGTGTCTCTCTTCGATAACGTCTGCGTGATCATTCAGTGGAGTGTGCAACGTAGAGAAAGGGACTGTGCGTTCCTTGTCTCGTAGCGCTTCGACGCGTGACGACGCCTACAACCACGGGGGTGGCCGCAGCGGCGTACGTAAGGGTGCGTCCGCCGAGCATGGAACAGACGACGAAGGGGCCGCCGCACGATGGCTGCATTCGCCGAGTCCGGGACGCATCTCGCCGGGACCGACACTCTCGCCGAGTCCGGGGCGGGGTCCGGGTCCAACCCCGACGTCAGTCTGCTCTACGACATCAATGGCCTGGCCAAGGACGCGCCGACCTGGTTCGACCGGGTCATGGAGTTCGTGGGTGAGTACGGGCTGCTGTTCGCCATGGTGCTGCTGATCCTGTGGTGCTGGTGGGGTGTGCGGCGGCGGGGCGGGGAGGACGCCGCGTCGTCCGTGGCCGCGCTGGCCTGGGCGCCGCTCGCCGCGGGCATCGCCGTGCTGGTGAATGTGCCGATACGTGGGTTCGTGGAGCGGCCCCGGCCCTTTGTAGATCATGAAGGGCTGGAGGTGCTGGTCTCCGGCAAGACCGACTACTCGTTTGTGAGTGATCACGCGACGCTGACCATGGCTATGGGGGTCGCGCTGTTCGTCGCCAACCGGAAGTTCGGGCTGGTGGGGATCGTGCTGGGGCTGCTCGGGGGGTTCTGCCGGGTGTACATGGGCGTGCACTACCCGACGGACGTGGTGGGTGGCTTCGCGCTGGGTACGGCTGTGGCGCTGTTGCTGTCGCCGGTCGCGGCGGCTCTGCTGACGCCGCTGGCGAAGGCGGTTGAGCGGTCGGCGCGGGTGGGGTGGTTGATCTCGGCCAGGGGGGCCGAAAGTAGGGGAGCGGTGGTTCCGGAG
>NZ_VJZC01000893.1 GCF_009377185.1 Streptomyces spongiae
CCCCCTGGGAGTCCCCCTAGCTCTCCATCACCATCAGCGCCGCCATCATGCCCTCGTCCTCATGTTGCAGGAGATGGCAGTGCAGCATGTACATGTACGTATCGTCGGCGAAGTCCGTGAACTGCATGGCGATCTTGATGGACCCGCCACCGACGACCTCGTACGTGTCGAACCACCCCAGATCAACCCCCGTCGGCTCCTCACCGTTGATCTCGATCAGCTGGAACGGCACATCGTGCAGATGGAACGAGTGCTCCAGCATCGTGTTGTTGGTGATCGTCCAGATCTCCGACGACCCGAGGGTCGTCATGATCGTCGCCATGGAGTCCATGGTGGTTCCCACCGACCCGTTGATCGCCATCTCCAGACCGTCCTGGTCCAGCGTGATCTCGCGCGCGGTGAAGCTCGACGTGTCGTACCGCTCGATCGTGTTGAGCGTCGACGGCAGGTCGTCGGGCGTGTCCGAGGCGTCCGGCGTGACGGTCAGGAAGTCGTATGTGCCGCTCCCGCCCCGTACCCAACCGGTGGTGACCACGGCCTGCAGCGTGACCGCGTCGCTCAGGTCCATGACGAACTCCGCCCGCCCGCCCGCGACCAGCCGAATGCTCGACACCTCCGTGGCCGAGGTCAGATAGCCCTGCTCGGTGGCGATCTGCGTCAGCGTGCCCCCGTCACCGCGCTGGACCGTGATGATGTCGGACGGTGAGGCGTTGAGGACCCGGAACCGGGTGCGCGTCTTGGTGGCGGTGAACGTGAGCGTCGTGTCGTCGACGTTCGTGCCGTTGCACAGCACCGGGTAGGCGAGGCTGCCGCTCAGATAGCCGGTCAGGTTGTACTTGATGTCGCCGGAGGTGTCCGAGGCCAGGCACTGCAGGACGAGCGGGATGTCGTCGACGCCGTACTCGCTCGGCAGCGCCGCGGACGCGTCCGAGCCGTCCTCCACGATGATCATGCCGGCCATGCCGTGCACGACCTGCTCGGCCGTGGTGCCCAGGGCGTGCGGGTGGTACCAGAGGGTCTTGGCCTCGTCGAGGATCTCGAAGGTGGGGGACCAGGTCTCACCGGCGGCGAAGGCGTTCTGGGGGCCGCCGTCCATCTCGGCCGGGATGTGGGCGCCGTGGAAGTGGACGCTGGTGTCGTCGTCGAGGTTGTTGGTGATGTTCAGCAGGACCGTGTCGCCCTTGGTCCACTTCATGGTGGGACCGAGGTACGACTGGTTGTAGCCCGCGGTCGAGCTGGTGACCCCGCTGATCACCTCGCTGGTGCCGGACTGCGCCGCGAGCGTGAAGGTGGTGGTGCCGTCCGTGGTGGTGGCCTCCAGGAGGTCCGGGACGGTCAGGGTGGCGGTGTTGGTCGCGGCGCCGGCCGTGTTGCGCTCGGCGTCGGTCAGCAGGGAGAAGGCCGCTCCGGCAGCCCCGACCGCCGCCAGCCCGACACCGGCCATGCCGCCGAGGAACTGGCGCCGGTGCAGGCCCTTGGACTTGGCCTTGCGGGTCTTGCCCGTGTTGTTGGTCATGGCCGGGGATGTTTGACCTAAGGACTGTGTAAGAACTGGGGTGAAGTTAGGAGGAAGGCGAGCGGACTGTGAGGTCGCCAAGAGGACTTCCTACCCTCAACTCCCCTAGCAGCAAGTGCAGTTGACGCATCGCAGGTCGCACCCGGTGAGCGGGACGTACCGGACGGGCTCCGCGTGCGGAGTGCACACCGAACCTCGCCATCGTGATGTGCGTCACACTCTGGGGCGGCTGTGCCGGCGCTGTCCCCGCGCCTTCCCGGCACTGTGCCCGGGCTGTCGCCGTCCCTCTGTCCGCGCCCTAGGAGCCGTGCCGGGCCGGTCGGTGCGCGAGGGTTTCGTCCACCGGGCCGTAACAGGCCGCCGGAGCCCCGGTCATGAGGGCCCAGTAGCGGTCGCCGTACGACCAGTGCCACCACTCGGTGGGGTAGTTGACCAGACCTGCCGTGCTGAGCGCGGCGGAGAGGAAGCGGCGGTTGCGGCGGGCCTCGTCGGAGATGTCCGGGGCGTCGGTGTAGCAGGCGCCCGCGCTCTCCTCGGGGCTCGCGTCGACCCGGGTACCGAGGTCGAGTTCCTCGCCCGAGGCGGTGCACAGGGTGAGGTCCACGGCCGCGCCGGCGACGTGCGGGCCGATCTCCGGCGGAGACAGGGAACGGCTGGTCTGGGTGCGCAGGCGGTCCTCGGGCCAGTCCGGGTTGGCGCGGCGCAGTTCGGCCGCGTACGCCTCGAAGTAGGTGGACTGGAGGGCCAGGGGGCGGTACCCCTCGGTGACCAGCAGGCGCAGGCCGTCGGGGAGCAGCCGTGCCGCGCGGGCCAGCCGCCAGGCGACGCCCTCACGGATCAGCGCGTAGGCACCCTCCGGGTCGGCCTGCCGGGAGTCCACGTCCACGAAGGGCAACTCCCGCAGATCGACCAGGGGTTCACCGCAGTCCCGCACGGGGACGCCGGCGACCGCGGGATCGTTCATGAGGATGATCGGGGGCATGCTTCGTCTCTCGCGGGCGGTTCGGGCGTACGGGTGTACGGCGATGCGGGCGGGTCGAGGCGATGTCGTGTCACGCGGTGATGCCCCGGGGCAGGGACGCTCACGTCCTGATGTCCCTGCCCCGGAGCTCCCCCGGGCTGTGCCTGGCTTCCCCCTGGCAGGTTGTGCCCTTCATTGGTCGGCCGGGTGGTGAGGACTCACCCGGCCGACCAGTTGTCCCCCGACATCCACGAGGGTGGCGCAGGGCGCTGCAAGTTCTCTGCAAGTCTGCGGCAACGCGTTGCGGGCGGGGTCTACGGCTGCC
>NZ_VJZC01000894.1 GCF_009377185.1 Streptomyces spongiae
CCCCTCACCGCTTCCCTCACCGCTTCCCTCAGCACCGACGGCCCGCACCTGCTGACGCTGTCCGCCCGCACCGGTGACGCGCTGCGCGCCGCTTCCGCCGAACTGGCCGCCCATCTGCGGGCCCACCCCGACCTGGACGAGGGCGACGTCTGCGCCACCGTCCGCACCTCCCGCGACGCGGGCCCGTACCGCCTCGCCCTCGTCGCCGACGGCGACCTCGCGGACCGTCTCGAAGCCGCCCGCGACCGAGGCGACGCGGCCCGCCCCCGGCCGCGTACGGTCTTCCTGCTGCCGGGCCAGGGAACGCAGCGCCCCGGGGCGGGCCGCGCCCTGTACCGGTCGGCGCCGGTGTTCCGCGAGGTCCTGGACGAGGCGTCCTCGCTCACCGGGCCGGTCCTCGGACGCTCCCTGGCCTCCTGGTGCCTGGACGAGGACGCCGACCCCGTGGCGCTGGCGAGGACGGAGGTGGCCCAACCGCTGCTGGTCGCGTTCGGCGTGGGGCTGGCCGGGCAACTGGCCGCGTGGGGCGTCAGGGCGGACGCGGTCGTGGGGCACAGCGTCGGCGAGATCACCGCCGCGTGCGTCTCCGGCACGCTGTCCCCGGCCGAGGCGGTGGGGTTCGCCGCCGAACGAGGGCGCCTGGTGGGCGAGTTCGCCGCGCCGGGGGCCATGGCGGCCGTCCGGGGTGACGAGGACACCGTCACCGCCGTGGTCGCCGCGTCCGGCGGTGCGCTGTGCGTGGCCGCCGTCAACTCGCCCGCGCAGGTGGTGCTGGCGGGCGAGGAGCACGCCGTCGAACGGGCGGTCGCGGACCTGACGGCCCGTGGTGTGGCCGCGCGCCGGCTCCGGGTCTCGCACGCCTTCCACTCGCCGATGCTGGATCCGGTCCTCGATCCCCTGCGGAACGCGGCCAAGACGCTGACCCTCCACCCCGCGGGCACACCGATGCTGAGCACCGTCACAGGGCAGTGGGGGCCCGCACTGACGCCTCAGTACTGGCGCGACCACGCCGTCCGGCCGGTGCGGTTCGGCGCCGCCGTCGCCCGGTTGCTCGACGAGGGCTACGACACGTTCGTCGAACTCGGCGCCGGGGACTCCCTCTCCGGGCCGGTCCGCGCGGTCGCCGCCGGGGCACGACGCACCACGGCGGCCTCCGAGGTGACGGTCCTGCCCGCCCTGGGCGACGGCCGGGGGTCGGGTGCGGGCGCGGGGGCGCTGTTGGAGACGGTGGGCCGACTGTGGACGCGGGGGGTACCTCTGTCCCCGACGGCTCCGGAGGACGCGACGGCTCGCGGCGCCGGGAGCGCGGGGCGGCGACGGGTGCCCGTGCCCACGTACCCGTTCCAGCGCCGCCGTTACTGGCCGGAGCGGCCCCCCGGTTCGGCACCCGCACCCGGTGACATGCCCGTACCCGGTGACATGCCCATACCGCGACGCCTCATCTGGAGCGACACTCCACCTGCGGCCGCCCCCGGCCCCCGTGCCGTACGACTGGCCGGTGCCGACACCGCACTCGGGCGGGCGCTCGCCGAACGGCTCACCCGGCGCGGGGTGACGGTGTTGGAGCGGCACGACGCCCCTCCGACGGCCGCCGTCGACACCGTGGTGTGGCTGGCCGGGGAAGCAACGGACATCGAGGGCGAGCCGGACGCGGTGACCCGCACGGCCGTCTCCTCGCTGCGCGAGCTGACACCTCTCCTCGGCACGGGCCCCACCCGCCTGCTCGTGGTCACCGAGGACGTGAACACCACCGGCGCCGTCGCCGCGCCCGAGCGGTCCCGGCCCGGACACGCGCTGCTGCACGGCTTCGCCCTCGCCCTGCCCGAGGAACACCCCGGAGTGAGCTCCCGAAGCGTCGACCTGTCCTCACGGGACACGCTCGACTCCCGGCTCGACGCCCTCGAACGCGAGCTGTACTCAGAGGACATGGTGGGCGCCGACGGCACCGTCGCGTGGCGTGCGGGCCGCCGGCTGACCCGTACACCCGTCGCCGTGAGGGGCGGCACCGCCACCGCGCAGGCATTGCCCCCTGACGGTACGTACCTGATCACCGGAGGCGCCGGCGGGCTCGGTTCCGCGCTCGCCCGCGACCTCGCGGAGCGGGGCAAGCCGGACCTCGTCCTCACCGGACGCACCGCCACACCGCCCCGGGACCTGCTCGCCGACCTGCGGGCGCGGGGCGCCCGGGCCCGGTACCACGCGGTCGACGTCTGCGACGAGGCCGCCGTCGACGCGCTGGTCGCCGGACTGCCGCCCCTGGACGGGGTCTTCCACGCCGCGGGTACGGCCGCCCCCGGCAGCCTGCGCGGCAAACCGGACGAGGAGATCGAGGACGTTCTCGCCGCGAAGGTGCGCGGCACCACCCTGCTCGCCGGGGCGCTGCGCCGGCACGGCCACGAGGACGCCGTATGCGTCGCCTTCTCCTCGGTCTCCTCCGTACTGCCGGGCCTGGCCGGGGCACTCGGCGACTACGCGGCCGCGAACGCCTTCCTCGACGCCTTCGCCGCCGCCGAGCGGGCGGCGGGCCGCCCGTGGCAGGCGATCGGTTTCGGTCCCGTCGCCGACACGGGCCTGGCGAGCGGTACGCGGGCCCTCCGGGCTCAGGGACTCACGCCCCTGACCCCGCGCGCCGCGTTGGCGGGCCTGTACGCGTCGATCGGCCTGGACGCGGCCCACGTGCTGGTGACGGGCGCGGGAGAGACGGAGGGCTTTGGAGCGGACCCCGCACCGGCCGCCCACTCCCGGGCAACCGGTACCCACGACGACACGAACCGCCGCCCGACCACACACCCCAACCC
>NZ_VJZC01000895.1 GCF_009377185.1 Streptomyces spongiae
TCGTCATCCCCCGTCTGCGGGGTTCGGCGGATCACCGACCGCCCGGGGCGGTGTCGGCGTCGTTGCCGGGGAGGGAAGCAGGGGTACTTCCCCCTTCCACGGTACTCCGCGGTACTCCGCGCGGCCCATGACCGTACTCTCCGTGAGCAGGTGCCCGTGGCCCGGCCCGGAGTAGAGTGAACACCGAGAGTCAGTCCCTGGCACCCCGGCTTTCCACGGTGTCCGCGGGCCGCCGGGGCGATGCGTCCGGGGCCCGGCACGAGTGGCGGCGACCATGGCAACACTGCACCAGCGGAAGAACCACCGCGAAGCGATCTTGAAGATCCTGTACGCGGGCATCGAAGGCAACCGCGCCCCTGACGTCTCCGGGGCCGAGCTGCGTGACGATCTGGCGATCCCCGAGCAGGATCTGGCCGCGGCCTGCACCTATCTGGTGGGCGAAGGGCTCGTCACGGTCCGCTGGGCCCATGGCGACACACCCGCGACAGTCATGCTGACGCATCAGGGAATACGGCTCATGGAGGCCGAAGAAGAGGATCGCGGCTGACTCGGCGGCCGAGCACGCGGAGCTGATCATGACAGGTTGGCGGGTCAGGGACTACTCCCGGGACGATCTCGAAGCGGTGCTCCGCGTCGACGCGGAGAGTGTCGCGGCCGAGGAGCCACCCCTCTTCCCGCTCTCGGACGCCGTGGCGGCGCTCCAAGCCCTTGATCCGGCCGTGGTGGCCGTCGCGGACGACGTGGTGGTCGGCGCGGCGGTGAGCAGAGTGGAGGGCGACACAGCGTGGATCCTGCGCCTGTGCATGTCGCCCGACTGGCGGCGGCGTGGGCTGGGCAGCGCCATGATCACCGCACTCGAGCACCGGCTCTTCGGCGACGGGGTCCGCGCGGTGCACGCGGTCCTTCCCGAGGGCGGGACCGGTGCCGCCGCTCTGCACAACTGCGATTTCGGCGCCCGCTCGGGTCTGGTCTTCTTCGAGAAGCACGGAGCGGTGACTCCTCAGGCGATCAGCATGCTCTCCTCGCTCGGAGCGGAACTGCCGCCCCCGGGGCTGTGGCAGAAGGTCGCGGGCATGCAGAGCGAGAAACGGCTCATCGAGCGCCGCCTGGTCCTGCCGTTGGCCCATCCCGGAATGGCCGCCCAACACGGGGTGGAGCTGCCGCGGGCGGTGATGCTGTTCGGTCCGCCCGGGACCGGCAAGAGCACGTTCGCGCACGCGATCGCCGGCCGTCTGGGATGGCCCTTCCTCGAACTGTTCCCCGCACGTCTCGCGGCCGAGTACGGCCTGGCGACCGGACTGACCCGGCGCTTCGACGAGATCACGCGGCTCGACCACGTCCTGGTCTTCATCGACGAGGTCGAGGAGATCGCCGGCGAGCGCGGCGGCGCGGACGCGACCGCGGTCGGCGTCGTCAACGAACTGCTCAAGGCGATCGTCCGGTTCCGTGGCCAGGAAGGGCGGCTGCTCGTCTGCGCCACGAACAACGTGACCACGCTCGACTCGGCCTTCCTGCGGCACGGTCGCTTCGACTACGTACTGCCCATCGGACCTCCCGATCTCGGCGCGAGGACCGCGCTGTGGGAGAGCTATCTGACACGAGCGGGCGCGGAGGCCGAGAGCACGGCGCTCGCGTCCGCCAGTGAGGGGTTCACGCCCGCCGACATCGCCCATGTGGCGCGTACCGTCTCGCAGGCCCAGTTCGAGCGCACCTTCGACACGGGAACCCGGGCCCGCCCGACCACGGACGCCTACCTGGACACGATCCGCGCGACCCGCCCCACGGTCAGCAGCGCCATGGTCCAGGAGTTCACCGACCAGACGCGGAGGTTCGCCCGTATCTGACGCCCCGCCTCGCCCGCTCAGGTCCCCAGGGTCAGAACACGGAACGTGCCGTGCGGGTACGCCCAAGGCGTGTCGCCTTCGGCGTACCGCCACCCCCAGGACCGTAGCGCCTCGACGGTCCGGTGATCGGAGCTGCCCACCAGCGTGACGCCGAGCGCGGCGCCGTGGTCGGTGAGCAGCCGCCGCTGCAGGCGCCGGGCGAGGTTCCAGGCACGGTCCTGGTTCTGTCTGCGCACCCGGGGCGGGACGAGGATCCGGGAGACCACGAAGAGGCGTCCGGAGGCGGCGAGCCGGAGCAGGCTCCCCGGAAGGTGTCCGTCGAGGCCCTCCCACCAGGGCCCGTCGCCGCGTACGGGGAAGCCGTAGGCGCACCCGGTCAGCGCGGTGGACTCCGCGATCAGCAACTCGAATCCCGGTCGGCGTACGTCGGCCACCAGCCGTCGCAGAAAGGCGCCGCGGGCCTGGTTCCACGCCCACGGGCCGCCGCCCGAGGTCTCCGCGTACAGGTCGCCCAGTTCCCCCAGCCGGTCCTCGATCTGGCGTCGGGTCAACTCACGGACCCGTTCGCCCGCGCGTGGCGAGGCGCCTCGCTCCGGCCTCGGCCCCACCGGCCTCCGCGAGCCATGCCATTCCCGGCCGGCGTGTCCCCCGAGGAGATCGGTCGTGGTCGGCGGAACCGGCACGTTCACGGTCATGAGGCAAGCCCTGCCCCGGGCACGGAGACCCGGCCCGGTGTCGTCGGTCGCCGAGGGCGGCGCCGGTGTCGGAGCCGGTGCGCGAGGGGCTCTCGGTCTCTCCACCGTACTCCCGGCCGCGCGTCGGCCGCCGTGGACGGACGGGTGACCGGCAACGGCGGTGACCGGGAACGGCGGGGTGCGTACGGCGGGGTGGGTACGGCGGTTCCGTCCGCTCCCCGCCCGACGGGAGCGGACGGAGTACGGT
>NZ_VJZC01000896.1 GCF_009377185.1 Streptomyces spongiae
GCTGCGCCGCGTTCAGACCACCGCCCAGTTGCGCGACCTCGGCGTGACGCAGGCCGAGACGAACGAGCACTGCCGTCCCGGCGGGCCCTGGCAGCAGATCCTCCCGGGCGTGTACCTGCTCCACCCCGGCCCGGCCACGCCCCAGGAGCGCCTTCACGCGGTTCTGCTGTACGCCGGCCGCCGCCGTGACACGGCCGGGGTGCCCGTCCAGCCGGGTGCCGAGGAGCCGCACGCCCGCCCCGCCATCCCCCACTCTCGACTTCGCTCGAGCGGGGGGACCCCCATCGCCGACGCGATGATCACGGGCCTCGCCGCCCTCACCCTGCACGGCTTCACGTCGGCGCCCTCGCTCCTCACCCTGGACCGCGTCGACGTCCTCGTGCCACGGCTGCGCCGCCTCCGCTCCACGGGCTGCGCCCGCATCCTGCGCACGCCCACGCTCCCCACCCCGGTCCAGGTCACCGGCCTCCCGGTCGCCCCGGTACCGCGGGCCCTGGCCGACGCGGTGGCGGACCTGACCGACGCGGATGCCGTACGCGGGCTGCTGACGGAGGCGGTGCGCGCCGGCCACACGGACCCGTCTGCGGTGGTCCGGGAGCTGGCCCAGGCGCGTCTGCTGAACCGCCCGCACGTGGTGGACGCGGTCGAATCCCTCCTGGCCGAGGGCCGCCGAAACGCCGAGGTACTCCTCTACCGCATGGTCGAGGAGTACGGCCTGCCCGACCCCGTCTGGAACGTGGACCTGCGTCTGCCCGGCGGCCCCCATCTGGGCGGCCTCGACGCGTACTGGCCGGAGCAGGCGGTGGCCGTGGAGCTGGACACCCGGGCCGCGCGCCACGAGGAGGACGCCCTCTGGTCGGAGTACGCCCGCAAGCGCGAAACCCTGGAGCGCCTGGGCGTCACGGTCGTCCACATCACTCCGAGGAAGCTGCGCGCGTCCCTGGAGCAGCAGGCCGCGGTCGTCCGCACGGCCCTGATGGCCTCGGCGGACCGCGAGCCGCCGGCCTATGTCGTGGTGCTGCCCCGCTGAGCGCTCGGCTGGAACCTTCGGGAGGGGAGAGGAGGGCCGCCGATCCGTTCGGCGGCCCTCCTCGTGATCTCGGCGCCCGGGCGGGGCCGGGCGCGTCTTGCCTGTGCCGTGCCCGCGACGCACTCTTGTCCTATGGGTGCTCGCGACGGCCCCACGCTCATCACGTCCGTGCAGCGGGCGTTCCGCCTGCTGGAGGCGGTGGGCGCGCACGAGAACGGCGCGCCGGCGAAGCAGCTGGCGCGGGACACGGGGCTGCCCCTGGCCACCGCCTACCACCTGCTGCGGACGCTGGTCCACGACGGATACGTGCGCAAGCTGGACGACGGCGGTTTCGTCCTGGGCGACAAGCTGCGGACACTGCACACCACGACGGGCCGCGGGCAGGCGCTGCTCAGCCGGGTCCGCCCCACGCTCGCCGCCCTGCGGGACGAGCTCATGACCGCCGCCTACCTCACCTTCTACGAGGACGGCGAGATCCGGGTCGCCGAGATCGTCGACGGCCCCAAGGCGCCGCGGGTCGACCTCTGGGTGGGGTTCGACGAGGCCGGGCACGCCACCGCGCTGGGGAAGTCCGTGCTGCGGGAGCTGGACGACGACTCCCGCCGGGACTACCTGTCCCGGCACCCTCTCGCGGACCTCACACCCCGGACCATCACCAGCTCTCCGGAACTGCTCAGGCGGCTCGACGCCTCACCGGTGGCACCGGCGGTCACGGACCTGGAGGAGTACGCCCTCGGCACGGTCTGTGTCGCCGTGCCCGTCTACAGCGGGGACACGCTCGGTTCGCTCGGCGTCTCCCTGCGGGCCGGACGGCTCTCCCGGATCGAGGAGATCCGTGAGCGGCTGATTCCGACCGCCAGTCGCGTGACCAGGAGCCTTTCGCTCACTATCTGAAAATCCGCTTCTTGTGAGTCCCAGCCCGAACCCGTTTCCTGGATGAAACAGACATTTCAGGAGTGCGCCCCGCGCACGATGCACAGGTGAGGACTGCGGACACACCATGAGCCAGGCCCGAGACCATGTCGGCGTACTGCCCGTGCTGATCGTCTCCCTCGTCGCACTTGTCGGCCTCGTCGGCGGCGCGGGGATGATCTGGCTGCCGCTGCTCGCGGCCGGTCCCGCGTTGGCCGCGGCCACCAGCGGACCGCTCGGGGTCCTGTGCGTCGGTCTCCTCGCCACGGGACTGGGGACGACGCTCGGCACCCAGGACGGTGTTCCGGGTACCGAGCTCGCGGCCGTCCTGTCCGCCCTGGCGGCCGTCACCCTGGCGAGCGGTCTGGCCAGCGCCCTGCGCGGGCGCCGTGAACGGGTGCTCGCGGCCGTCCGCTCGGTCGCCGAGGCGGCCCAGCACGCGCTGCTCACGCCCGTACCGCCGACCGTCGGCCCGTTCCAGGTGGCCGTCCGCTACAGCGCCGCGGCGGCGGAGGCCCGCATCGGCGGGGATCTGTACGCGCTGGTGCCCACCCCGTACGGGGTGCGGCTGATCGTCGGCGACGTACGCGGCAAGGGGCTGCCGGCCGTCGGGACCGCCGCTCTCGTGCTCGGTGTCTTCCGGGAGGCCGCCTACGACGAACCCGATCTCCTCGCCGTCGTCGGCAGGATCGAGCGGAGCCTGGCCCGCAACCTCGGCAGCGACGACTTCGTCACCGCCGTGGTGGCGGGCTACCCGCGGCCGGGGCAGCTGGAGGTGGTCAACTGCGGCCACGCGCCCCCGCTGCTGGTACGCGCGTCCGGGGACGTCGCGGCGGTGGAGC
>NZ_VJZC01000897.1 GCF_009377185.1 Streptomyces spongiae
GCCCGGTCGTGTGACCGGGCCCGGCCCTTTCGCTCGGGTCGAGGCGTCGACGCTACGTCAGAGCAGTCCGTCCCACATCTGCTCCAGCAGCACCGACCACCAGCTCTCCGGCGAACCGAGCGCCGCCGGGTCGAGGGCCGCCAGCTGGGCCTGGAAGTCGACGGTCCAGCGGCCCGCCTGCTCCTGGTTCAGGCCGTAGCGCAGCCGCCACATACGGCCCAGCAGCGCGAGACAGCGCTGGAACTCGGGCAGCCCCGTGTTCACGAACTGCGGCGGCACCGGAGCACCACCCGGCCCCGCCTCCACGGGCACGGCCACGATGTTCGCCGTGCCGTACTGCACGCACAGCGCCTTGCCGAAGTCGCTGCCCATGACGAGGTACGAGCCCGCGTCCGACGCCGGCTGGACACCGCGCTCCTGCGCCAGCTCGGCCAACGTCGGCACCGGCCGCTGCGGCTGGGCCTGCGCCCAGAAGAACGGGCCCATGTCGGCCGGCAGTCCGCCCACCACCAGCGAGTGCGCCACGATCGGCGGCACGCCCTGCCGCGACACCGCGTGTTGGTCGAACCGGAAGATCCCCGGCCCGAACGCGGCCGCCAGCTCCTGCGCGATGCCCTCCGGCGGCAGCGGAGGCGCGGGCTGCACCGGCGGCAGCGACGCCCGCACCGGCGCGGGCCGCGCCGGACCGTCGGCCACCTGGTGCAACTCGCCCTGGTGCGCCAGGAGCTGCCCCATGCCCTGCTGACGCGAGGCGTGGTCGGTGCCGTACGGGGCGATGGACGTGATCCGCGCGTTCGGCCACTGCTCGCGGATCATCCGCGCACAGTACGCACCCGGAAGCTCGCACGACTCCAGCTCCGTGTGCAGCTCCAGCACCTGGTCCGGCGGGATGTTCATCCCGCGCAGCTCGTGGAAGATCTGCCACTCCGGGTGCGGCGTGCCCGGCGCCGAACGCCGGATCACCTGCTGCTCGGAGCCGTCCGGGGCGCGATAGCGCAGTACGGCCTGGTAGCCGGGCCCCACGGTCGGCGGCCCCGGAGGCTGCTGCGGATAGCCGTACGCCGGAGGCTGCTGCCCCGGGGCAGGCGGCTGCCCGGGGATCGGCTGGGGCGCGCCCGGGGGCATACCGGGCGGGGCGGCCGGAGGCTGCGGGGCGCCTGGGCCCCCGGGCCCGCCAGGAGGGCCGACCGGCGGGCCGGCCAGCACGGTCTCGGCATGGTGTACGGCGCCGGGGGCGCCCGGAGCACCGTGCGCGCCGGGCGCGCCAGGGCCACCGGGCGCGGCAGGCGGCGGGGCCGCACCCGGGCCGCCGACGGGGGGACCGGACAGCACCGTGGCCGCGTGATGCACACCACCCGCGGGCGTACCGCCGGGAGGCTGCGGACCACCAGGAGGCTGCGGACCGCCAGGAGGCTGCGGACCGCCATGGGCGCCAGGAGCACCCGGAGCCCCAGGAGCCCCAGGCGCGGCAGGCACCCCAGGGGCACCCGGAGCACCCGGAGCCGCGGGCTGGCCCGGAGAGCCCGGCCGGCCCGGAGCACCGGGGGGACCCGGAGGCAAGGGCGCGCCGGGGCCGCCGACAGGGGGACCCGACAGCACCGTGGCCGCGTGATGAGCACCACCCGCGGGCGTACCACCCGGAGGCTGCGGCCCACCAGGAGCACCAGGAGCACCAGGAGCACCAGGCGGGGCAGGCACACCCGGAGCACCCGGCGCCCCGGGCGGAGCCGGCATCCCAGGCGCACCCGGAGCACCCGGAGCCGCGGGCGAGCCACCCGTACCCTCGGGGCCGTCCGGACCGAGCTGCGAGACGAGCTGCGTCGGCACGAACCCACCCGCCGGAGCACCCGGAGCACCCGGAGGCGCCGGAGGCGGAGGCGGGGCCGTACCCCGAGGCGGCTGCGCCTTGCTGGTCTCGGCGTCGGCGATGTCACCCGGGTGGGGAGTGCCGGGCGGAGGCGTACCGGGCCGCGGGTAGCCATACGACGGCGCGGGCGCGGCAGGCGGAGGCGTACCGGGAGCCAGCGGATAGCCGTACGACGACGCACCCGGAGGCGGCGTGCCCGGCGGTCGGCCGGAGTCGGCGATGCCACCCGGGTCAGGGGCGCCGGGCGGAGGCGTACCGGGCCGCGGGTAACCGTACGACGACGCACCCGAAGGCGGCGTGCCCGGCGGTCGGCCGGAGTCGGCGATGCCACCCGGGTCAGGGGCGCCGGGCGGAGGCGTACCGGGCCGCGGGTAGCCGTACGACGGCGCGGCGGGCGGAGGCGTACCCGGCGCCCCCGGAGCCTGCGGATAGCCGTACGAGGGCGCGCCCGGAGGCGGCGTGCCCTGCGGTCGGCCGGAGTCGTCCGTCGGAGTGACAGCGGTCGGCGGCAACTGGCTGCCCCCGGACATCAGCGCGGTCTCGGCGTCCGGCGACGCGGCACCGGAGTCGTCCGCGTCGGCCAGTGGCGGCGCGAACACCGTCTGAGGCAGCGGTACCGAACGGTCCTCCTCGCCACCGGCGTTGGTGTCGGTCCCGGCCCACGGCGTCGCCCCCGGCGGCACCCCCGGCACACGGTCCTGCGGTGGCGCGTCCTGCGGCGGCGCGTCCCGTACATCGTCGACGGCACCGGCAGCCGGCCACGGCGTGGCGTCGGCCGGAGCGGACGGACCGGCAAGGGTCTCGGGCAGCGCACCGTCCCGCCCGGGCACCGCGTCCGCGACGGACCCCGTGTCCGAGCCGGCGGCAGCGGCACCCGCACCACCACCGGCACCGTTCTCGGGAGCACCCGCCC
>NZ_VJZC01000898.1 GCF_009377185.1 Streptomyces spongiae
CTGCAACCCCCACCCGTACAACCGATCAAGCTCCGCCTGGAACCCGTACACGAACTTCACCTCACGCCGAACGACGACCTCCCCCTTCACGTTCTCGATCATCACCACCGCACAGGACCGAGCCTGAGGATGCCGCTCATCGAGACTGATCTCGATCCGCGGCCCGTTGCTCGGATACAGCGTCACCACCGCATGCGTCCGGTCGAACGCCGGCGTCTGGTCGTAGATGTACACGAACACCAGAAGCCGCTTGATGTCGTCGCGATGATCGAGGTTGACGTAGATCGTCTCTCCCGACCCCGACCCGAACCGGTCGTCCCCGCTGCACTTCACATACGGCGCCCCGTTGGTGTCACCGAAGAGCCCGCCGAGCGGCTGGACCACCCCCCTGGACCCGTCCGTGAGCTCGTACAGCACCCCGAGGTCGAGGTCGACGTTGACCATGCTCTGGCTGTGCGCCTGCACCGCGTCGGGCTTGAGGGCCTGGAAGGGGTGCCGCAGCAGACTCTGCCGCTTGGGACCGCCGATGTCGGAGGTACGCATCTGCCAGGACAGGTTGATGCGCAGATTGCCGGTGGCGGCTCCCTGCTTGGTGAGCGAGACCGTCCGGTGCCGTTTGGTCAGTTCGATGGAGTTGCTCGCCGCACTGCCCGAGTCGAACTGCGTCCGGCCGCTCAGCAGACCGTCGAAGAAGCCCATTCCCGCCCCCACACTGCCGTGTCCATACGTCAACCACCGTCAACCCACCGCGGGGCGGCCGCCTGAGGACTCGTCCTCGAACAGCCGCCCCGCACAGAGCGTTCCTCACCTGGAGGGGTGTCACACCCCGGAACCGGTCACACCGAGACCTCGGCCTTGTCGTCCGAGGACTCAGCTTTTCCCTCCGCGGCCTCCAGCGCCTTGTTGCGTCGCACGGAGGACCAGAAGGACCAGCCGATCAGGACGACGCCGATGAGACCGGTGATGATCTCGTTGATCTCGTACTGGATGGTGATCAGCAGGATCGCGGCGAGAGCGCCGATCGCGTAGTGCGCGCCGTGCTCCAGGTAGACGTAGTCGTCGAGGGTGC
Organism: Streptomyces spongiae; assembly: GCF_009377185.1. Lineage (GTDB taxonomy): Bacteria > Actinomycetota > Actinomycetes > Streptomycetales > Streptomycetaceae > Streptomyces > Streptomyces spongiae. The sequence continues at coordinate 1,070 of NZ_VJZC01000898.1, forward strand.
CCTGGCGGACCAGGTAGACCGTGAGCGACCGGACGTACATGGCGCCGATGCCGAGGCCGAGCGCCATGAGGACGATGTCGTTGGTGATGGCGAAGGCGCCGATGACCCCGTCGAAGGAGAAGGACGCGTCCAGGACCTCCAGGTAGAGGAACATGAAGAACGCGGCCTTGCCGGCCAGCTTGACGGCGGAGACCGGCTTGCCGCTCCGCTTGGCCGCTTCCTCCTCCTCGTGCTCGCGCTCCTCCTCTTCCTCGAGTTTGTTCTCGAAGTAGCTGGAGAGGCCGCCGACGATGAGGTAGGTGATCAGACCGGCGAGGCCGGAGACCAGGACCGTTTCCGTCTTGTCGGCGTGGGTGCCGCCGTGCTGATGGGCGTTCTTCGCGACGGTCATCGAGCTGATCAGCAGGACGATCATCGCGATGCAGGCCGACAGCATGTCGATCTTGCCGAGCTTGGACAGCGGACGCTCCAGCCAGCCCAGCCACTTGATGTCCCGGTCCTCGAAGATGAAGTCCAGGAAGATCATCAGCAGGAACATGCCACCGAAGGCGGCGATCGACGGGTGGGCGTCGGTCACGTACTGCTGGTACTGGTCCTTGTCGGTGAGCGCGAGGTCGACGGCCTCGATCGGCCCCAGCTGGGCGCTGATGGCGACGATGACGACAGGGAAGACCAACCGCATGCCGAAGACGGCGATGAGGATGCCGATGGTGAGGAAGATCTTCTGCCAGAAGGCATTCATCTTCTTCAGGATCCCGGCGTTGACCACGGCGTTGTCGAAGGACAGCGAGATCTCCAGGACGGAGAGGATCGCGACGAGTCCCAACGCGGTCCATCCGTCGTAGAGAACCGCTGCGACCAAGCCGAGCGCGGTGACCGCGAACGACCAGCCGAAGGTTTTCAGAACCACTGGCTACCCAATCGTGTTAGTACGGGGCTCCCCCGCGCCGCGCGCGGCTTTACGAAACTTTGAATCCGGAGTCTAGTCGGGTCGCTCGCGTACCCCGTGCGGCCCCTCGTTTAGCGCATATTGCGCTAAGAGACATGGACCCCGAAGTCCAGTGCGATGCCCCGGAGCCCCGACGCGTACCCCTGTCCCACCGCCCGGAACTTCCACTCGCCCCCGTACCGGTACACCTCGCCGAAGATCATCGCGGTCTCGGAGGAGGCGTCCTCGCTCAGGTCGTAGCGGGCGAGCTCCTGGCCGTCGGACTGGTTGACGACCCGGATGAAGGCGTTGCTGACCTGGCCGAAGGACTGGCCGCGGTTGTCGGCGTCGTGGATGGAGACCGGAAAGACGATCTTGTCGACGGTGGCCGGCACCTTCGACAGATCGACCAGGATCGACTCGTCGTCGCCCTCGCCCTCACCGGTGAGGTTGTCGCCGGTGTGCTCCACCGATCCGTCCGGGCTCTTGAGGTTGTTGTAGAAGACGAACCACTCGTCGCCGAGGACCCGGCCCGCGTTGCACAGCAGGGCGCTGGCGTCCAGGTCGAAGTCGGCGCCCGTGGTGGTGCGGACGTCCCAGCCGAGCCCGATCATCACCTGCGTGAGGTTCGGCGCGGCCTTGGAGAGGGAGACATTGCCTCCCTTGGCGAGTGTGACGCCCATGGTGCTGGTCCTCCCCGTGTCGAGCTGTGTTTTGTTGTACGTGCGGTATGAGCGGTACGAACGGTACGCCCGCTCCGTGCGGGTGGGTGGGGGTG
>NZ_VJZC01000899.1 GCF_009377185.1 Streptomyces spongiae
GTGCTCCTGGGAGGGCAAGCCCGAGTACGCCGCTCAAGCGAACGCCGTGCCATGGCTCCCGGTCCGCGCGTCGCTGCGGGTGCACGCGGACCGGGGCCGATCGTGGGGTCCCGGCGGGGGAGGGGGTCAGCCGGTGGCGGTCAGTTCGCGCTGGTCCGCCAGCGCCGCGGTGTGCGCGTCCATGCGCTCGGCCGAGAGGATCGCGGCCGCCGTGTCCGCGCGGGACGCGGCGACGACCAGGGCGCGGCCCGCGAGGGCGTGCGCCCGCTCGTGGAGCGCCGCGGGGTGCGCGGACACGGCGGCGGACGCCGACGACCGTACGGGCGGCCGCCCTCCCCGCAGCCGGGCCACCTGCTGGGCCAGCCGCTCCGCGGCCACGTCCAGCTCGTCGGACGGTGCCAGCGCGCGGAGCTCGTCCGTCGCGGTCAGCAGCGCCGCGAGATGGCCCGCGAGCTGGATGTCCAGCTCCTCCTCGCGGGTGCGGTGGGGGAAGTCGGCGGTCGTGCCGGCCATCGTGTGGACCGACTTGGTGCGGATCGGCTCGTACATGGGATGGCCTCCAAGCTCGCTCTCGTTCACCCATCCTAGCTTGGAATTCGTCTAAAGTTGAGTGGAGTCCGAAATCTTCGCACGCGTCATCGCACGCGAGCGGGCCTCACCACCGGCCCGGCGAGCGCAGCGCTACGGCTGGCTGTAGCCGTCCAGGAAGTGCCCGATCCGGGTGATCGCCGACGTCAGGTCCGCCACCGTCGGCAGGGTCACCACACGGAAGTGGTCGGGTGCCGTCCAGTTGAAGCCCGTGCCCTGGACGACCATGATCTTCTCGCGGCGCAGCAGGTCCAGGACCATCCTGCGGTCGTCCTTGATCTTGAAGACCTTCGGGTCCAGACGCGGGAAGAGGTACAGCGCGCCCTTCGGTTTGACGCACGTCACGCCCGGGATCTGCGTCAGCAGGTCGTACGCCACGTCCCGCTGCTCCTTCAGCCGGCCGCCCGGCAGCACCAGGTCGTTGATCGTCTGGCGGCCGCTCAGTGCGGCCACCACGCCGTGCTGCCCCGGCATGTTCGCGCACAGCCGCATGTTCGCCAGGATCGTCAGGCCCTCGATGTAGGAGTCGGCGTGCGCCCGTGGGCCGGAGATCGACATCCAGCCCACCCGGTAGCCCGCCACCCGGTAGGCCTTCGACATGCCGTTGAAGGTGAGGGTCAGAAGGTCGGGGGCGACCGAGGCCGTCGGGCGGTGCGTGACACCGTCGTACAGGATCTTGTCGTAGATCTCGTCCGAGCAGACCAGCAGGTTGTGGCGGCGCGCGATGTCCGTCAGCCCCTTGATCATCGCCTCGTCGTACACCGCGCCCGTCGGGTTGTTCGGGTTGATGATGACGATGGCCTTGGTGCGGTCGGTGACCTTCCGCTCGACGTCGGCGAGGTCCGGCATCCAGTCGGACTGCTCGTCGCAGTGGTAGTGCACCGCCGTGCCGCCGGAGAGCGAGACCGCCGCCGTCCACAGGGGGTAGTCGGGGGCCGGCACGAGGACCTCGTCGCCGTCGTCCAGCAGGCCCTGCATCGCCATGACGATCAGCTCGGAGACGCCGTTGCCGATGAAGACGTGCTCGACGTCCGTCTCTATGCCGAGCGTCTGGTTGTGCATGACGACCGCCCGGCGCGCGGCGAGCAGGCCCTTCGCGTCGCCGTACCCGTGGGCCGACGACACGTTGCGGAGGACGTCCTCCAGGATCTCGGGCGGGCACTCGAAGCCGAAGGCGGCCGGATTGCCGGTGTTGAGCTTGAGGATGCGGTGTCCCGCCGCCTCAAGCCGCATCGCCTCCTCGAGCACCGGGCCCCGGATCTCGTAACAGACGTTGGCGAGCTTGGTCGACTGGATCACCTGCATGCCCGTGAGCTTACGGCCCGGTAACGCTTCGTGCGGCGTGTTTTCCACCACGTGAGACGACCGCTATGGGTGCATATGCTCCTCTGCTGTCTCGTGGACCCCAGGGGTCTCTACAATGCGCGCCCATGTCCAGCCACCCTCAGCGCGATGACACGGCATATGGCACGGCATACGGAGTGGACGCGGCGAACGGAGCGAACGGGATGAAGGGCCCGTCCGGGGAGGACGGGGGTCTCCCCGGCCCTCCGAACGTGTACTACCCGTATGGTGACGCCGACGCGCCGCCCGCCTACGAGGCGTACGCGGATCCGGCCGCCGCGCACGGCTGGCAGAACGCGTACGACGACACGGTGCGGATGGAACCCGTCGAGGACGGTTACGCCGAGCGGGTGCCCGTCGAGGGTGGTTACGCGGAGCGGGTGCCCATGGAGGCCGGTTCCGCCGGGGAGAGCACCGGGTGGCCGGTCGAGGGCGGCGCGGAGGCCGTCGGCGGCGGGCACCGAAGGCGGGTGGAGGGTCGCCGTCGGCCGCGGGCGGATCGGCGCGCCGGTGCGGGCGCGGGCAGGATCGGGCGGCGCGGAGTCCTGGTCGTCGGCGGCATCGGCGCCGTCCTCGTGGCCGTCACCGTCACCGTGCTCCTCGGTGCCGGCTCCGCGGAGTACGGGGACCAGGACTCCCCGAAGTCGGGGGAGTCCGCCCCGGCCGCCGGGAGTCAGGGCACGGGTGGCTCGTCCGGCGCGACGGCCACCCCCTCGTCCGGAGCTTCCTCGGGGGCGGTGGACGGCGCGGCGCCCAAGTCCTCCGAGGGCGCCCACGCGAGCCCTTCCCCCGGCCGCTCCGGCTCGGACCCGGCC
>NZ_VJZC01000900.1 GCF_009377185.1 Streptomyces spongiae
CACACCCCCCACACGACTCAACCCCCACGGCGCTCGGGCGCACCCACCTTCACCGACCGATACGCCAACCGATCCTTCGCCCGCCGCCCCCGCGCCTCAACCGGCAGCACCCCATACGCGGCCCCCAGCCCGAACGCCGGCATGTCCCCGTAGATCGACTCGTACGAGCCCTCGGGCACGACATACGACTCGTGCCAGATCCCCACATGCCCGCGGAGCCTCCCCGCCCGCTCCTTGCGGTTGATGATCGCCCAGACCCGGTGGTGGAACATGTCGGGCGCCGACGCGTACGCGTACAGCTTCTCCTTCGACTCCCAGTACTGGACGACGTAGTACGTCCGCGGGGACCCCGTCAGCAGGACGTGGTTCAGCAGCCCCCGCCCGGGATCCTTCGCCAGCTCGCGGAGCATGCGCAGCATCGCCATGAGCACCGGCACCCATTGGTGCACCGCCCAGAAGTGGTTGATCCGCATGCCGATGAGGAGGACGACCACCTCACCCTCCGCCGCAGCGGTCGTACGGTCCGCACTCGCCGGTTTCCTCGTCATGACTCCTCCTCATTGGCTAGCGCCACTATCCGATGGGTCATGCTTGGATAGTGGCACCACCCAAGGAAGGGCGCAAGAGATGCGGCTGGCCGAACTCAGTGCGCGCAGCGGCGTGTCCACGGCGACGATCAAGTACTACCTGCGCGAGGGGCTGTTGGCGCCGGGCCGCCAGATCAACGCGACGACGGCCGAGTACGACGAGGACCATCTGCGCCGGCTGCGCCTGGTACGCGCACTGATCCAGGTGGGCCGGGTCCCCGTGGCGACCGCCAAGGAGATCCTCGGGCACGTGGACGACGAGTCCCTGGGCCGCACGATCCGCCTGGGCGCGGCACTTTGGGCGCTGCCGCACGGTCCGGAGCCCGACGAGGAGGACCCGGCGGTGGTGGCGGCGCGGAACGAGGTGGAACGGCTGCTCACCTCGCTGGGCTGGGAGACCGCGCGCGAACTCGCCCCGCTCTCCCCCGTGTACCGCTCGCTGGTGACGGCGGTGGCCACGCTGATCCGGCTCGGCTACGCCTGGGACGCCGAACTGATGGCGCCGTACGCGGAGTTGATGCTCCAGGTGGCGGGGCGGGACCTGGACTTCCTGGAGACGCACGGGTCGGAGTCCGAGCGGGTGGAGACGGCGGTCGCGGCGGCCGTGCTCTTCGAACCCGTCCTACGGGCGCTGCACCGGCTGGCACAGGAGGAGGAGTCGGCGCGGCGCTACGGGCTCCAGTGACCGCACGCGGCGGCAGGTCGCGAAAACGCCGGTGGCCCTCCACCGAAGTGGAGGGCCACCGGACCGCGTACCCCCGACCGGATTCGAACCGGCGCTACCGCCTTGAGAGGGCGGCGTGCTAGGCCGCTACACAACGGGGGCGTGGAGCCTGCAGGCGTTTAATTCTGCACCGCCGCAGGTCCGAGCTGGTCTACCTGGACTCGAACCAAGACTAACTGAACCAGAATCAGTCGTGCTGCCAATTACACCATAGACCAATGTGGTTTAGACCAGTCAGTACCCCCGACCGGATTCGAACCGGCGCTACCGCCTTGAGAGGGCGGCGTGCTAGGCCGCTACACAACGGGGGCCCTAGCGATCCTGCGTCGAAGGCGGTGGGAGCTACCCGAGCCACCCTCGCGGGAAGGATCTGTACCCCCGACCGGATTCGAACCGGCGCTACTGCCTTGAGAGGGCAGCGTGCTAGGCCGCTACACAACGGGGGCTTTGCAGAGTTGATCTCCGCGAGCGCAGATGAGCTCTGCGAGCTGGCCTACCTGGACTCGAACCAAGACTAACTGAACCAGAATCAGTCGTGCTGCCAATTACACCATAGGCCACTGGAACGCAAGCCCCTGAGGGGATCTCGTTCTAGCTTGCGCCTCCGGTTCCCGGCCTTTCGGCCCGCTCTCCGGCGGCGCAGGAAGAACATTACCCGAAGGTGGACGGCGCTCCAAAACGGGTATCGCCGCCGAGGAGCGCGGGCAGTTCGGCGAGCGACGCGATCCGGCGGGGGCCGACAGGGGCTTCGCCGCTGCTCCGAGAGCCCACGCGGTCGATCCATACCGACAGCAGACCGGCGTCGGCGGCACCCTGTCCGTCGATCTCCGGGTGGTCGCCCACATACGCAACCTCCTGCGGTTGCAGGGCGAGTGCGGTGCAGACGGCGTGGAAGGCCTCGGCCGCGGGCTTGTGGACACCGAGCTCGGCCGCGCACAGCACCGCCTCGAAGCGGTCCCGCACGCCGAGGACGCGCAGCTTGCGGTCCTGGACCCGAATGGTGGAATTGGACAGCACGGCGTGTCGGTGGCTGCCGGCGAGCGCGTCGAGGACGGGCAGGACGTCGGGGAAGAGCGCCCAGGCCCCCTCGTAGTGGGTGATGTAGCGCTCGAACCAGGCGTCGGCCTGGGCGTCGCTCATGGGCTCGTCGAGGAAGGCGCGTACACGGTCGCGCCGCGTGGCCTCCCAGTCGGTCTCGCCCGCCGAGAACCGCGCCCACTGCTGGTCCGTGAGCTCGCGCCAGCGCAGCAGGGCGTGCTCGACGGACGCGTACCCGCCCAGCAGGCCCTCGGCGGCCAGATGCGCGCGCATCCCGGCACGGTCGGCCGTGGTGTAGTCGAAGAGGGTGTCGTCCACGTCCCACACCACGGCTTTGATCGTCATGTCTGCGACAGTAACCCGTGCCGCGAGAGGGCGGCACCCGGACTCCGGG
>NZ_VJZC01000090.1 GCF_009377185.1 Streptomyces spongiae
TCTCCTTCGAGCTTCGACAACTCGAAGATCAGCCGGTGGCCGTTCTTGTATCCGGACACTCACTCCGACGCCGGGACAAACGCCCGGATCAGGTGGGAGCCCGTACACCACTTCTCAGGACGCAACCTCGCAGCTCCCAGCGATCGCGCTCCACATCTGCGCTCATCCACTGACTCCTACGTCTGACCGGCCCGGATCTGTTTCCGCTGCTCAGGCCGCATTCACAGGGCCAGGGGTCACGGTGCCAACTCGGCTGCACAAGTGCCAACTGGAGCGCTCGGTCAGTCTCATTCTGGAACGATCAGTTAGGGCGCGCAGGTGGGCACGCCTCCCCCAAAATGGACTAGACAACAAACAAACCCCAGGCAGCCGACCTGGGGTTTCATCATGGAGCGGGTGACGAGAATCGAACTCGCGCTCTCAGCTTGGGAAGCGACGGCGCTTGCCCGGCGGCATGACTTCTGACCTGCGGAGATGCTGGCGTACTGGCACAGTCGCACGGTCTTATTCGACCGCTGTTGACCGTTGGTGTCCGCTCTTATGGGCACGCGGAGGGCACGGTGCTGCAGCGAGCAGGAAAGGGGAGTGCCGGCGGCCCTCATGGCACTCGGACTGCGTCGATTCGTCAGTCTGCTCGGGTGCGCGATTGTGGGTGCACACGCGAGTTCCTCCTGCCATACGTCGCCGCCCCCTCGCGAGTAACCCGGCCTCCATCGCCAAGGCCCCCAAGATTGAAGAGGAGGAAGTCGAGCCGTACACGGTCGAGGAGCCGTACCGGGTGGCGGTCCACCACCACCTCATCCCCGGCCTGGGCGCCCCACCGTCTGGAGAAGCCTGAGCCCGAGCACCCGGAGCACTTCTACCGGTAGATGCAGGCGAAAGGCAGCGCCGCCGGCGCTGCCTGATCCACCGAATCGGGGTCCTTCCGGCGTCGGCCGCGCGCTCAGGCGCTCCAGCCGCCACCGACCGCCCGGCTCGACAGGTACGAGTTGCGCAGCGCCTTGCGCAGGCCGGGGACGCTTTCGTCGAACCGCGTGGCGAGCGCCTTGAGCGCCCGCTTGTGGGTGCGGAGTTCTCCGCGGCTCCACACGCAGGTCACCTCAAGCTCGGCCGCGAACACGGCCATGGCCAGCTCCTCCAGCGGTATCGACGCCGGGTCGGCTCCGTTGAGCACGGTGGCGCGTACCTGCTCCTGGAGGACGCGCACCTTGTCCGGGTGGGCGACGGTGACACGGTTTGCGGGGAAGAGCGCTATCACCTTGCCGCGGGAGACGGCGACTTCTCCTGCGGCGGAGAGCTGGTCGCGGACCGGTGTCTCCGCGGTGTGGGCCTTGTTGTGCACGAACTGGAGCCAGCCTTTCGGCTTGCTGTCGGGCAAGTCGCCCCACACCGCAGCGGTGAAGGAGTCGTCCGGCGCCTTCCCGGGCTTTCGGACCACTTTCCCGCCCCTGGCGCTGAGCAGTCCGTCGCGGGCCAGCTCGGTCAGGGCTCCGGCACGCAGCAGCTGGCCGCGGCCTTGCAGGTTGTCGAGCTGGAACTTGGCCTTGTCCACGGTGTAGCAGAGCAGGTACAGCTGCTGCGGCAGCGTCAGGGTCAGCGTCTGAGTCATGTTGTCTCCCATGAAAAGGATGAAGGTCGGCGGGATGGTCGTGCGGCGGGCGCGGTGCGCCCTGAAGCAACACCCGTTGACGGTTCGGTTTCAGGTGGCATACGGCGTGAAGCCGAGTGTCCTCATGCCGTGTGGGCCTCGAAGCCCAGATGTTCGGCCAGGAAGCGTTCCGCCGCGGTGTAGAGGGCGATCACGTTCTCCGGGTTCTCGATGGCGTGGCCCTCGTCCTCCATGACGATGTACTCGACGGGGACACCTCGTGCGCGGAGCGCTTCGACGAGTTGGTCGGACTCGGCGAGGGCGACGCGGGCGTCGTTGGCGCCGTGCACGACCATCAGGGGTGTGCGGATCTGGTCGACGCGGCTGATCGGGGAGCGGGCCAGCATGTCGGCCTCCTGCTCCGGATCGGACGGGTCACCGACGTATGTGAACCAGTTGTAGGCGAGCATCGGTTTGACGAAGTGGGGCTGGCCGCGCAGGAAGTTGGCCAGGTCCGAGACCCCGACGACGTCGACGGCGGCGGCGAAGACGTCCGGGGTGAAGGCGACACCGACCAGCGCCGCGTAGCCGCCGTAGGAGCCGCCCATGATCGCCACACGGTCCGGGGCGGCGTATCCCTGCTCGACCGCCCACCGCACGCCGTCGATGAGGTCGTCGTGCATCTTGCCGGCGAACTCCCCGATGCCGGCCCTGGTGAAGGCCTTGCCGTAGCCGGTGGAGCCCCGGAAATTGACCTGCAGCACCGCACAGCCGCGGTTGGCGAAGAGCTGCACGGCGGGGTTGTATCCCCAGCTGTCCCGGTCCCAGGGACCGCCGTGGACGAACAGCACCAGCGGCAGCCGGGACGGCTGGACACCGACCGGCAGCGTCAGGTACGAGGGCAGCGTCAGGCCGTCACGGGAGGTGACCGACACCGGTCGCATCGGCGCCAGCGACTCGGGGTCGAGGTGCGGCTTCGCCCGGTGGAGCAGGCGGCTCTCGCCTGTGGCGTGGTCGTAGAGGTAGGTGGCCCCGGGGTCGCGGTCGTGGGTGAAGCCGGCCACCCACCGCTGTCCGCTCTCGTCCGAGGACAGTCCGGCGAGATCACCGTCGGACAGCTTCTCCAGGTTCTCCAGTACCGCGGCGAAGTGCGGGTCCAGCGCGTGGATCACCTGCCGCTCCCCGAGATAGCGGACCCCGAGCAACTCGCCTGTGCGCCGGCTGCGGATCAGAGGGGAGGGCAGGGCGGGAAAGACCCGTGCCCGGGCGTCCAGGTCGTACGGCTGGTGCGAGTCGACCTCTTCCTCATTGCCGGTGGCCAGATCGAGCCGGGCCAGGCGGAGACGGTCGCTCCCCCGGTTCGAGCCCAGCCACACCCCGGCGCCGTCCGGCGTGACCTCCATGGGGTAGATCCCCAGCGGAGCGTCACCGCCTTCGAACTGCGCCACGGGGTCAAGGGCACCCGTTGCCCCGTCCCACCGGGCCAGCTCGACATTGCCCTCGGCCGTCGTCGCCACCGCGAACAGCTCGCGCTCGCTGTACAGCCACCCGTCGACCTTGCCCCCGGGGCTCTGTGCGAGGGTCGTGAGGTCGCCGGTGGCGATGTCCAGTTCGACCAGGTCGAACTCGGCCCGGTCGCGCAGGTTCAGCTGGGTGATCACCTTGCCGGGTCGCCCGGCGGGCAGGTCCAGGCCCACGGTCCGCACCCCGGGATAGGGCGTGAGGTTCACCGCGGCGGCGTCCGGATCCTCCAGGTCGACGCGGTAGAGGTGCAGGTTCTCGTCGCCGCCCTGGTCCCGGGAGTAGAGCAGCCACCGCGGGTCACGGGTCCAGTGGTAGCTCACCACTCCGCGGTCCTCGGTGGTCACGCACCGCGCGTCCCCCGGCGCGTCGACGCTCTCGATCCAGACGTTCATGCGGTTCTTCCACAGCGCCAGGTACGCCAGTTTCCTGCCGTCGGGCGAGAGGGTGGCCTTCGCGCGAGCCGGCGGCCCGAAGAACTCCTCGACGGAGATGGTCTCCGGCAGTGCCATGTCGATCCTTCCTGTGGTCAGCGCCCGGTGTCGCAAGCAGGCGGGGTCAAGGACTCGCCTGTCACTTAATGACAGTGTCACTAAATGACAAAGACTGCAAGTGTGCACTCGTGAAGCTTCCGACTGTCGGGCCGATGCCGCACCTTGGGTCCGCGGTCCGGAGTGGGGGAGGTGCAAGTGCTCGCTCGGGGATGGTTGGCCGAACGCACGTCGCTTGTGCGCGCCACCCATGCAAGCGGAGCAGGCGGCGTCCCGGCGGCAGCCTTCGGTCCGCGGTCGGGCGGGGCGGTTCGCTCGCCCCGCGGTCCATTCGGCCGGCAGCTGGCGCGGCGGCAGCCCTGGGCCGCCGGCGGACTTCCGGATCGGTGCGCCCGGCGGGCCTGGCCCACTCTCGATCGGCAGGCTCGACCTCCATGCCCGGCCTGATCCGCGGCCCCAGGGGGTGTGGGTGTCGAGTTCCGCGCGGAGCGCGGGGTGGGGATGAAGGGCAGGGCTCGGTGCTTCGGCACGGCTCTCCCGCCGCAGGTGCCGCACGGACCCCCGGCCGTGGGTTCACAGCGGATGACGCCGACGGCCTTTGCGGCACGTCGCCGACCGCGGGCGCAGGACCCCAAAGCGGGGCGGCCCTGACCGGCGCGACCAGGGTTTCGGCGGGCGTTGCTTGCTAGATCTGTCACTTAATGACACTGTCATTAAGTGACACACTGGCGGGCGCTGAGATTCGCGTCATGCCCATCGCTCAGATCTACATCCGTTCACAGGCAAGCTCGGGAGACATGAATGAGGCAACGCGCCGCGGCCACCTATGCCGCTGCAGTACTGGTGGCCGCCTTTACGCTGACCGGCAGGGTCGCAGCCGAGGCGGGCGCGGGGTCCGAGTCCGGGGCCACCGGGCAGAAACAGAAGGCGGCCGTCGCCACCGCCGGCGACTCCGTCACCCACACAGAGAACAAGCGCGTGCCGAAGGGTGCGCGGTGGACGCAGCACTACTTCCCGTCCTCGGACGGCTCCGAAACCGAACTGCACGCCGACGTCCTGCTTCCGGAAAAGCTGCCCAAGGGCAAGAAGGTGCCGGTCATCCTGTCGGCGAGCTCGTACTTCGGGCACTCCGGGGAGCTCGGGCCCGAAGGCTGGAAGCACACCGGGCCGTCCAAGCGCTTCCAGGACTTCATGAAGGGCACCGATCTGTTCGACCAGGGCTACGCCTTCGTGGCGGTGGACACGCGCGGCTTCGGAGGTTCTACCGGCTGCCTGGACTTCGGCGGACCCGGTGAGCAGGCCGATGTGAAGGCCGCGATCAACTGGAGCGCGCAGCAGTCGTGGTCCACCGGCTCTGTGGGCATGTACGGCATGTCGTTCGACGCGTACACCGGCCTCATCGGCAACAACCTGAAGCAGGACGCGCTCAAGGCCGTCGTCGCCCAGGAGCCTGTGTGGGACGCGTACAAGCATTTCCAGGCCAACGGCCTGTTCCGTTGGACCTCCCCCATCGCGTCCAACACCTACAACACCATCGCGTCCCTCCCGCAGTTGCCGGACGACGACAAGCGCTACCGGGCCAACGCCGACTACGAGAAGAAGCACCCGGAGTGCGCGGCGCTCAACTCACTGAACTCGTCCATCGGCGACCCGGACGACCCGTACTGGGCCGACCGCAGTCCGGCGAAGAGGGCCAAGGGCACGGACACCCCACTGTTCTTCACCCAGGGCTTCATCGAGCCCAACACCAAGGGAGAGGGAATGGAGGAGTTCCTCGACAACCATGAGGGGCCCGAACGCGGGTGGCTCGGTCAGTGGGACCACGTGCGCGGCGACAAGCGCACCCAGGACGGGCAGCTCGCCATGGGCCGCGAGGGCTGGTACAAGGAGACGCTCTCCTTCTTCGACGAACACCTCAAGGGCGTCGAGCCGAAGGTCACGTACCCGGACTACGCCGTCCAGGACAGCACCGGTACCTGGCGGGTCGAGAAGTCGTGGCCGGCCACAGATCGCTCCACCACCCTGCGGCTCGGTGACGGCTCGTACACGGACACCGGCGGCGGTTCGACGACCGCGGCGAAAGGCACGGCTCAGACAGCCGGCAGCGACGGGGCCGGCTTCTTCGTGTGGTCCGAGCCCATCGCGAAGTCCACGCGGATCACCGGCACCCCCAAGGTCTCCATGACGGCCCGGGGTGAGGGTAACGTCATGGTCAAGCTGTACGACGTGGCCAAGGACGGTACCGCGGTCATGTTCGACGAGCAGGTCTCCCGGCTGGACGCCGACGAGCTGTCCCTGGACCTCAAGCCGACCGACTGGACCCTGAAGGCCGGACACACCCTGGCCGTGGAGATCGGCTCCGTCCAGAGCGGTGAATGGCTCGACACACCGTCCCAGCAGCAGATCCAGATCACGGACGCACGCCTCGAACTGGCCCTGGACGACCCGGCCGGCGACGTCGCCACCAGCGGCAACCGCTCTCCCTACCTGGACCTCTACCTCCAGGCGCACACGTCGAAGCTCAAGCCCGGCCCGGCCACGATCACCGTGCCCCCGGCTCGCGAGCAGCGCTGATCCGCCTTCACCGAGAGGTACCGGCACCACAAGCCGGTCTCGGAGATACCGGGGGTCACCGGACAGGGCGCAGTGCCGTCGCCAGGACTGCTGCGGTCAAGAACCGTTGTCCCGGACCCGTCGTCCCGTTCCCCGGCGTGTTGTCGTCGCTCAGGTGGTGACGGGATCGCCCACGGCTCCGCCGGTGGCCCTGCGTACCGCTTGCGCGATCCGGGCCGGCGCGTCGGCGAAGTCCTGTGGGTCGGCGCCTTCCAGGATGGCGGCGCCGATGTCCTCGTTGAGGACCCGCAGGGCGGCCGAGGCAGCGGCGGCGTGCAGGCGTACGTCGAGGTCCTCGGCCGGAAGCCCGAGTCGCGCCGCGATGATCTCGGCCATCTCACGTTCCACCTGGTCGCAGGCCATCAGCCAGGCCGTACGGATGGCGGGCTCCGTGTCGGCCAGCCGGATCATCTTCATCGCCAGCGCGGTGTCCAACCGCTCGACATCACTGGCCTCACGGCCGAACCGGTGGCTCTCCGCGGCGAAGTGCACCTCCAGCGAGAGCTGCGGGGGCCAGCTGCGCAGCGTGGACATCTCCCACTCCACGCCCCGCATCACGATGGGCTCGGCGCAGCTCTCCTTGCTGCGGAAGTGGCGCCAGATGGTGCGCGTCGACAGGCCCACGGCTTCGGCGATCTGGTCGCCGCTGGTCGCGTCGACGCCTTGCGCCCAGAAGAGCCGGGATGCCTCCCGTGAGACATCCAGACGCAGTCGGTGGCGCCGCTGATCACTCATGCCGCCCCGCCCCTTGGTCGATGCCGTACCGGCCATCCCGCTTACTCCCTGCTCCCGACTGCAGGTGCCAGAATGACATTTAGTGACGCCAAAGACCAGCCAGTGAGCATCCCAGGGTCGGTCCCCTCGACGGCCCGGTTTGTCATGGCAGGGGAGGGGCCGACACCACGGGGGCCGCGAAACTGCGGGCGGCAAGTACGGGACCGACCACGAGGGGCGCTCCCCCGTCGTTGTCCTGACGGCCAACAGCGAACCCGAGGGCCCAGCGGAGGTCCGCAGAGTGCCTGTACGGCCTGTCGGCAACTGCGCTGAACTGGCCTGCGCGGGTCGTCATCGACAGCCCGTCGAGCCGGCCGATCACGAAAGGTGCCCGGGACGATCCACCGTCCCGGGCACCCTGCTGTTCCGGCCTCGTCGTCACGGCCGCCGCCCAGCGGCCAGGTCGGCGCGGGGTGTGTCCGCGTACGGCGGGAGGGCGCGGCCGGCGACGGTGACGGCGCTCTCCTCGGCGAGTCGCTCCGTGCTGGTGGTCGTCTTGAGCGGCTTCTCCTCGATGAACAGGACGGCGATCAGCGCCAGTAGGGCGAACGGGGTGGCCCAGAAGAAGAGTTCGGCGGTGGCGATGCCGTAGGCGTTCTCCACGAACGTGCGCAGGGGCTCGGGCAGGGTCGTCACGTCGGGGACAGCGTGCCCGGTTCCGCCTCCCGGCGCGTCACCTCCCGACGTGCGGCCGGCGGCCAGTGCGGGGGCGACACGGTGGGCGAGTACCGCCCCGAGGACGCTGGTGCCGATGGTCCCGCCCATGCTGCGCGAGAAGGACAGGACGGAGGTCGCGCTGCCCAAGGTGCCGGCGGGGACGTCGTTCTGCGCGGCGAGGACCAGGTTCTGCATCAGCATGCCGACGCCGGCCCCCAGGGTGGCCATGTAGATGCTCAGCAAGACGAAAGGCGTGTGGGATCCGATGGTGGCCAGCAGGGCGAGGCCGGCGGTCATGAGTGCGGTGCCCGCCACGAGGTAGCGCTTCCACCTGCCGGTCGCGCTGATCCGGTGTCCGGCGATCGTTGAGGCGGCGAGCGATCCCAGTATCAGCGGCAGGCTCATCAGACCGGCGGTCGTGGGGGACTTGCCCATGGCCACCTGGAAGAACTGCGAGAGGAAGACGGTGCCACCGAAGAGGCCGACACCGACCAGCAGGGAGGCCAGGGTGGTCAGCGCCACGGTGCGGTTACGGAAGATGCTCAGCGGAATGATCGGCTCGGCGGCCCGGGCCTCGACCCGGACGGCCGCCGCCAGCAGCAGCGTTCCGCCACCGACCAGGGCGGCCGTCTGCCAGGAGTACCAGCCGAACGTGCTGCCCGCCATCGAGACCCAGATGAGCAGCGCGCTGACACCGGCGACGATCAGGAGAGCACCGAGCCAGTCGATCGTCACCTCGCGGCGGACGTGCGGAAGGTGCAGTGTGCGCTGCAGCAGCGCGATGGCAAGGAGCGCGAAGGGCACGCCGATGAAGAAGCACCACCGCCAGCCGAGCCAGGAGGTGTCCACCAGGAGACCGCCGATCAGCGGGCCTGCCACGGTGGCGCCGGAGAAGACGGCACCGAAGACGCCGGAGTACCTGCCCAGCTTCCGCGGGGGGATGACGGCCGCCATCACGACCTGCGTCAATGCCGTGAGTCCGCCTGCTCCCACGCCCTGCACCACCCGGCTGAAGATCAGCGTGCCGACACCCTGGGAAAACCCGGCGACGAGCGAGCCGACCACGAACAGGCCCAGCGACATCTGGAGGAGCAGCTTCTTGCTGTAGAGGTCGGACAGCTTGCCCCACAACGGAACGGTGGCCGTCATGGCCAACAGCTCCGCGATGATCACCCAGGTGTACGTGGCCTGACTCGCCCCCAGCTCGGCGGTGATCCGGGGGAGCGCGTTGGCCACCACGGTTCCGGCGAGGATGGCGACAAACAAACCGGCCACCAGCCCGGAAACCGTCTGAAACACCTGCCGGGGCGGCATCGTCACCGCTTCCGGCTTCTTCACAGGGGAAACTTCGGTAGTCACTGAGTCTTCCAATCAAGGACGGCAGCGGCGTTACTCATGGGCGCCGAGCGCCATCTGACAGCGATGCGCTGAGGGATCGGGAGCGGGGGCGGCCCGGTCAGACGAGGACCGCCATTCTTGTCACTTAATGACAGTGTCATTAAGTGACAAGAATGGCAAGTTTTCTGCTGATCTGAAGCCTCTGGGGCCAGTTCGACGGCTACCACACCCGCCCCGGCGCCCCGCTGTTTCCCTCCGAGCGCAAGAACGCCGACGGTTCCTCACGTCGGGTGGGCGACGATGCCCTGCGCAATGGGCTCAAGGACGCGGCCAAAGTGCACCTGTCCGGGTGGGGCAAGAAGCTGACACCGCATGTCCTGCGACATTTCTGCGCGTCCCAACTCCACGGAAGCGGGCTGGACTTGCTCGCCAACCAGGAGGTTTTGGGACACTCGTGGATCGCCACCACGATGCGATACATCCACGTCCAGCAGACCCGGGGCGAGGACGCCCGGGCAGGCGGAGACGGACGAGCGGCAGTCGGCGCGGGGACTGTCACACCGGCGGTGATCCACAAGCGCCGGGACGGCCGATCCCTCCCGCCGGCCTGACGCCGCCTCGATGAGCAAGATCCGCGACAACAAGCCTGCGGTCTCCTGCGTGGGATGCATTTCCTGGGGGCAGCTGCCCGGCCGGTTCTGCCGGGCCTGCTGTACCTACGGCCAGCCCAACTCGCCTGGCACATGTGCTGTCTGCCGTCGCGAGGTTCCCGTCCACGACGGCCACTGCCGGCTCTGCCGGGCCCAGGCCGGCTGGGCCGTCAAGGCTGCGGGCGTCAACGGCGAGGCCGCCGCACTGGCGATCTTCCTTCGGTAGGTGAAGCACCAACAGCTCCGGTGGCGCCTGGCCCCGCCCGGCGCTCTGAACCGGGGAGCGCTTCTCCTCTGGCGACGAACAGGACCTTCGACAAGCCCTACCGTCCCAGTTCAGAGGCGCTCCCCTGGCTATCTGATCACCCGTCGGACGGCCCCCTTGGTGAAAGCCCGAGGTCAACGTGACCAATGTCCGACGCCCGATGCCGTTCCCCGGCGGGACCGCCGGCACCCCCCGGATGCTCCGGTTCCACGCCTCACACGGGCATGGAACCGGCGCCGGCACTCCCGCTGGGGAGCGGCGTGGCGGCGAAGACGGAGTCCGGGTCGACCGCAGACTTCACGGCGAGCAAACGCTCGGTGTTCGGCCCGTAGGACTCCGCGACCTGGTCGGGAGTCTCCGGCCCCAGGAAGTTCACGTAGCCGCCCGGCAACGAGAACGGCTCAAGCGCCGCGTGCAGCTCTTCCAGCCAGCGCAGGTGCGGGGATCTACCATCGCCGGCGCCTGCGTTGCCCTTGCTTTCGCCCTCCCACAATGAGATCAGCTCGACCATCAGATGCGGTTCGCGTCGGCCGAAAGCCGTCGAGCCGAGGGGCAGACGGGCGGCGGCACCATGGAACTGATGCCACACGATCGCGGAGAACGGTGAGGTGAACTCCTGGGCAGCCCGGTCCAGGACGGTCGCGATGGAGCCGGAGATGCTCTTGACGGTGCGCGTGCGAATCGCGCCCATCCGCCCGGGTGGGAACATGGCGTCCGTCGCGGCCAGCGCTGCGGAACGGGCGACCGGTCCAATCTCGGCCAGGATGGGTGTACCGAGTCTGGCCAGGGCACGCACCGGCCCGTTCTCGGCGTTCCCCACCTCGATGTCCCCCGACCAGGTCGGCGCGACGTACACCGTCGGCTTCCCGTCCGGGCCGGGAAGGAACCCCACGTCCACCGTCAGCTCGTCCGGGCTGTTTTGAAGGATTCCACCGAGGTCGGCGAGAATGTCGGCGCTCTGGACGATCGGGTACAAGATGGTTCCCGACACCATTGTCGGCACGGGGTGCAGACGGATCCGTGCCGAGGTCACGACACCGAAGTTGCCGCCGCCGCCCCGCAACGCCCAGAAGAGGTCCGGATGATGGTCGGCGTCGGTGGTGACTCGTGAACCGTCGGCCAGGACGACTTCGGCGCCGAGCAGGTTGTCGGCCGCGAGCCCGAACTGCCCGATCAGGGGGCCGTATCCGCCGCCGAGCGTGAGGCCGACCATGCCGACGGCGCCCGCCGTTCCGGTGACCGCCGTCAGGCCCGCCCGCTCGGCGGCCGTTACGACGTCGGACGAGAGAGCCCCGCCACCCACCGTCGCGAAACGGCGGCCGATGTCGACCTGAACTCCCCGCATGTCAGTCAGATCGAGAACCAGTCCGCCGGGACGGAACGCCCGCCCCCAGAAGTCGTGACCCCCGCCGCGTACCGAGATCGGCACCCCATGGTTGCGAGACGCGCGTATCGCGGCCTGCACGTCAGCGGTGGTCGCGCACCGCACGACGACAGCAGGACGGACATCGACCGCTGCGTTGAACAACGCCACTGCTTTCGCGTACTCCGGTCCGTTGGTGAGTACGCGGCCCGCAGGGATTCTGGACCGCAGCTCAGCCAGCAAGGCAGCGCTGACTGCGTGGCGGGCATCTGCATGGGCATGGGCATGGGACTGCATGGTCACTCCTGCGTGTCGCTCACGGGTGCGGCCAGTCGACGGCGACGGCATGGAGCCGGAGACCGGCGCGGTCAACGAAGTTCGGTAGCGTTCCGCTCCTGTCGGAGCTGGGTGGACTCGTCCACGATCACGTGGGTCCGGTGCAAGACATCGAGCTGCGCCGGGTTGTACAGCTCACGCAGGACCGTCTCCATGGTCTCTCGAACGAATTTCTTCCCTTTCGAGGCGGCCGCGTACAGGTCGGGCAGGTCCGGGTGGTCCTGCCGCAGCCGGCGCAGGTAGGGCACCATCCGCTCCACGAGGTCTTGGCGGATGTGCTCGTCGGCGTCAGCGGAGAGTTCGTCGAACTCTCGATTGATCGGGTGAGCAGGCAGATTGCGTACCAGTGCGCCGTAGGCTTGCAGCTGCTCTACGTTCATCAACCGGGTCATGACCAGCAGGAGCGAGCGGTCGGTCTCGGACAGCACCGTTGATTCGCCGGGCGTGAGCTCCGTAGGCAGGTCGGCCGGGGCACGCTGCTCGATCAGTGCCGCGAGTTCGAGCCGGGCCCGCTGCAGCCGCTCGATGGTCGCGGCCAGTTCCGCGTCGAGCGTGAGCAGTGCCTGTCCGGGGTGCTCGCCCTTGTCCACCGTCTCCGCGATCTGGTTCAGCGAGAACCCGAGATCGACCAGCCGCTTGATCCGCAGCAGGCGGACCAGGTGCGGCACGCCGTACTGCTTGTAGCCGTTGGCGCGGCGCTCGGGCTCCTCCAGCAGTCCGACCTCGTGGTAGTGCCTCACCGCCCGCAGGCTGGTGCCGGCAAGCTCGGCGATCTCCCGAGTACTCCAGCTCATGATTCTCAGCCAATACTGTGCCGCTACGGCACGGTCAAGTCCTGTCTCTGGCTCTCACAAAGGCTGCCTGCACGGCTGGGCCGACGTTTTTGTCCGTACCAAGAGAGACGTCAGGCCGCGGAGGGTATCTCGGACAACGACGGCCAGAGATGCGCCCACGGCCGCGCCCTCTCCAGCTGCGCGGCCAGTGCCAGCAGCTCGGGCTCCGAACCAGGACGTCCGACGAACTGGACGCCGAGCGGCAGCCCACTCGACGTCCGGTGCAGCGGCACCGACGACGCCGGGCGCCCGGTCACGTTGGCCAGCTGGGTGAAGGGCACCGGCTCAAGGTTCGCGTCGGCCAGTTTCTCGACGAGGTTCATCCGGCCCAGCACACCGCCGATCCGGGCGGCCAGCACCCCCCGTGCGGCGAGCCGGACCGGCGAGGCGAGATCGAACTCGCCGATCGGCCACGCCGGCCGGGCCGTGGTCGGGGTGAGCAGCATGTCGTAGCGCTCGTGGAACGCGGCCAGCGCCCGGGTGTGCTGGTGCCAGCGGGACTGCGTGGCGAGATACTCCGGCGCCGAAAGGCGCCGGCCGATCACAGCCATCATCCGGGTCCCGATCTCGAAGTCGTCCTCGGAGCAGCCGGTGAACTCCATTGCGGCCGTGACCTCGGCGGCGACCATCGCGAACCAGGTCGTGAGGAAGTCGGTGGCCAGGCGCTGCCCGTCGATGGCCGGGGCGGATTCCTCCACGACGTGCCCGAGTCCGGTGAGCAACTCCCCCGTGTCCAGAACCGCGGCGGCGGCCTGCGGGTCAACCGGTCCGCCGAGCGGGGACACCGTGGTCAGCCCGATCCGCAGCGGGCGTGGGTCGTCGACGACGGCGTCGGCGTACGGTCGCTCCGCCGGAGTCACCCGGTACGGGCCCTCCGGTGCGGAGCCGGCCAGGACGTCGAGCATCGCGGCGGAGTCACGGACCGTGCGCGACAGCACGCCCTGCACCGCGGCGCCGTGGAAGACCTCGTCGACGTCCGGCCCGGACGGGACGACGCCACGCCCCGGCTTGAGGCCGAACAGCCCGCAGGCCGCAGCCGGATTCCGGATGGAACCCCCACCGTCGTTCCCGCCCGCGACCGGGACGACTCCGGCCGCGACGGCCGCCGCGGACCCGCCGGAGCTGCCACCGGGCGTCCGCGACGGGTCCCAGGGGTTGCGGGTCGGGCCCCCCGCGACCGGCTCGGTTATCGCGCGAGCGCCGAACTCGGAGGTCGCGGTCCGGCCGAACACGACCAGACCGGCGTCGAGCCAACGCTGTACCACCGTGGAGGTCTCCGGGCGCGGGAAGCGTGCCAGCGATCGATTCCCACTGCCGGTCGGAACCCCGGCGAGGTGCTGGCCCAAGTCTTTGATCAGGAACGGGACGCCGGCGAACGGCCCGGACAGCGGGCTGCTTGCGCGGGCACGGGCGTCGTCGTCGAGTCGGTGGCGGATCGCGTTGATCGTCGGCTCGACGGCGTCGGCACGGGCAATCGCCGCCTGGAGCAGTTCAACCGGGCTCACCGCTCCGGACTTCACCAGCTCAGCCAGCCCGACGGCGTCGTGCTCCCGGTACTCTTCCCAAGTGATACCCATACGAGTGCTCCCATCAGAGCGATAAGGGGGCAGGTCCGCGGCACGTCCAACGTCACGCCTCGGTCATCGGCGTCCCGGCCACGACCTCGCGCGGGTCTCGGTCGGCCGGTCACGACCGCGTCAGACACTGTGCAGCGATGTTGATCAGCGATGGTCGGAGTCAACACTGTGCCGCAACGGCACACTCAAGCTCATGCTGGATCACACCACGCCGAGTTCTGGGCGCAGCACCGGGCGCGGGCACGCGATGAAGCTCAGGCTGACCGGAGGCAGAAGGGGTGTCCGGCTGCCGGGCCGGCATAGGCCCGTCCGCCTTCTTGCTGTGCCGAGTTGACGTCGTCAGTGGACTGCGGCTGACGCGCGCCATTTCGCGCGGTCTGGCTTTCCCGCCCCCGACCTGGCGCCTGACCCTCACCGTCGTCAGCGACGTACTCGCGAGGGTCCTCGGACATCGGCGTCCGACGACCCGAACCAGCACCCCGTTCGAACCCGACCGACCCCACGAACGGATGGAGAACAGCCAGTTACGAGTGCAGTGCGGTTGAAGTGCGGGTCGGCATGTGTGGTCAGAAGCCGGCCGGCACGGGGCCTACGTGGCGCCAGACAGTGCCGCGGCGCTCATGGGCGAAGAGTTCTTCGACAGCGTGGGCGATCTGGGGACCTACCATGCGCTCCAGCAGGTACAGGCCCAGGTCGAGGCCGGAGGTGACGCCGGCCCCGGTGACGAGGTCACCGTCGTCGACGACGCGGGCGCTGACCGCGTGGACGCCGGTGGCGTTGAGCATGTCCAGGCCCATGTGGTGGGTGGTGGCGTAGCGGCCCTCCAGCAGGCCGGCCATGGCCAGGACGAGCGAGCCGCCGCACACCGCGCTGAGCGTTACCTCGGGGTTGTCCCTAGCTGCCTTCAGCAGTGTGGGCAGCTCGGTCGTCAGGGCGCGGCCCAGCAGTACGGGGATGAATTCGTCCTGCTGCCATGCCCCGGCCACCGCGTCGTGCTCGGGGACCTCGCCGGGCTCTCCCACGCGGCCCGAGGCGCCGGGGACCAGGATCAGGCCCGCGCGTGCGGGGTCCAGGGCGGCAGTGGCGCGCAGTACCAGGCCCCCGGTGCCGCTGACCACGTCACGTGGTCCCTCCGCGGAGACCAGTTCCACACTCACCGCGCCGCCGGAGGCGGTGCCGCCGGCGTACAGCACTTCGTAGGGAGCGACGACATCGAGCGGATCGAAGCCGTCGAACAGGATGATCTGGGCGTGCATGGAGAGGTTCCTTCGCGGGAAGTCGGTATCCGGCCCGTGCCGGAGTCGCTCCCGACGCTAACCGGCCGCCAATCTGCCCCCAAGTGGCATTAGTGACACCTTTCAACGGAATACCGCCACAGCTGTAGGCAAGGTTCTGAACTGCCTAAACTGCAAAAATCACGACACTGAGACCAGGGCATGACCACAGAGGGGCAGACATCTTCTGGCCATGCACACCATTGCCGTCCTCGCCCTGGACCAGGTGATCCCCTTCGATCTGTCCACCCCGATCGAGGTCTTCTCCCGAACCCGCCTCCCGGGCTGACGCCCCGGCTACCAGATCCGCGTCTGCGCCGTACGGCCGGAGATCGATACTCGTTCTCACTACCGGCGCTGGCCGAGCACGAGAAGACCCAGACGTACCCGGAGGCCGTTGAGACGGCGCATGCAGACTTCGCAACCCTCCAGCAGCGCGACCACAGCCCCGAGTAGTTACTCAGCGCTACACGCCACATGGCCGTAGCTCTTACGAGAACAGGGCCTCTATCGGCGAGTTCGTCAGTGACGAATCCACCCGCAGTCCGACGTCCAAGTCGACTTCATCGCGGGCGCTCGGCATTCTCCGGGCTGGACAGCACGGCCTCCGCCCGGGCACCGGGAGCACCGTCTCCCCCTCGGAGCACTGGCCGGTCCAGCAGTTCTCCGCGACAGGATCGAGGGCCGCCTGCCAGGCCCTCACCGAGGCACTCGGGACACGCACGTCCGGCAGCGAGCCCATCGAGTCCGGGGCAACGAAGCACTTCGGGGCATCCCGCAGCAGGTCGGCCACCCCGCCATGCGGCCGTGGTCCCAGACACGTGATCACGGCGCCGTGGTGCTGAGGCGGCGACCCGTGGTGTGTCGGGAACGGATCTCAGGTCGTGGCCGCGTCCCCCACCGCTCCCCCCGTGGCGTTGCGGACCGCCTGGGCCAGGAGCTGATGCACGTAGGCGAATTGGCGCGCGTCGGCACCGCCGAGCAGGGCATCGCCGATCTCCTCGTTGACGACCCGTAGGGCGCCCGAGGCGGCCGCCGCGTGCACCTGCACCCTGATGTCGTCGGCAGGCAGGTTCAGTCGGCCGGCGATGATCCCAGCCAGTTCGCGTTCCATCTGGTCGCAGGCCATCAGCCAGGTGGTGCGGAGAGCGGGCTCCCTGTCGGCGAGCGCGATCATTTTCACCGCGAGCGCGTCGTCGGCGCGTTCCACCCTGTCGGCTTCGCGGGCGTACCTGCTGATCTCAGTGGCGAGATGGTCTTCGAGGGAGAGTTCGGGTTTCCAGCGTCGCAGGGCGGCCATCTCCCATTCGACGCCGTGCGAGATGATCGGTTCGGCACAGCTTTCCTTGCTGCGGAAGTGGCGCCAGATGGTGCGCGTCGACAGTCCCACCGCTTCGGCGATCTGGTCGCCGCTGGTCGCGGTGACGCCCTGCTCCCAGAAGAGACGCGAGGCCTCTCGAGAGATCTCCAACCGGATCCGTCGGCGTCGTTGCTCGCTCATACCGGGTCCGGCGCGATTGCTCACCTGCATGGGGTCACCTCGTCATACATCCGCGGAAGCAAACGCCACAAAGGGGCGCTGTGTCGCTAAGTGGCCGGTTGGGTCGTCGCGGACGGTGCACTGGGCGCCACGTCGGGCGTGCGGGGCCCGTAGCGGTTCCCCGACGAAGTGGGAGGTCGGAGCTGTACGCGAGTCGAGTGCGGGCGGTGCCGGCGTAGCGGCTCACGCGCGGGGCTGCTCAGGTGGTGCGTGGGGAGTCTGTTGGGGATGGCCGTGGTCGCTCCGTGGTGCGGACGCGCGTGCCGGACGGGCCGCGGAGGCCCGTCCGGCACGGACGAGGAGCGGGGAGGGCGCCGGTCAGGCGCGCTGGGCGGGCAGCAGGCCCATGGCCTTCAGCCGCTTGTTGGAGGCTCGGGCGGCCCAGGCGACGGCCAGGAAGCCCACGGCGAGGAGCGGGTAGCCCATGGCGATCTTGGCGAAGCCCAGCGAGCCGACCTCGTCGGCCTGGTAGAGGTACTGCTGGACGGCGAACCGGGCGCCGAAGATGGCGGCCAGTACCAGGGTGGCGATGTCGTAGTAGAGCCGTGAGCGCTTGTCCTCCCGCCAGACGGTGCCCTTGCCGGTCGCCGAGTTCCAGATCAGGCCGGCCAGGGGCCACCGGAGCAGCACGGAGAGGACGAAAGCGACGGCGCCGGCCAGGCTCGCCCAGATGCCGATGAGGAAGAAGTCCTTGGCGGAGCCTGTGTACCAGGAGATGCCGGCCGCGATCGCCACGCCGAACAGGCCGCCGAGCGCGGGTTGGATCGACTCCCTGCGCGTCAGCCGCTGTACCGCGATGCCCAAGGCGACGAGTAGGGCGGCGGCGACGCCGGCCTTGAGTCCGCCGACGTTGTTGGCGACGACGAACACCACGGGGGGCAGTGCCGAGAAGACAAGACCCTTGGTGCCGCCCGCCTGCTCAAGCGCCGACTTCTGCTTCCGCTGGCCTGCCGTCTGCATGTCGGATGCCGCCTCCTGGGGACTCGTGGTCTGCATGATGATCAGCTCTTCCGGGTTCGTCTGGGGGGGGCGAGTTACTGTGACACTAAATGTCAGTCTGGCAGTAAGTGACGAACAGAGCTATCTCTCGCTCTGTGATCTGAGTCACGCCTTGGGTCGCAGCGGTGACTGCTGCGGCCAGGAGCCGTCTGCGTGTGGGTATGGCGAACCTCCTGAAGCGTGGGGCAAGAGGGAAGCGATGGGGAACCCGAGAGAGGCCGAGGGGGGCCTCTCCTTTTGGGGGAGCGGGGCGTCACTGGACGCAGTCAGTGGCCTCCGGCGTGAACTTCATGGGGTCGAGCCGGTCCGTGGCAGCGGCCTCGGTGTAGGTCGCGTGAGTGACCCGGTATCAGACGGCGCCCTTGGAGGTGTCGCCGTCCACGTCGTTCAGGCTCACGCCAGCGCTCCTGGCGGATCACCCGGGTGTGCGTCTCGGTGCCGCTGCGGACGTTCTTGCGCTTCCGGGAGCCCGTGGTGGACGTGCACTTCCTGACCGTGTGCGGGCGCGTGACCTTGGTGATCTTCCTGGAGGCGTGGCGGACGGCGTCGCAGAGTCCAGTGGCGGTGGCCGCCTCCGATGCGGTGTCCGGCGCGGTGCCCCCTGGTCGTCGTCGTGGCCCTCGTCGCGCTGGCCGCTGCTGCCCCCGCTGGCGGTGGAGTCCTCCCATGGATTGTCGTTCTGCCCGCTTCCGCTTCCGCATGCGTCGAGCCCGGCCATGAGGGCCATCGTCAGACCGGCCACCATCAGGCGTCTCTTGCCGGACATATCTTGTTCCCTGTCCGCTGATGTCCCAAAAAAAGACGGTCAGCGTACCTCCCACCCGCTTCTCCTCGTCCCCGGTCGGCATTGACAATCGCCCTCGCACGCCTCCACCATCATTCCACTAATCAGGTAGTGGAATAATGGTGGTGATCGTGGAGTACCGCATCGACAGGCGGAGCGGGGTCCCCGCCTTCCAGCAGATCGTGCAGCAAACCAAGCAGGCCCTGCGGCTTGGCGTACTGGTACCGGGTGACCGGCTGCCCACCGCCAAGGAGGTCGCCGAGACCAGCACGGTCAACCCGAACACCACCCTCAAGGCGTACCGCGAACTGGAACGCGAGGGCCTGGTCGAACCGCGACCGGGCCAGGGCACCTTCGTACGCCGCACGCTGGGCCGCCCCGAGACGGGCACCGACTCGCCGCTGTACGCGGAGCTGGTGGCGTGGATGTCGAAGGCGGCCGGGGCGGGTCTGGAGCAGGAGGACGTGGCCGCGCTCGTCGCGTCGGCGATGGAGAAGCAGTACGCCGCCGGGACCACGGCGGCAACGGGGTCCACGACAACGGGGTCCACGGGGGCCACGACAACTAGGAGCACAGGTGAGTGAAGTTATGTACGCGGGGGAACCGGCGATCGAGGCGTACGGACTGGGGATGCGCTACCGGCGGGGCTGGGCGCTGCGGGACTGCTCCTTCCGGCTCCCGGTGGGCCGGATCTGCGGGCTGGTGGGACCCAACGGGGCGGGCAAGACCACGCTGTTGAACATCGCGGCCCATGTCCTGGAGCCGACGCAGGGCTCGATCAGCCTGTTCGGCGAGGCGCCGGGCTCGGCGGAGGCCGGCCGGCGTACCGCGTTCCTCGCCCAGGAGAAGCCCCTGTTCCGCCGCTTCACCGTGGCGGAGACCCTGCGACTGGGCCGGGAGCTGAACCCCGGCTGGGACCAGCGCGCCGCCGAGGACATCATCCGCGCGGGCAATGTGCCCTTCGAGGCGAAGATCGGCACCCTCTCCGGTGGTCAGCGCACCCGTGTCGCCATCGCCCTCGCCTTCGGCAAGCGCCCCGACCTGCTGCTGCTCGACGAGCCGATGTCGGACCTCGACCCGGTCGTACGCCACGAGATCATGGGCATCCTCCTCGCCGAGGCCGCCGAGCACGGCACCACCGTGCTGATGTCCACCCACGTCCTCGCCGAACTGGAGAACGTATGCGACTACCTCGTCGTCGTCTCCGGCGGCGGAGTGCGTCTCGCCGGTGACGTGGACGAGCTGAAGTCCGTGCACACCCTGATCACCGGGGCCAGGGAGGGCGACGGTCTGCCTGTCGCCCTCGGGCACCACGCCCTCGTCGAGTCCCGGACCAGCGGACGGCAGTTCACCGCCCTCGTCCGCCCCGAGGGCCCGGTCATCGGCCCCTGGGAGACGGACACCCCGAACATGGAGGAACTCCTGCTCGCCTATCTCCGCTCACCCGACGCACCACCTCTGATCACCCCCACCGCCCAGGTCCACCGCCAGGGGTTCGGCACCGGGGCGGTGGCGGCATGAGCACCTTCACCCGCAGCTCGACCAGCACCTCGACCGGCTCCACGAGCGACGGCAAGAACGGGACCACCGACGGGACCTTGAACGCGACCACCACGGAGGCCACCCGGCGCCCCCGCCTCAGCGGTATGACCTGGCTGGTCTGGCGCCAGCACCGGGCCGGGTTCTGGGCGATCCTCGCCGCCACCGCGCTCTCCGTGGCCTGGATCGTCTACCAGCGCGGCCAACTGGTCGACTTCCTCGACGGCTACGGCTATCCCGGCAAGAGCCTCGACGATGAGGGCGGCAAGTTCCAGCAGTACAAAGACGCGTTCTCCTTCGTCTCCATGGGGCTCCAGGCGATACCCATCCTGCTCGGTGTCTTCCTCGGCGCCCCGCTCCTCGCGGGCGACCTGGAGAACGGCACCGCCAAGCTGGTCGCCGCCCAGTCCATGAGCCGGACCCGCTGTCTCGCCACGAAGCTGGCGCTGGCCGGACTGGTGGCAGTGGTGAGCACGGGCGTGTTGTCGGCGGTGTTCGGCTGGTGGTGGAACCCCGTCAAGTCCGATGTCACGTTCATGGACTGGACCTCGGGCGCCGCGTTCAACACGACGGGCCCCGTGCCTGTCGCCCTCACCCTCTTCTCCGTCTTCGGCGGGGTGGCGATCGGTGTGGTGCTGCGGCGCACGCTGACGGCCATGGTGGTCACCTTCGGTTTCACCGTCGTCCTCCAGCTCGTCTGGGGCTACTTCCTGCTGTCGCTCGGCAACGTCGTCACGGTCACGACGAACAAGGGTGTCAACGTGTACCCGTCGCTCCCCCACGGCGCCTACGAAATCGACCAGTCGTATGTCACCGGCAGCGGGGATCTGGTGGGCTGGGGCACCTGTTCGGGGTCGCAGACCGAGGCGGCACGGCAGGTGTGCCTGGACAAGGCCGATGTCGTGGGCTGGTCGGTGCAGTACCTCCCGATGTCGCAGATGAACGCCATGCAGTGGTTCGGGGCGTCGATTCTGTTCGCCCTGACCGCCGGTGTCGTGGCGTTCCTCTTCTTCTGGGGTCGTAAGCGGCTCGTCTGAGTCCGTACGCCCCGCGCCCCTTTGCGAAGGGGCGCCTCTTTCCCCCTCTGTTTCTTTGTCCCGTCCGCCGGGCTGCTCTGCCATGCCCGAAGGTCCAGAGAGAAAGGCATGCGTTGAATCACCGTAAGAGGCGAGCGAGTGAGGCTTCCGCTCTCGCCGCGCTCGTCGCCACCGCCCTTACCTCGGCCCTGCTCGGTGCCCCGGAATCCGGGGCCGCACAGTTCGACAGGGGTACGGCAGGTACGGCCGGGGCTCTCGGCAAGGCCAGGACAGTCACCCTCGTCACCGGTGACCGGGTCACGCTGGACGCCACCGGACAGGTCACCGGTGTGCGGCCCGGCAGGGTCGGGAAGGCACCGCCTTCCGAATAGTGCGGAGCGCCGACCACACCTACGTCGTCCCGCGTGACGCCGAGCGGCTCCTCGCGAACGGCACCGCCGACCGGCGGCTGTTCGACGTGACGCAGCTGGTCAAGTGGGGGTACGACGACGCGTCCCGCCCCGACCTCACGCTGATCGTGACGTACGCCAAGGGCCGCACCCTCGCGCCGAGCGCGCTGTCCGCCGCCGGAGCCCGGGTCAGCCGGGACCTGCCCAGCGTGAACGGGGACGCGCTGAAGGCCCGTAAGCCGAGGGCGCCGACCTGTGGGAGACGCTCACCGGCAGCGGGGGGTGCCTCTACGTCCTTCGTCAAGCCTGAGCTGGTCATGCGACGGCTGCTTCGGGGAGGCGGGGTTCGTAGAAGGTGCCGTCGCGGAGCATCGCGAACAGCACGCTGATCCGCTGTCGGGCGAGGCGGAGGAGGGCTTGGGAGTGGGTCTTTCCGCGGGCCCGACAGCGGTCGTAGTAGGAACGGGAGGCGGGATCGTGCAGGGCGGCGAACGCGGACAGGAACATCGCCCGTTTGAGCTGCCGGTTGATGCCTCTGGGGGCGTGTTCGCCGTGGATCGAGGTCCCCGACGACCTTGTGGCCGGGGCCAGCCCGGCGTAGGAGGCGAGGTGGGCGGCGGTGGGGAAGCTGGTGCCGTCGCCGACGGTGACCAGCAGCACTGCGGCGGTCCTGACCGCGACCCCCGGCATCGAGACATCCGATCGGTCTATGGCGTCAAGCCGGGACCGGTAGCGGGGTGGGGAAGGCGGTGTTCTCGTCGTAGTTCTGGCGTGTGATGAGGCAGTGGTGGAGCTGGCCGAGGAGCCGGTTGAAGAGGTTGCGCAAGGCTGCGGTGTGCCGGTCTCCGATGCTTCGGCGGCGGTCGTAGTGGCCGCGAGCTCCGCGGGATCCGGACAGCGCGGCGAAGGACCAGACGTAGCCGACTGCGGCCAGTCGCTGGTTCTTCACCTTGCGGTGGTGGACGATCAAGCTCTTGCCGGAGGCTCTGGTGATGGGGGCAGAGCCTGCGTATGCCTTCAGCGCCCGGCCGTCGGCGAACCGGGACCGGTCGTCGCCGATCTCGGCCAGGATGCGGGCTCCGGTGAGTTCACCCAGGCCCGGGAAGCTGGTGATGATCTCAGCGTCCTCGTGCTCGGTGAACCGCTCGGCGCATGCGGCGGCGAGGTCATCGGCCGCCTGGGCAGCGGCATCGAGTTGCAGAATGAGTGCCCTGACCTGCTGACCGAGGGCTTCCTCGACGCGCGGGAGCTGACGCATGTGCGGCTCGCGCAGGACACCGGCGAGGTGTTCGGCCCGGGTCTCGATGCGGCGCTGGCGGCCGGCCCTGCGTAGAAGAGACCGGAGCCGGGCCCTGCTCAGCGCGGCAGCCGCGGCCGGAGTGGGAGCTGCGGCGAGGACGGCGCGGGCCTCTGGGTGGGCCAAGCCCACGTTCTTGACCTGGAAGGCTGCCAGGGCGGCCGGGAAGAACTCGCGCAGTAGGGACCGGAGTTGGTTGGCCAACTGCTGGCGGTTCCAGACAGCGTCTTGCTGGGCCCGGGCCAGGACGGCGATTGCCTGGATGAGTTCGGAGTCGGCGGGCAGCGGATGGTGATGGTCCGCGTCCGTGCGCAGGACGTTCGCCAGGGCGAGGGCGTCCGCGTGGTCCGACTTGGCCCGCGCGACCGAACGTCGCTCTCGATAACGAGCGACCGCCATAGGGTTGATGGCATAGACGGGGCGGCCGGTGGCTCGCAGGCAAGCCACCAGCAGACCGCGGGAGGTCTCGATCGCGACGGGGATCGGATCCCCGGGCTTGTCCCCGGCCTCGGCGAGAAGGTGCTGCAGGGTCTCCAGCCCGGCGAGGTCGACGCTGATCCGTTGCTTGGCGACCAGGTCGCCCCGCTCGTTGACCAGGGCGACGTCGTGGTGGTCCTCCGCCCAGTCGATGCCGCAGAAGATCTTCAATCAGGCCCTCCTCGAACGCAGATGGTGCAGGAGCCAGTGCAGGGAAACGCCGCGCCCTAATGGGAGGACTCGGAGGTCCGGCATCCGATTGGCAGTTTGCATCCCCAGCGGTCGGCAAGGGCCTCGCTCTATATGCGGAGCAGGTGGCTCTGGTGTCGATGAGAGGTCTCCTTGCCGGCGGCTCGGAAGACGCACTACCCAGCGGATGATCACGACGCGCCGGAAACGGAGAGCTGGTTGCGCACAGCCTCAATGAAGTAGGAGTCGAGCTCCGGGTCAGGACCAGACGTCCTCCGGCCCTCCGCCACCGTCGTGCACCACCATTAGGTCAGGACCTTGGAAAGAGGGTGGTCCTCCAGCAGGGCCTTGATCTGGGCTTCCAGGGCCCGGCGTTGTTCGTGGACGGCCGCGAGCGAGAGGGCCAGGGAGGGGATCACGACGTCGAGGGTGCCGGTCCCCGGGACCACGACGGTCTGCTCGTCCAGGGCGTCGAAGCCGTCGTCGATCAGCCGCTGGGCCAAGGTCGCGGGCCGGGTGAGGATACGACGGCTGGTCTGTCCGGTCCTGGGCTGCAGGCGGCAGACCTTCCGAGATCAGGTCCCCGGGCTCCTGGAGCGCCATCAGCGCCGCACCACACGTCCGACCGGCCAGCTCTCTGAGCTGGTCAAGGAGTTATGCGGCCGGGCGTCCCCCGGAATCGCCCGATCGCTGGCCGTGCCCGTGTCGTACGCCTCCGCCCTGCGGCTGCTGCGGCGGGTGCCCGTGCCGGAGGTGCGGATCCCGCGGGTGATCGGGGTCGACGACTTCGCCCTACGGCGCCGGCAGAGCTACGCCACGATCATCATTTCGGGTTCGCCAGCGCCCACAGGATCGCTCCCGAGCCCACGGAAGCTGACGTCGAGGTCGTGTCTGACGACGTCGCCCCAGAGGAACGCCGCGCTCTGGTCGAGCGAGAGCAGCAGGACTACTCGGCGCCTGGGTCGTGCTGGACATCAAGCCCCGCGGCGGCCAGGCCGCATGCGTGTCGGGGCTGCACCAGCAGCTGTCAGACATCGTCAACGGCTTCCCGCCCGTACTCGTGGCTCGGGGTTAGCACCACCTCTCCCCCCCAGGGACTTCCACCCCCAAGCAATCACCCATGCTGGGCGCGCACACGGAAGGGGTTTGACGACGGCCGTCGTCAAACC